>CAYQZD010000031.1:0-31421 GCA_964421875.1 uncultured bacterium
TTAACATGTTAAATCCCTACTGGAATGTCCACTATAATCCGACCTGATTAATAATTAACTCGAGGTGATGCAACATCGATAGTTTCTTAACATAACCCAAACCTGGGAAATGTTTTTGATCATATAATTCTAAATATTCTTTTAATGCTTTCGTTAGAAAAACTTCGTTGTTCTTAATTGAATATGTGAGCTTCTTCAATGCCTCAAAAAATTTTCCAGCAGTAGCTAGTGGTCCTTCTATACGATCCGAAATAAAGTGTTTTATCCAGATGTCTTCATTAGAATGTTTATATGTAATATGGATTGCAACTGCAAAAGCAGGACCACCGGTTTCCGAATAATCCTCACCAACCATTAAGTAATCACCAAAGCCATTCAGATGAAAATCCAAATAATATGTATGCAGATCGGAAAAAAACTCATCATCTGGATAATCGGCATTTTTCCTTTGAATGAAACCGTCTTTTATCAAAACATTATTTGAATTAGAGAATTTTCCTCTATATGTATGACCCGAATATTTATCGATAAAAATATTATATCCAAATTTGTCATGTCCCTTGATTAGTCCAATCAATATTTCTGGATTATAATAATTACAAAGATGTATAATAGATAAATTCTTTGATTTAAATCTTGAAAATACGTCTTCAATTTCTTTTTCTGTTGTTTTGCTTGAAATAATGAATCCAATTGAAAATGAATCCGCGTCTGCATATTCTTTATTAACAATGTCATTAATAATTGGAGAATTATCATCTTTAAAATCGCCGACTAGCGGATTGACTATTAGTATTAGAGGAAGATTAAATTCTGAATATTTATAACATACTTTGTCCAGACTACTTAATTTAGATTTGACAGGTTCAATTATTGGTGTGCATTTGAACCTGCTCTGAAGATTTTCTGCTGCTTCGCGTAAGGCTATAAGTTCAAATTGCTTTCCACGCATATAAGGAAAATACAATTTTCCCTCCTATTGTATATTTATAGGTGAATTAAGCACTTCTCGAAAGCTATGGACTTCCATTTTAGACAATCTGTTAGAAAGAGAAAACATCTTTAATGATTTTGGCACATTTCTTACAAATTCTAAATCCCATACTTTTCTTGATCTATTTTTTAACTCATTCACCATATGGTCATGTATTTTTTCCTTTTGGATTCTCATGAAATTTTCTTTTGCTTTTATGAACAATTGAGTGTTTGGTACTTTTGGGATAGAGCCACACTCGTTTTTAATGATTGAACAGTACTCATTTTTTCTGAGAGTATCAAATACTATCATTGGATCAACATTATGTTTATTATCTTCAGATTCACGAATCAATGATATTGTGAGTCGTTTTGTTAAAACCATGATTCCGATACTGCATGGTATAATTTTTTGGATTTTTGCTAAGTGCGTTTCATCTATAACCACATATATTTTATCGAAGAATTTTAGATATTCACGAAGTTGAGAATCAAGTCTGTCTAAATTGTCGAGTTTTGTTTTCACTTCATAAACATTTGAGGTACCATTCAAAATTACTAAATCGGCTTTTGCATTTCCTACTCGCAATTCTTCAAGAACTGACGAAGTGTTGAGTGAATACTTTCCTAATAATATTTTGTTTATTATAGTATTTTTATAGACGTATTCATTCCTGTAGTTCTTACCTAAATAATCAAATAAGCTTTCAAAAAAATCAAAATAAGTTCTAATATTTGGACATAATTTCAAAAATCCTGATTGCAAAACGATCTCAGAAAAATAGCGACTGCTTTGTTTTAAGGCCAATTCCCTTAAAACATTGTTACTGAAAATCAACGACAGACTTCTATTATATTTCGTGTCGATCATGATAATGTGTAAATAAATGAAAAAATGTCATTTAAAGTGCCTTGCCCTCAATATAATAATTTTCAATGATTTTGTCAACACTTAAGCATCAACAATTAATTCCTGAAAACTGTTTCAGTCTCCCTCCTGAATCTTGCCCGCTGAATCCTGAATCCCCAATCCCGAATCCCAAAACTACACGAATATCGTCCCCTCCAGATAAACCGCGCACTTCCCCGCGATTACCACCCTGTCGCCCCGGAGTTCGCACTTCAAATGTATTTATCTTCCTCTCAACTTTTAAAACAATCTTAGATGTTCTCTCTCAGCAACCATCCCTCGGCTGTCCAGCGGAATAATAAACAGCTTGATTTTTAACACTGCTGTAATTTCAGGATTAAGAGTGATAAAGTGATAAATATGGTGGGAGGTGAAGAATGGTTTCCCAGACGTTGGCGGCGATATCATAGCGGAAGGCTTCGCTGCAGGAACGCCCGAAACTGCTGCCCCCGGCGGTGTAGATGTAATTCCCCCCGTCCCAGGCAGCGGCGACTCCACAGACGGCGAAGGGATAATCCGCCACTCGTTCCCAGGTCCCCTGCGGTCCGCCCCGCAGAGGGGTGAATTTCTGGATTTCCCTGCCGTAGCTGTAATTCCCGTAGCGCCCAATCAGGAAAATAGTGTTATGCGCAGCCACTCCGGTCCAATTGCAGTTTCCCAGGGCGGGGGGAGTGGACTGCTCCCAATGACCGGTGTTGATATTATAAGCCAGGCCAATGTTCGCGGTCAGCGAACCGAAGACGTAGAAATATCTGCCAATCACCCCGCTTCCGGCGCGGCCAAAGTTTATCGGCGCAGGGGCTGCTACCTGCCAGGTGACCTGGTCGGTCCATATCCCGGTTGAGTCGAGGTGAGCCGTATTACCGAAGCCCGTATTAGCTGCGCTGAACTCGTCGGAACGGACTTCGGATAAGGCTGAGGCAGCAAGCAGGGCTGCAAGTACAAACGTCTGTATGCGTCTCATTGTCGCTTCTCGTAATAGGTAAGCTATGCAAGTCGCTTCAATAAACTAAAAAAAACTCCTCAGCCTCCCCCATTATATCTTCAAGGCAGCGGTTTTAAAACAAAATCCATGGTATCGTTTGGCGGAACCGCAGCCTTTTTCGTATCGGAATCGGTGAATCCCGCAGCTTTAGCGGTGATTTCGTATTCACTCCGGGGCATATTGACCAAGATGTAAAAACCCCCTTTGTCCGTTAAAACCACCCCGGCGGTGTCCGGAGAGGTGAAATAGAGCTCAGCTTCTGCCAGCGGCTTCCCGGAATCCCGGTTATAAACATAACCTGAAATCGAGGGATAGTCGATGGCTTTCGCTATCCGGACGATTCCGTATCCGTAAATGTTGTCAGGACGATGAGCGTGAGTGGCGGTGTTTTCCACCGCTTCATAGTATTTATACACCGGCCAATCGGGATGCGCTTCGACCAACAGCGCCATCGCCCCCGCCGCCAGGGGGCAGGACAAAGAAGTGCCGTTCCATAAGCCATAGCGGTCGTAACTATAAGGTGATACAGCCGTGGTATGTCTGCCCAGGGCGCAGATGTTGGGTTTGATGCGCCCGTCGGCGGCGGGACCACGCGATGAGAACCAGGTTATGACTCCGGTGGAATCCACCGCGCCGATGGACAGCACGCCTTCGGCGTCGGTGGGAGCTCCCAGGGTCATCGGCCTGGGACCTTCGTTCCCGGCTGAGGTGCATATCACCATTCCCATTTCGTAAGCCGTTGCCGCAGCGCGGGAAGCGGGAGCGGCTATGCCGTCGAATTCCGCTGCATTGTACCAGTCTTTGTAGGAGAGGGAACTGGAAGCCACGTCCGCTCCCATCCGCTCACACCATTCTATCGCCGCCACCCAATTGTCCTCCTCCACCGGTTTTTCCCAGCGGACATCCTCGGATTTAGCCAGCAGGAAGCTGGCGAAGGGCGCCGCTCCAATCAGGTTACCGGGGTCGTAACCGGCGATGGTGGACCAGCATCCGGTGCCGTGAACCGGCTGACCTCGAACATCTCCCTGCTCCGGGTCGTAGCCGGTGAAATCATCGTTGAAGATGAAATCCCACTCGGCGATAACGTCCGTGTGCCTAAGCGCTCGGTGGTCATACATAAAACCGCCGTCGATGACCGCTACTATCACATCCTCGCCGTAATAGCCCCGGCGATGGGCTTCGATGACCTCCATCTGCGCCAGTTGGTCGTAGGAGTTGCCGTAGAAGGCGCCTTCGTGCCCCATCCAGGCGCGGCTTTCATCGAAACCATCGTTGCCCTGCCAGGTGTAGTCTTCCTGCTCCAGAAACGTTCCGGCGCGCTTTCCGCGGGCGACGGGGATAATTTCCGCCACGCAGCTTAGGTCAGCCAGTTTTACGAGGTCTGCCTTGTAAACCTCGGCGGAAATCGAATTGAGCCAGCGGCTGGAGTGGCAGACAGAGAGCGCAATGTCTGCTACGGCATCGATGTAGTCTTTCCTAACCGGCAGGTCAGCGAGACTGAGGCCGGCTCCGGACTTAGCCCGGCGCTTCAGCGTTCGCTGACTGATTTCCACATATTCCAGCGCCGCTTGAAGCGCGGTTTCGCTGAATACGTCCTTATCGGTGAAACAGACCCAGACCTTGACCGGGTCGCCGGGTATATTGAGCGCCGCCGGATTCAGCGGCTGAGCCCGCCGGGAGCGGATGAAAGCGTTGTCATCTCCGGCGAGAGCGTTCAGGCTGAAAGCCGCCAAGCCAACTGTTAAGATAAACTTAGTTTTTATATGCAACCCAGACTCCATTGCTTCGGTCGTAAACGACCGTTTCCTGATTCAATCTGAAGGAGGGATTGGAACCGCTGGAGGAAATCCTCTCTACAGAGCCTCCATAGGGGTCCATTATGAATATTCCGTCCGCGGCGCTGCCGGAGACGCCTTCGAAGACTATCCTGGCTCCCTCCGGCGACCATCTGGGGGAGGTTCCCCCGGTCCAGAGCACATCTGCGTTGAGATTCGACAAATCGACCACCTTGATATTATAGGTATATCCGTAGGCGCCGGATTCGTAGCGGTGGAACACAATCGCGTCCGAATCAGGAGACCAATCGAAATCGGAGCCTCCGGCGGTGAGGTAAACCGGGGTTCCGCCCCCGGAGGGTATGGTCTGCAGTGAGGATACCGAGGCGAGCTCCTCGTAGAACGCGATGTCATTTCCGTCCGGAGACCACTTGGGCTTGAATCCAGCGGTATAGAGCGGTACGGGCTGGCCGCCGGAAGCCGTGATTTTGAAAATTCCCCCCGCTGAGCCGCCCTGGAAGACGATTTCACTGCTATCGGGAGACCAGTTTGGGTATTCGCCAAAGTCCGACAGCTGAGTTGTATTGCCCTCTATGTCGGCAATCCAGAGGCCGCCTTCGAAGCCTCCGGCGGGATTGCTGTAGGCGATGCGGTCGCTGGCGGGAGCCCAGGCGTAATCCGAGATAGTGGCTGCGCCGGTCAGCAGTCTAATTGCGCCGCTGTCGAACTCGTAGAGCCAGATGCCGGAAGTATCGCCGTCGCTGCCTCCGAAAACTATATAAGCTCCGTCCGGGGATACTACCGGGTAGTTTCCGAAATTGACCAGCCGGTGTTTGTTGTCCCAGGGGTCATTTCCACTTCCGTTGGAATCTCCGCAGCCGGAAAACATCGCCGCCAGCGGCAGCGTTACCACCGCGGTTAAAAATACGCAGAACCGTATGTTAATTTTTCTCATTAGTACTCATACCTGACGGTATATTCCAGATTGGCGCTTGAACCTTCCTTTACTTTGACCTTGAATTCAATCCGCCGGGAGCTGATTTCGGTGTATTCCACCGGTTTCCCTTCATAGGCGGCGGAAGTGATTTCCCATACGCCGTAAACGCGTTCCCGGACGATAACCTGCTTAGACTGATCGGAGCCGTTCATCAGTTTGACTCTGACCAAGTCCTCGGTTACATTTCGATTCTGCCGTTTGTGGCTGATACGCCGGCGCTCGCCCTGGAGGTTGAAATCCTTGCCGATGGTGATTTCCGCTTCTCGTCCGGGGGGTGTGTTATACATTTTATCTTCGCCGATGAAGACTGCTTTGCCCCCTTTGACTTTTCGGTAAACGGAAATTTCCCCTTCGGGGAGGGGGGTTTTAGGAGGAGTAAATGCAACTACTAGGTCGAGGTTTCTCAGGCCGAAACCTTCTTTCATAATATAACGTTCTTCGGCGTTGAAAGACTTGTTCTCCATCAAAGGGATGACCTTTGTCCCGGCGGCGGGGAGATCGACCCTGGCGGCGATGGGGTAGATATAGTAGGCGAGCAGCGGCTCGCTGTCCACCCCGGCAGCGGGTTCGGTGAGCATATCGGCGTTGCGGGGCAGGTCTATCCTGTCGTAAGCCATATGCGCTTCGCCGGCCACCAGCGCCAGTTCCGCTCCGTCGAAACCGATGTTCAACTCATTCTCAACGATGAAATCCCCGGAGAGGCGGAGCTTCCCGTCGACATATACCGCGTTGTAGTACGCGCCCCACTGCACACCGCTGGTGAGGTAGTTCAGTTCAAATGAGGATTTCCCCGCAGAACCGCCGTTCGCCACCTGGAATTGAGCGTAGGGTTTGAAAATCAATCCCTCCGGGGGATCGGTGAACAACATACCCTGCAGGTCATTGGGGTCGACCAGCTTGAGGCCTCCGTCCGCCATCCTAATATACAGGTAGTCCTCATCGTAGTGGAGCACTTTGCCGGAAATGGTGTCTTCACCGAACACGGTGGGGGGGAGGGTTTGTCCCACGAATTTGTTCCAAATTTTATCCAGGTTGGCGATGTCTGACAGGTATTCCCCGGTAGTGACAGACATCTTCTTTCCCGCCGGGGTCAGGCTCATAGTCTCCGAGATGATTTTGGGAGAGATATCGTCGAAGATTATCCAATTTTCCCCCTTCTTAAGTTCAAATTTCTGAACCTGAGCCACCTGCATAATGCCCCGGTTATAGATGGTCAGTCTTAACGCTTCATCCCCTGAGTAAGCCGGGGAGAGCATAACCATCAGTAAAATCATAGCAAACAGTTTTTTCATCCGCTTATACCTACTTTTATATTGTTGAATCTCGCCGGAGCGGCTCCGTGCGACATTTCCGCCGTCTGCATCGGCTGTCCTTTCCCGCAATCCCATATTCCCCATAGCGTCCAGTAGTCCCGGTTACATATAGCGTCGCAGCTTCCCCAGAATTCGGGAGTGGAGCCTTGATAAGAGGGATTCTTCAGCAGACGGGTTTTCTTTCCGTTTTTAATTTCCCAGCCCAGTTCGCAGCCGAATTGAAAATTCAGCCGGCGCTGGTCGATGGACCACATCCGGTTGGTCTCCATATATATACCGTCGCCGGTGTCGGCGATTAAATCCTCCAGAGTCCATTCCCCCGGTTCCAGCGATAGATTGCCGATGCGAATCATCGGGATATGCCGCCAGCCGTCGGCGCGGTTGGAGCCGGTGGAACGGGCGGCGCCGATTTTATCCGCTAAAGCGCGGTTGGTCTGGTAGCCGGCGAATATACCGTCCCTGACAATATGCCACCTTTGAGCCCGCACTCCGTCGTCGTCGAAACCGAAAGTGGCCATTCCGCCGGGGATGGTGTTGTCGCATACCAGATTGACAATATCCGACCCGTAGCGGAAATTCCCCAGCTTCTCTGTCGTGGCGAAGCTGCTCCCGGCGAAGCTTTCCTCCATACCCAATACCCGGTCCAATTCCGTGGGATGGCCCACCGATTCGTGTATCTGCAGGGAAAGCTGCGAGCCGTCTAAGATGAGCGCCGTTTCCCGCGCCGGGCAGGGATCTGCAGACAGCAGAGCTAACGCCTCCTCCCGCACCCGTTCCGCGTTCTCCGCCAGCTTCAGCGAGTCGATGAGTTCATAGCCCGCTGACATACACTGCCCCCGAAATGAGTTGGGGTAGGAGCGCACCTGCACCTCGGAATTTTCCACCGCGGTGGCGGAATACCCGCCGCTGGACTGCATCAACTTCTGATCGATGAAAGCGCCTTCCGAGGTGAGCAGGAGCTGATGCTCGGTCTTGAAGCGCAGACTGGCTTCGGCGGCGGCGATGCGCTTGTCTTTCCTCAGGATTTCGTCCACCGCCATCAGTAAATCCACCTTGCGCTCCAGCGGCACTTCGAAGGGATCTATCAAATAGGTGGTGGACCACACCGCCCGGTGCGCTGTCTCCTCCGAAAGGCGGACATCTTCGGCTTTCAGCGAAGCGCTGGCTTGGGCGATTTTTACCGCCAGGGCCGCGGTTTTATCTATTCCCGCCTTGGAGATGTCGTTGGAGGCGGCGAAGCCCCAGGCGCCGTTTTTAATTACCCTCACACCGAACCCGGCGTCCTCCTCCAGTTCCATTTCCGCGATTTTTCCGTTGCGCACCGTGATGTATTCGTTGCGGATGGTGACGAGCCGGATGTCGGCGTAGGAAGCGCCTATCTGGGCCGCGGTGTCCAAAGCGAGCTGGCAGAGAGTCTTCATAAGAATACTGAATGATGAATGATTATCGATGTAGGGGCGAAGCATTTTCACCCTGGTTCGAATAATTTACCTTTATACGAAGGAAATGCTTCGCCCCTACTTTTAAAACAGAAAATCAAGGATTGCGCACTAAACGGAAACCAATATCGTTGTCTTTATAACTGGGGGCGACGCAGCCGCGGCTGTCTGAGCGACATTTATCCGGGGTGCCGTGCCATGATCCGCCCCGAAGTATACGAGATTTCCCCGCCGGATAATTCCAAGGACTGCCATCCACCGGCGCTCCGTTATAACTGTTATGATACCAATCCTGACACCACTCCCGGACATTGCCAAGCATATCATACAGATCCCAGGCGTTGGGGATTTTCATTCCCACGGAATGGGTTTTACTTCCTGAATTGTCTTTATACCAACCGACCCTATTCAAATCCGATGTGCTTTTTCCAATATAAAATATATCTTTTGTTCCCGCTCGGCAGGCGTACTCCCATTCAGCTTCTGTCGGCAGACGATAACCTTTCCCCGGGTCTATTTGATTCAATTTCCGGATGAAATCCTGGCAGTAATTCCAGGACACACATTCCACCGGCAGGTCATTTCCTTTGAAAAAAGAAGGATTATTTCCCATCAACGCCTGCCACTGGGCCTGCGATACTTCCATCTTTAGAATTTGAAAGGTCTTCTTAATGTTAACTTTGTGAACAGGCCTCATTTTATTACTGCTGCTATTTGAACCCATCATAAAGCTGCCGGCGGGGATGGTAACGAACTTCAAATCCAAACGATTGATGATATTTTCATTCCAATTGGCAACATAATCATCAGCATCTTTGATATAAGGACAATCAGGATGATAGGCTTTCAATCTCAATAAATACTCTTCCGCTTGTCTTCTGCTATTTTCGTTGATTACCAAATAATACAGCGCATCATCCGCTGCCGAGCAATTACCATAATCATTGACCACCACTCTTAACATCTTCATCGATCTGGCCTTATCCTTCTCCAGCAGTAATTTCGCCATGCGAAATTTCTTATTCCCTTCACTATCGCCTATGTCGCCGCCCCCTTTTGAGACTTTTCCGGTCAGCACCACATGATACAACCCGTCCGCGCCATAGCCGACATCTATAATATTGAATCCCGGTAGAATCACCGCTTGCGCTTTACTCTCCACCCAATCCTGCTTCAGCTTAAAATTTTCCATTGTAGTTACAGCTTCAATGGAGACTCCGGCGCGTTCGATGGCTTTCAGTTTAGCGTCCAATATGGCTTCATCTCTATCCTGCCGTTTGGAGTTTTTCACCCCGTCGGAGATGCCCTGGACAGAAACCCCGATGGTTTCCTGGCTGAAAGCGGCGACGGTTAAAAGAAAAACCGCTAAAATGAAGAGATAGTTCCTCATTTGCTCTCTCCCGATAATGAAATCAAGTTATTCATTGCGAACGAAGTGAAGCAATCGGGTAGAATTACCGCAACATCACCCGATTGCTTCAAGGCTTTCAGCCTTTCGAAATGACATAAGGGGACAGGTGATTGCTTCGTCCGCCTGCGGCGTCTTGCAATGACAGTTCTAACTTCAGTATTCATCATTCAGCATTCATCATTCAGTATTCATCATTCTTCTAAAACTCCGTCCCGCTGGAAAAATTGAATCCTTCTATTTTCAGAGCCGGCGCCATCAGCGCCCCGCCGAACAATGTGCCGTGAAGCTCCACCGCCTGCGACAGCGATACCACCCGGTTCAACGCTTCCACCACGCTCTGGGTGAAGCGCATATTCTTGACGGGGTAAGCGATTTCACTCCCATCAATCATAAAAGTCCCGTCCCGGGTCATTCCCGTCATATCCAGCTTGATGGGGTCCAGCACGTTGGTGTAATGGAAATGGGTCACCAGTATCCCCTTATCTGTGGAAGCGATCATTTCCTCCCGCGAGGAATCACCCCTTTTCAATCGGAGGTAGAAGGGGATAGGACCTTCGGCGTTAGGCTGAGGCAAAGCGTGGCCGGTGCTAACCGTCCCGCCGCGCTTGGCGGTGGCGCTGTCCCAAACCACCGATTGCGCCACTCCTTTGTCGATGAGATTGACTTTCTGACGAGGGATTCCTTCGAAATCGAAGGGCATCCCTCGAATCAGGGAATGATAAGCGTCGTCGGTGATGGTAATGTTTTTCCCCAGCAGCTGTTCCCCCAGTTTGCCTGAGAGGAAGCTCCGGCCTTCGAGGTAGTTCAGCGCGCCAAATGAGTAGAAACTCATAAACAGCAGGAACTCCACCACCGCCGCCGGTTCCAATATCACCGTGTATTCGCCCGGTTCGATTGAGCGTGGATTGCGGCTGAGCCGCGCTTTCCTAGCCGCGGTTCGAGCCACCTGCTCTGCGTCGATTTTTTCCGCATCACCGGTAATGCACTCCGCCCAGCCGGACGCATCGCCGTCTGTTGCCGAGACTGAAAACTCCGCTGAAGTCCCGCGATGGTATGCGAACACCCCCTTCGAATTCGCAACGGCAATGGCGGATTCTCCGGTGGTATAAATCCCCGCCGCTGACAGTCCCTCGCTTCCGCAGACTTTCACCGCACGGGAAATCCCCGCCGCTCTTTGTCCTGGAGTGCATTCTGCGGTTGACTTAAAAAACGCCTCCATTTCCTGATACTCCGCCGGACCGGGAGGGGACGGCAGTTCCGGGTCAGGCTCCCTCTGCACCTCTGCCGCCTCCAGGGCGGTCCGGGGGAGTTCTGTCAAGCTCTGAAGTTCCATCCGATTGGAGGAGGCTCGCCCCATCCGTCCGTTGTCGATGACCCTGACTGAGACCGACGCTTCCCCTCTGGACACATTCTGGGTGACGCAGTTGTGCGCGAAGCGGGTGAGGGAATTTTCCTTAAAACTGAAAATCGCTTCGGTGAACTCTGCCGGGGAATCCGAAATCACATTCTCAAGCAGAGATTTAACTTTTACACTATTATAATCGTTTTCCATTTATCACAGCCTTAAACGAAACTTTTCCTATCCAACTCTAAATCACTCTCCCAGACCTATAATTCCCGAAATAAGCGTTACCAGTATCAGAACGGAGGAGATTGTGATGAGAATCGTCGCTGCCACCGGACGAACCCGGAATTTTGGGCAGCCTACTCTTAATTCCTCAATGAATTCCTTCGCGCCCCAGAAATAAGCCACGAAGATGGTCATCAGAAACCCGCCCAGCGGCAGCATATACTTGAAGGACATATAATCCATCAGGTCGAAAAAAGTCATTCCGAAGAGTATTTGTAATCTCCCAATCGGAGCGCTGGAAACCGCCGACAGCGCTGACGGAACTCCTAAAGCGAAGACTACGCTGCCCAGCAGCAGGGTGGCGCGCTTCCGGCTCCACCCCTTCTGGTCCACGAAATAGGCGATAACCACCTCAAGCAATGAAATTCCCGAAGTCAGCGCCGCTATCAACAGCAGGAGGAAAAACAGGACGCCGAAAATTTCACCGCCGGGGATATGCGGGAACACTGTGGGGAGCACATGGAAAATCAGCGCGGGACCCGCGTCGGGGGCGAGTCCGTGCGCGAAAACTGCCGTGAAAATAGCGATTCCGGCCATCAGCGCAATTCCGGTATCCAGAAGCACCACGGTAAAGGCGGAAGAAACCAGGTTGTCTTTCCTGGAAAGATAACTGCCGTAGGTAATCATACACCCCATCCCCAGCGACAAAGTGAAAAACGCATGTCCCAGCGCCACCAGGATAGTGGTGCCGGTCAGTTTGGACCAGTCCGGTTTGAAGAGGAAACTGACCCCCTTCTCCGCCCCTGGAAGTGTCAATCCCCGCACCATCAACACCACCAGGATGAAAAGCAGGACCGGCATTAATATCTTGGTCCATTTCTCGATGCCGCGCTTGATACCTTTAATCACCACCATCACACACATAGTCATAAAAGCGAGGTGCAGGAGAATGGCAAGGTGGGGACTCCCTCCAAATTCCGAAAAATACTGTCCGGCTTCTGCGGGTGTGGCAAAATTATGAAAGACGCCGGAGATCGCCACGAAGATATAACCGAGCGTCCATCCAGCGACAACGCTGTAATAGGAGAGAATAACGAACCCGGAAGCGACCCCCAACCCTCCCACTATCAGCCAAGGCGTGCCGGGCGCGAGAGTCTTGAAAGCGCCCACCGCATTGAGTTGAGTTTTCCGCCCGACAGCGAATTCAATCAACATCACCGGAAAACCAATCAGCGCGATGCAAATCAGGTAGGTTAAGACAAAAGCCGCTCCACCATACATACCGGTGATGAAGGGAAATTTCCAGATGTTGCCCAGGCCGATGGCTGAGCCTGTGGCAGCAAGGATGAATCCTACTCTTGACCCCCAGTGTTCTCTGTCCGCCATTTGTTACCACTGGTTTAATTTATAATATCGAGTTTCAGTATATTCTGTGCTGTTTCTCCGAAAAAGTTAATTCTAATATTAATAAAAATAATCAACTTTATCAAGAAAAAACGGGATTTACCAATATCAATCCAAAAAGCCCGCAATAGCGGGCTTGTTAAGTCTTTCCGGAGGCGGCGACCGGACTCGAACCGGTGAATAGAGGTTTTGCAGACCTCTGCCTTACCACTTGGCTACACCGCCTATATTAATCTTCTCTTTATAATATACAAACTTTAATACAAAATGTCAACCCGTCATACTTAAGCGATAGAAAGTCGAATTAAGCGCTTACTCTTCACCATCACCCGCATTCGGAATAACCGCAGCTGGGGCAGGTGGCGCATCCCTCATTGTAAACCACCGGCTGATTGCAGTCCGGGCAGAGCTTGCCTGAAGGTCTATAGCTTTCAATCCGGTGTTCCTGCGCCGCTTTGGGAGCGACTCCGGTTTTTTCCGTTACGCCTTTGCTGGCGACATATCGTTCCAGCACCCGTCCGATAGCGTCCGGGGTGGAGAGTATCAATTGACCGTCTTCCCAGACAGAATTGGGGCCTGCGATGCCCTTGAGCTGCTTGATAATGGATTTCACATCGATTCCGCACCTGAGGCAAAGTGAAATCAGCCTGCCGATAGCTTCGGACTGGGCTGCGGCGTTGCCGCCGTGTTTGCCGATGGAAGTGAAGACCTCGCAAAGGCCCTTCTCGTCTTCGTTGATGGTCACATACATCGTGCCGTCGCCGGTGTTGACACGCTCGGTATAGCCTTGTGTCACCCGGGGCCGTTCCCGGGGAGTCGCCAGCGCCTTTTCGCTCGGAGCTTCGTCCTCGGTTCTGTCTTCACCGGCTTTCAACACTTGTTCATCGCGGCTGCCGTCTCGGTAAACGGTCAATCCTTTGCATCCCAGCCGGTGAGCCATAAAGAAGGCTTCCTCCACTTCCTCATTAGTAGCGGAGTTTGGCAGGTTTATGGTCTTGGATACGGCGTTGTCGGTGTATTTTTGAAAGGCGGCCTGCATTCGGATGTGCCATTTAGGTTCGATATCCCGCGCTGTGCGGTAAACCTGGAGCAGAGAACGGGGCACCTCCTTATATTTACTGAGAGATTCACCGCGAGACAGAGCTTTGACCAGCGCTTCGCTGTAGAATCCGCCTTCTTTCGCCGCCTTTTCAAAATGGCGGTTAAGGTAGGGGAGTTCCTGGCCGTCGAGCACTTTTTTAACATAAGCCAGAGCGAAATTAGGTTCAATGCCCCCGGAAGCGTTGGCAATCATCGACAGGGTGCCGGTGGGGGCGATGGTTGTGACAGTGGAGTTGCGCAGCGGAGGTCGTCCCTCTTTCCAGGCTGGGTAGGTTCCCCTGGCTTCGGCGAGTTCACGAGATTTCTGCCGCCCCTCCTCGCGGATGAAAGCCATCACTTCTTCGGCCTTAGCCATACCTGCTTCCGAATCGTAGGATATGCCCAGTTGATAGAGCATATCCGCAAAACCCATCACTCCCAAACCGATTTTCCGGGTCTTCAATGTCATCTCCCGGATCTTATCCAGAGGAAACCGGTTCATATCGATTACGTTATCGAGGAAGTGGACCGCGTGATGCGCCGTGTTTTTCAATTTTTCCCAGTCGATTTCGCCTTCAACCACCATATGGTCTAAGTTGATGGAGCCAAGGTTGCAGGATTCATGGGGGAGCAGCGGCTGTTCACCGCAGGGATTGGTGGATTCGATATCCCCCAGTTCGGGTGTGGGATTGTCCCGGTTCATATGGTCCAGGAAAACGATTCCGGGTTCGCCGTTCAACCAGGCTCCTTCGACGATTTTCCGGAACACCTCCCTGGCAGGGAGTTCGTCGACGACCTCGCCGTTATGGGGAGAGATGAGGCGGTAATTGACTCCGCAATGCACCGCGTCCATAAAGCTGTCGGTAACCGCCACCGAAATGTTGAAATTGGCGAGCTTCCCCTCCTTGGTTTTACAGGAGATGAAATCCATAATATCGGGGTGGTCAACCCTCAGAATCGCCATATTAGCGCCGCGGCGGGTTCCGCCCTGCTTCACTGTCTCGGTGGCGCTGTTGAAGACCTGCATAAAGGAGACCGGTCCGGAAGCGGTTCCTGCGGTGGAGCGGACAGCGCTGTTTTTAGGGCGGAGACGTGAAAACGAAAATCCGGTGCCGCCGCCGCTTTTATGAATCAAAGCGGTGTTTTTCACCGTTTCGAAAATCCCCTCCATCGAATCCTCCACCGGCAGCACGAAGCAGGCTGACAGCTGCCCCAGCTCCCTTCCTGCGTTCATCAGCGTGGGCGAATTAGGCAGGAAATCAAGGGAAGCCATCATCCGGTAGAAGACTTCGGTGCTTTCCAGAGGGTCGCCGCCGTATTTCAGGTCAGCTTCCGCCACTGCTCTGGCCACTCGCAGAAAAAGCTCCTTGGGCTTTTCGATTACATTACCGCTCTCGTCCTTAAGTAAGTAGCGTTTCTCCAGCACGGTTTGGGCGTTGGGGGACAAAACCGGCACTTCACGTATTTCCAGGGGATCGGTGGAAAGTTCCAGGTCTATTTCGGTTAAAGACTCTTGGGAAAACAATCCACCCCCGTCCGAATCAGAGGAGTTGCCCTTTTTCACAGGCATTGAATTATCCAATATCTATTATGAATATGGTTCGAAACTTACGAGGCTTTACTAAAGTATAATAACATGATGCTCCGTCTCGGAAGGATATAAGTAAAAAATATAGGATAATTAAAAACTTTGTCAAGATAATACAGGAATTTTTTCTAAGTGTAATATCTTTATCTACTCTAAAATCAAAGAATTTTCAGCCTTGTTACAAAAAAATTTTGACTTCTTCCTCAAGTGTTTATAAATTATGAAGAATACATCAAGAAATGGTTTATTAGTATTCGATATATCACAATTTAATGAAGGAAAATGCGATGAAAATCACCAAGGAAATGACCATTGAGCAGGTAATCCGCCTCCAGCCCAGAACCATCGAAGTCTTTATGAAACACGGGATGCATTGTATTGGCTGCCATGCGGCAACCTGGGAAACTATCCAGGAAACCGCCTTCACGCACGGCATCGAGGACATCGAGGGGATGGTCAAGGAACTCAATGAAGTGGTGGAAGCCGAAGTGGCTAAGAATAACTGAACCTCTAAAAACCACAAATCACACCCCGCCTCTTTCAGGTTATACCGCGAGATGCGGGGTTTTTCATCTCTTTTGCCGCTTCCTGTTTAGCCGGCTTATCATTGCAGCTTACCGCTTCATACTGTTCCCTGTGTACACTTTAAGTATGTGAAGCGCAAGCGTCATTTTGTCTGCGAAGCGAGCCAGAATCCTTCTTTCCCGGAGGGATTCCGGCTGCGGCGGAATGACGATATGGTCAGTTGATTCATATAGGTAGAGTGTTACTTCTCTATTATTAGCGTACAATAAACCAACTCCGAAAGAATATTCTTGACTATTTCCGGATAACGCTTATATTTAGTATATTACCGTCTTAAAGACAGGCTTCACATCTTATAATAAATCAAGTGAACCGAAGAAAGGAGGTTCTTATGCATCGTATCTTTCTACTGTGTATCGTTCTGGCAATCACAGCTCCGCTATTGGCGGGCGAAGATGCGGTTTTTCTTCATCACACTGTAAACGGTATAAACATAGTGGAAGAGGAGGGCTTACCCAATACTGGAAGTTACCAGTTTTTTACTGACGACCCTTCTGTAATGTGGTCGCGCTCCATATCGCAGCCGATTTACACCACCACCAGAAACTGCGGCGAGGGGTATGTTTTCACCGGCACCTATCTCAACGACCCGCGCGAAGTAGAACTTTTCGCCCCCACAGGGGGCGGAGTCCCGGAATGGACCTACCAGGGCACAGAGTTTTACGTCGGCGCTTCAGATAATAATTTTATCCTGGGAGCCGGGGATGAAAATTCCGGCGGGGTAACAATCTACAAGTGGACCGGACCGGGCGCCGGAGTTCCGGACTGGTCGGCTAATTTCCCCGGAGTGAATATCAGCAGCTATGGGCCCTATATAGCGGTTTCAAGGGACGGCTCGACGCTGGCCGCCGCCCTGACCGACGCTGGCACCGCCCGGCTGCTGATGTTCGAAAATAATTCCGCCACTCCGGTGGTGAATCACTTGGCGGCGGGACTCAGTTTCCCCCGAAATATGGCGGTGAGTTCGGACGGACACTTCGGCGGGGTGCGGACTAACACCCATATTATCATCTTCGACCGGATTCAGAACTCGGTGCGGGAGGAGTTGCACATCGGTTTCGGAGCCACTCCCTTCGATATTTCCGGAGACGGGAACACCATCGCCTACGGCTGGTCTTCGCTGGAGGTCAGAGGCTGGGGCGGTTCCTCCTACACTCCGCTATGGACACACAGCGAACCTGGTTACTACCTGGCAAGCGTGTCGCTTTCCGCTGATGGCAGTACCATTGCCGCGGGGTGGTATACTTCCAGCTTCAATTCTGCGCGGGTGACTGTCCACAATACAGCTTCAGCCACCCCTCTTTGGAGGTATACTTTCGCCGCTTCCAGCGGTGTTTATCAGGAGACCATTAAAAGCATCGAACTCAGCGCCGACGGACGCTACATTATCACAGGGAGCTGGGGCGATAACGCTAATGTCAATCCCGAAGTCCACATTTTCGACCGGGATTTGGGTTCCAATCCCTACTACACGGTGGATATGCCCGGTTCGGTGTTCTCGGTGGATATTAGCGCCGACGGTCGTTTCGCCACCGCCTGCGGTAAGCATGTCCATGCCAATGTCAGCGGCCGGGGCGGAGATATTGTCGCCGTCGATTTGGACTTAGCCTCAACCGCCCTGGAATTGGTGTTGACCCCGCTGAATCCGCCTCTCATTATTCCCGGCGGCGGCGGAGGTTTCGCTTTCGACGCTCTGATAGTCAACCACTCCACCGATCCGGTTTTCTTCGAAGCGTGGACTGAAGTGGTCCTGCCCAATGGGAACATCTACGGACCTTTAATTGAGCGCTTCGGGCTGATGGCTACTCCTGAAGATTCCATTACCCGCCGTATTACTCAGAATGTACCTCCGGGCGCGCCTTCCGGCAATTATACTTATGTCGGGAATGTGAGGACCTTTCCCGATTCCACTGTCGTATCCGACAGCTTCCCCTTTGTCAAACTGGCGGGATTAGACGGAGTATTAGGCAGCCAAAGCTGGGAGGTTTTCGGCTGGTTAGACGAGGGGGCATTCACCACCGTTTCTTCGGGAATACCTGAGAACTACGCTCTATCAACAGCCTCACCCAATCCCTTCAATCCGACCACCACTATTCGTTATACGCTGCCGGAGGCGGGCGATGTATCCCTGGTAGTTTACGATGTGCAGGGCAGGGTATCGGGATTTCTGGTGAATGGCTGGATGCCGGCGGGAAATCACAGCGTTGTTTTCGACGGCTCCGGGCTGGCTTCCGGCGTCTATTTTTATCAGTTGAATGCTGAGGATTTCAGCGATATCGGAAAGATGACATTGATTAAGTAGCCGCAAGCCGCAAATTCCGCGAATAATACATCGAAAGAGAAATCCCACCGATTCGCCGGTGGGATTTTTTTTATCAAGGAGTGATTTGTATGTTTTTAGGGTGGAAAACTTGACATTCCTCGTAAAAACACCTATATTAATATTACCCCTATATGGGGTAACTCATAAATCAATTCTAACATAAATAACACATAGCGAGGCGGTTATGTCGAAATCATTTTTCACCTTTCTGACCGTTTTGGTCTTTGCGTTGTCTGTATTTGCCGGGGAGGAGTCGGAGAGGCTGGATATGCCGGCTTCAGGATTCGACTACGCTCCCTCCAAAGAAATACCTAGGAACATGGACATCGTCAATTGGAGCAACTTACCCGACGCTCCGGCGAATTTCGGTAAAGCGGCCAGCGGGGTTTTAGGGAACTATATGTATATATTCGGTTCCCGCTATTATAATTTGGGACTGGCTTTCAATCTTAGCACGGAGCAGTGGGAACAGAGCACACCTCCCCCGCTGTTTTATCACAATTGGTGCGGTGTCGCCACCAACGACGCCATCTACACTTTCTGCGGTTCGGACTCCACATTGGGGCGGCACAATGAGGTGTTGAGGTTTACTCCAACGGGCGGAGGTCCTACGGGAACGTGGAGCTTGATGGCTCCCTATCCAGTCATTCTTACCGGAGTAGCGGCGGCCTGGGACGGTGGCAATTACCTTTACGCCACCGGTGGGGGCGCGCCTGGCGCAGTCGCCGACGCTTACAAATACGATATTGTTAATGACACCTGGACTCAAGTCGCCAGTATGCCTTCCGCGGATTGGTTTCACGGCGCGGTTTTCGTCAGAGATAAACTCTACTGTATGAAGAGCAATTACAACTACGAGTACGATCCCGTTACTGACACCTGGACTTCCAAAGCGCCCATCCCCCAGGAAATCACCTTCGGTTTATTTCACCTCACAAACAACGACGACTATGTGATTTCCGCGGGGGGCGGAGGTCATGGGGCCTGGCCCGCCACCAATGCGGTTCAGCTTTACCATCCGCAGACTGATACCTGGCTCCAAGAAACAGTGCTGCCGGGGAGTTTCGGCTACGCCAGCGTGCAGTTTGCGGGGAACGGCACGGTTATCAGCGCGGGAGGCGTGGTCAATATGGCTTACACCGGAATAACACTCAAGGGCACGGATTTTCCCGGCAGCGGGGGTCCCGGCACCAACCTTCAGGTGCGGCTTTATACCCGCAATCCGCCGGGGACTATCCCTCCCACCGGCGGTTATCTCAATTTTGGCGTTTCAGTTATAAACCAGGGGATTAGTCCGATTACTTGTGACGCCTGGACCGAGGTTATCCTTCCCAACGGCGTGTTGTTCGGTCCTCTGATGGTTAGGACCGGCGTCACGGTTCCGCCGGGAACCACTCCGCCGCGGGCGATGAGGCAATGGGTTCCGGGCGCGGCTCCACCGGGTAATTACAATTTCATCGCAAATGTGGGGCAGTTTCCGGATTCGGTGGTGGATTACGACCGCTTCATCTTTGAGAAACTGGCGGGCGAAGGCGCGCCTGCGCACCAACAGGGATGGGCTTGCTACGGCTGGGGCGAAGAAGAGGCAGTCAGTAGTCGGCAGTCGGCGGTCGGAATGTTTGCCGCCTCGCCCAATCCATTTAACGCAACTACAGTTGTCAGCTACAAGCTGCAAGCTGCCGGCAATGTGAAGCTGGCGGTGTTCGACATCGCCGGTCGTGAGATTACTAAGCTTGTTGATGGCTATAAATCCGCAGGGACTCACCGGATTGTTTTCGACGGTAAGAATTTAACTTCCGGCGTGTATTTCGTCAAGATGCAGGCGGGCGAATTCAAGGAAACGCGGAAGCTGCTGCTGGTGAAGTGATAGTTTTATATTTATGTAAATCTGGTTAAGCAATATTTACGATAAAATCCCGGTTCAGACTTAGAACCGGGATTTTTTTACACTTTCCATTTTAATCCTTAAAGCCCTTTGGATCTATTCCGTATCTTCTAAGTTTCCTCCACAAAGTAGTTCGGTCGATTTTTAATTCCTTTGCCGCTTTACCCTGGTGTCCTGAGTGTATTTTTAAGGCTTCACGAATATGGGACTCTTCATCCAGCGCGCTTCTTAGAGGATGCGCGGGATGGTGTGATTCTATGGGTGCGGTTTTAAGTAATTCCTGGGGGAGGTGTTCCAGTTCCAGGGTTCTTCCGTGGCAGATGGCGAAACCGTATTCGATGATGTTTTCCAATTCCCTGACATTGCCGGGGAAACTGTGCCTCATCAGAACTTCGATCACCTGGGGGCTGACACCGATGATGTTTTTACCTTTGCGAGCATTGAAAAGGCGGACGAAGTGGTCCACCAGGTAGGGGATATCCTCACGCCGTTCCCTCAGTGAAGGCAGGTCGAATTTGACCACCGCCACGCGGAAGTAGAGGTCATCACGGAACTTACCCTGCGACACCAGTTCCTGGAGATTACGGTTAGTGGCGGCGATTACCCTGATGTCAGCTTTAATCGGTTTGGCGCCGCCCAACTTCTCGTATTCGTGGTTTTGCAGGAGCCTCAGCAGTTTGACCTGAGTAGAGAGGGGTAATTCTCCGATTTCATCGAAGAATACGGTTCCCCCTTTCGCGGCGGCAAGTTTTCCCGGCTTGTCCCTTTTGGCGTCGGTGAAAGCGCCTTGAACATAGCCGAACAACTCCGATTCGAACAATTGCGGGGGGAGCGTCCCGCAGTTGATAATCACATAGTTTTTGTCGCGCCGGGGACTGAGGTTGTGCACCGCTCGAGCGAAGAGTTCTTTGCCTGAGCCTGAAGGACCTTGAATCAACACGGTGCTTTCGCTTTCGGCTACATCGGGCAGGATGGAAAAGAGCTTATGCAGTTTTGGGCTTTTGGAGATGATATCCTCGAAGGAGTAGGTTCTTTCCAGGTCCTTTCGCAGGCGTTCGATGGTGGAGAGGTCGCGGAAGGTTTCGACCGCTCCCAGCACGTTTCCGTATTCGTCTTTAAGTACGGAGGTGGAGATGCTGATGGGCACCTGCTCCCCGGAACTGTCCAGCACTTTTACTGTAATGTCGATGGCTTCCCTGCCGGTTTTCATTGTGTCCGCTAAGATGCATCCGGTTTCGCAGATATCGGAGTGGAACACTTCGTAGCAGTGTTTCCCCATCGCCGACGAGGCGGGTGTTCCGGTGATGCGTTCCGCAGCCCGGTTGAAACTGGTGATACGGCGGTCTTTGTCAACAGTGAATACTCCGTCGGCGATGGAACTGAGAATCACTTTAAAGAAACGGAGGTCTTGGAGTTTTTCTTCCATAAGTTCCTGGTATTGTATTCAAGATTACTATATGTTGCACTGTTGCAATGAGAAATAGTTGCAGCCTGCAACAAAAAAAGGCTCCCTTACGGGAGCCCTTTTAAAGTAGCGTAGTAGGTCACTTCACCAGTATCAGTTTCTTAGTGGTTTTTACCTCGGCGGATTCAAACACGGCGAAGTAGATTCCTGACGCCAGCAGCGTTCCGTCGAAAACAGTCTCGTGCGTTCCCGATGGATACCATCCCTCAGCCAGCAGAGTCACTTCCCGGCCCAGAGTGTCGAAGACTTTAAGGCTGACTTCGCCCGCTTCCGGGAGATTGAAGCACAGAGTTGTGGAGGGATTGAAGGGATTGGGAGAAGGCTCAAACAGAGTGTATTCCGAAGGCGCTCTTGAAACACTCAATTCATCACCGAAGAAACCGGTGCAGGTCCAATTCCGGTAGAGACCGGAGCCTCCGGCATCGAGGATTACCTTACTGAATCCGAACTCCTCGAAATCCAGGATACTGTCGGGATAGATTCCCACGTTGCCGATATAGGCGTAATTTCCCGGAGGCGCGCTTCCGGGAACAGTTTGTCCGATTCCGGTGCGGCTGATGGTCTGGCTGGGGGCGATGCCCAGTCCGGTGCGGAGAATCAGCGGGCCGAAAACCGCTCCGTTGGGGAGTCTCACATCGGTCCAAGCGTCGAAGGTCTGGGGATTTTCGCCCCGGTTTTCAATTTGAGCGTCGAATTGGATAATCCCACCGCCCGCGGGAATGATAATTGGCGGATTCACGGGAGTCATAGTGAGCCTCAAGCCGGAACCGCCCACCTCGTCACAGCCGATACAGGGGGTTATGGGGTCCCGGAGGTCGCCGTCGAAGTCCTCATCTACCATCGCTAACGGGGTTGCGGCGTCGATACAGGCGGAGGTGTCGCAGAGGTGTAAATCGGTAGTACTCATAAAGCCAGGATCGACGCTGATGCTGTGCGCTTCCTGGCTGGATGCGATTTGCAGGGCGGCTAAAGTAACGCAGGAAGTGGATATATAACGGCCTATGGGAGCGCCGTGGGGGGCGTAGAAGTTGTTGTAGTCGTGAATTGAAGGCGCGCTCTGGTAGAACACACATCCGTAGGAAGCAGATACATCGTAATTGTAGGCGATGTTGTTTCTGCAGGTGCCTCCCTCGTTTCCGGAGCCATAGCGGAGAGTATAATTAGCCTCATCGTAAATCGAGTTGTAAGAATAATGACTATTGGCGGTATTATGGGTGTATAATCCGGCGGTGGTCGTGCCGTATATCATATTGTTGTAGGCTTCTGTGTCGGGGCAGTAACGTACCCTCAAGCCATAGTTGCCGCCATTACATTCATTTCCAATGAGTGATACGTGATGGCAGCGGTAGGCGTATTGGTTTATTCCGCCTGCGTTGTGGAAATAGCAACCTTCGATGGTGAGATAGCGGGTGGAATCGCCCCCGGAGTCGGTGGAGTAGATTCCGTAATTACCGAAGTTGGTGAATTCCAGTCCTCTGATAGTAATGTATGCTGTCCCAACCAGATTAAATCCATTGCCAGCGCCATTGGTTACGACCGGCATAGTGGCTCCCGCACCTCTGAAAATCACCGGATTCTGCTGCCCCATTCCGGTGAAACTCCCTAAATACACTTCACCGGTGTAAGTGCCGGGATAGATATTGAAGCTTACCGGTCCGGAGACGCCGTTGGCGGTCAAGGCTTGGGCTGCGGCTAAAATAGTAGGGTAGTTATTGGCTCCGCCGCCAACATCGTAGTAGCCCGACATCGGTTGGGCGATAACAGCCGGCGCTGAAATAAGCAATGCAATGGAGGCGATTAAAAACACAAATTTGCTCACAGTTGTATCCTCGATTTTGTTTTCAAGATATAGCGCTGTCTTCAGACTAAAAGGCACTGTATATCACTTAACCATCATCAGTTTTTTGGTGGCTTTTACCCCGGTGGTTTCGAAAACGGCGAAGTATATTCCGGAAGTCAGGCGCGTTCCGTTGAATACGGTTTCGTGCGTACCCGAAGGATACCATCCCTCCGCCAACAGAATCACTTCCCGTCCCAAAGTGTCGAACACTTTAAGGCTGACATCGCCCGCTTCCGGGAGATAGAAGCTCAAGTTAGTCGAAGGATTGAAGGGATTAGGGGACGGCTCAAACAGGGTATATTCCGAAGGCGCGCTTGAGGCGGAAAACTCATCTCCGAAGAAACCGTTGCAGGTCCAATCTTGTTCATAGCCGGAAGCGGAAGCGTCTCCGGCGAGCTTTCTGAAGCCGAACTCCTCATTGTCAAAAACAGTGCCGGGATATATTCCCAGGTTGCCGATGTAGGCGTAGTAACCTGAAGGCGCGCTTCCGGGAACCGTCTGACCGACATTGGTGCGTCCCATAGTCTGACCGGGCGTGATGCTGAGGCCGGTGCGCAGAATAATTGGACCATAGACCGCGCCGCTGGGAAGGACCACCTTGGTCCAGGCGTCGAAAGTGTAGGTGTTCTGCGTGGTGTTTTCAATAATAGCATCGTAGCGGAAAGCGCCTCCGGACGCGGGAATCTGAATCGGAGGATTGACCGGGGTCATCGCCAATATCAAGCCGCTTCCGCCCAATTCATCGCAGCCGATGCAAGGGATAACCGGATCGCGGAAATCGCCGTCGAAGTCCTCACCGATGGAGGCGATGGGAGTCCCTGCAGCGATGCAGGCGGAGGTGTCGCTAATGTGTAAATCGGTGGCGCTTAGAAAGCCCGGGTCGACGCTAATGCTATTCGCCTCCTGGCCGGAAGCGGATTGAAGGGCGGTTAATGTGGCGCAGGAAGTTGAGAGGTAACGGGCGATAGGCGCGCCGTTGGGAGCGTAGAAGTTGTTGTAATCGTGAATCGAAGGCGCGCTCTGGTAGAATACGCAGCCGTAGGAAGCGGTTACGTCGTAGTTATAAGCAATATTGTTTCTACAGGTGCCTCCTTCGTTGCCGGAACCGTAGCGAAGAGTGTAATTAGACTCGTCGTAAATCGAGTTGTAGGAATAATGACTGTTGGCAGTATTGTGTGTATATAGTCCGGCGGTAGTAGTGCCGTAGATCATATTATTGTAGGCTTCGGTATTAGGGCAGTAGCGGACACGCAGACCGTAGGAACCGCCGCTGACCTCGTTGTTGCAGAGGGTGATATGATGGCATCTGTAGCTGTACTGATTATAGCTTACGGCTTGGCTGTGGAAGTAATTATCCTTGATGATGATATGATGTGAGGAATCGCCGCCGGAATAATAGGTATAGATTCCGCCGTAGCCGCCGCACCCGGTGAATTCGAAATTCTCGATAGTGACATATGAGGTTCCCGTGAGATAGAAAGCGTCATCCCCGGCATTGGTTACCACCGGGCGTTGTCCGGTGGGACCGGGTATGCCGTGGAAAATGATAGTATTGGCAGCGCTGCTGCCGGTAATCACTCCCAGTGAAATCTGACCGGTGTAGGTGCCGGGATAGACGTTGAAGTTGACCGCCCCGCCGAGGCCGTTAGTGGTGAGGGCTTGACCGGCGCTCACTAGGTCGGGATAGTTATTGGCTCCTCCGCCGACATCGTAGATGCCGGACATCGGCTGAGCGAAAGCAATTGGAGCTGCGATAAGCAGACTCATCAACGCGGTGATTGAGACAGAATAGCGAAGCATTAGAGGTCCTCCATTACAATTAATGGTTGAATGTATTTTTTCCGATAGTTACTTGCGATAATAGAAACCGGTCTATTTTAGCATTATTATCTTTTTCGCTTCCTTATGATTATTAGTGGTTTCCAGAATAGTAATATAGACTCCCGAGGCCAGCCCGGCAGCGTCGAAGACTGCCTGGTGAGCCCCCGAGGGATACCATCCTTCGGCTATCAGAGCCACTTCCCGGCCCAGGGTGTCGAAGACTTTTAAGCTGATATCGCCCGCTTCCGGGAGATAGAAGCTCAGTGTAGTCGTGGGATTGAAGGGATTGGGAACCGGCTCGAACAGAGTGTATTCCGAAGGCGCTTTCGAGGCGGATAACTCGTCTCCAAAGAAACCAGCACAGGTCCAGCTCCGGTGGTTCGCAAAAATTTTCCCGCCGATAAATTTACTGAAAGGGAAGGAGTCGCTGTCGATGACAGCGCCCGGGTGATTTCCGACTTTGGTTACGTATGAATAATCGCCGGGCGGAGCGTATCCGGGAATATACTGAGAAATCCCCCGGCGGATGAGGGTTTGTCCCGGTGAAATAGTGAGGTCGGTTCTAATTATAAGAGGCCCGTGAAGCACCCCAGTGGGGAGTATCACTTCGGTCCAGGCATCGAAGGTGAGTGGATTGTTAGTGGTATTTTCAATCTGCGCATCGAATTGGAAATACCCGCCGAGTCCGGGAATGAGAATCGGCGGGTTCACCGGTGACAAGGTTAGGATTAAATCACTGGGGACGATTTCATCGCAGCCGATACAGGGAGTGCGGCGGTCGCGAAGGTCGCCGTCGAAATCCTCGCCGATATTAGCGACAGGCCTCCCGGCTCTGAAGCAGGCTGAGGAATCGGCGATGTGTAAATCAGAAGGTGCGATGAATGCGGGATTTGCATAAATACTGTTCATCTCTTGCCGGGAAGAATCCTGAAGCTGAGCCAGTGTAGTCAGGTAATTATTCGATGTCAGCCAGAGTGCAATATTGGTCGCCGGCGCATAGTAGCAGTTGTAATCGTGGATAGCGGGAGCTGACTGATAAAAAACACAGGCTTGCGATATTCCATAGTTGTAGAAGATGTTGTTCATACAGACGCCGTCGCTGTTCCCGGAACCATAACGAAGCAGAAAAAGACCCTCGCCGCATATAGAATTGAAACTGTATTCGCTGTGCGGGGTCATATGGGTGTAGATTCCCACTGAAGTGGTGCCGTAAACCATATTATTATATACGTAAGTGTTGGGACTGCAGCGAATACGCAATCCGTAATTACCGCCGCTGACCTCGTTGCCGATGAGATAAACATGATGGCAGTTGTTAGCGTACTGCGCGCCGCCGGAGCCGGTATCGTGAAAATAACAGCCCTGGATTGTCAGGTGATGGCTGGAATCCTGGTCAAGATTGGTGCAATAAATCCCGAAACAGTTTTGCGCAAAGCCGGTGAATTCCAGCCTCCTGATTGACACGTATGACGCTCCCATCAGATAAAAGCCGTTGCCAGTGGGATTGGTAATTACCGGTCTGAATACCCAATTCGGTTGGAAAACTATCAGGTTCCGCTGGCACATCCCGTTCACGGTTCCCAGATAAATTTCTCCTTCGTAGACACCTGGGTAAATATTGAAAGTTACCGGTCCCGCGATACCGTTTTGATTAAGTGCCTGCGCCGCTGCAACAATCGTGGTGTAATGGATGGCTCCGCCCCCTACATCATAGCTGCCGGACATTGGCTGGGCGAGAACGGTATTAGTCGAGATTAGCAATGCCGCGGAGGAGAAGATTGATAGGAATCTGCGCATCGTCCCATCCTCCTGAATTGCTCTATAGTTACCTGTTCTGTATTAAATTTCTCGTGACAATACTGATATTAGCGCAAGCGTCATTCTGGCTCCCCTCAGTGGCGGGAAGCCAGAATCCTTCTTCTCCTGAGGGATTTCGGCTGCCCGGAATGACTTTCTTGCCTGCGGTTTCTTAAAGATATAAAGTTACGACTTTTCCGGATTGTTATTTGACCAGAACCAGTTTCCTTGTTATAGTATACGTTTCATTATTGAAAGAAACAAAATATATCCCGGAGGAAATGTCACTTCCATCGAAGATAGCCCGATGCCTCCCCGCCGGATACCACCCTTCAGCTAATACCTTCACCTCCCGCCCGGTAATATCATACACCGCCAGTTTCACATTGCATGCAGCTTGCAGCTTGTAGCTGAGAGCTGTCTCAGCGTTGAAGGGGTTGGGGGAGGAACTAATAATCCCGATTGCCGACTGCTGACTACCAACTACCAACTGCTGACTGCTGACTGCCTTTTCGTCCCAGCCGGAAACCGTCCAATCGCAATATACTCCCCCATCCTGGTCCGGAGCGGGGCACTTGATGAAGTCGAAACTGTCGTCAGCATAAACGCTGTCGGGATATATCCCGCACCTGGCGAAGTATTGGTAATCTCCTGCAGGAGCCACTGCCGGAACCATCTGCGATAAGTCCCGGCTGAAAGTTGTATTCGGTTGAATCCTCAATCCTTGACGCAGCAACAGCGGTCCGTAATACTGCCCCGTAGGTAGCAATATTTCGGTCCAGGCGTCGAAGACGATAACGGAATCGGCGCAGTTCTCGATTTCGACCGTAAAATCTATGACACCGCCGCCTGCGGGTATAATATATGGCGGAAACCGCGGTTCAAGGGAGACGCGGATTCCAGCGATTTCATCGCAGCCGATGCAGGGAGTGTCTCTATGCCGCCGTTCCTCGTCGATATCGAATTCAATCTCCGGCATTCCTACGCCGGCTTGAAGACAGGGAGACTCGTTGGAGATATGCAGGTCGGTGGTACTGATGAACAAAGGGTCAACGCTGATACTGTGAGCCTCCTGCCCGGAAGCGGTTTGCAGGGCTGCGAGGGTTTGGCAAGCGGTCGAGAGGTATCTCGCAATCGGAGCGCCGTTGGGGGCGTAGAAGTTGTTATAGTCGTGAATTAGAGGCGCGCTCTGGTAGAAAACGCAGCCATAGGAAGCGGATACATCGTGATTGTAGGCTATATTGTTCCTGCAGGTGCCCCCTTCGTTGCCGGAACCATAGCGGAGGGTGTAATTAGACTCGTCGTAGATTGAGTTGAAGGAGTAGTGACTGTTGGCGGTATTATGAGTGTAGAATCCGCTGGTGGTTGTGCCGTAAATCATATTATTGTAGCCTTCGGTATTGGGGCAGTAACGGACGCGCAGACCATAGGAGCCGCCGGAAACTTCGTTGCCGCAAAGGGTGATATGATGGCATCTGTAGCTGTATTGGTTATAACTTACTGATTGGTTATGGAAGTAATTGTCCTTGATGGTGATATGATGCGAAGAATCGCTCCCGGAGTAATAAGTATAAATTCCGCCGTAACCGCCGCACCCGGTGAATTCGAAACCTTCAATTGTAAGGTAAGAGGTTCCCGTCAGATAGAATCCGTCATCGCCGGGATTGGTTACCACCGGGCGTTGTCCGCTATGGTCGGGTATCCCGTGAAAGGTGATAGTATTGGTAGCGCTGGAACCGTTAATCACTCCCAGTTGAATCTGTCCTGTATAAGTGCCGGGATAAACATTGAAGGTGACCGCTCCGCCAAGGCCGTTGGAGGTCAGAGCTTGCGCCGCATTCACAATGCTGGTATAGTGATTGGCGCCTCCGCCGACATCGTAGCTGCCGGACATCGGCTGAGCGAAAGCGGCAGATGCGATGATAATCGGGAAAATTGCTGCGATGAAAGTGAGTAAATTACTACGCAAGATAATCCTCGATGATTTGGATTGTAACACTTTACTGATATGCGTATTCGTCATTCTGGCTGCCAAGCAAGCCAGAATCCTTCTTTTCCGTCGGGATTCCGCTATTAGTTAGTTTTAGAATACCAAATTATGTCATTCCCGCGAAAGCGGGAATCCATCTTTCTATATTTATCGTGGTGTCGAGTCTCCGCACTCGACACCAAGTATTTATTAATATTGAATATGTGGACAATTACCTTTTCTGAAAATAGACCGACATCATTTCAGCAACAGCAGCTTCACCGTTTCCCTATAACTCTCCGCTTCCAAAACCGCGAAATACATTCCCGAAGCCAGTTCTGTTCCATTGAATTCCGCCCGATACTTGCCCCCAGGATACCACCCCTCCGCCAAAACCGACGCTTCCCGCCCCGTAACATCGTACACCGCTAATTTGATTTGACTCGCATCTCGCAGCTTGAAGCTGAGATCTGTCTCAGCGTTGAAAGGATTAGGGCTTACCGAAAGGACTCCGATTCCTGAATCCTGAATCCTGAATCCCTCTTCATTTTCATCCCAACCGGTAACCGTCCAATTACAGCGCACTCCCCCATCGATATCCGAAAAGGCGCGCTTGGTAAAATCGAAACTATCGTACGTATAGACTCTATCGGGGTATATCCCGCAACGCGCAAAGTACTGGTAATCGCCGGCGGGCGCAAAACCGGGAACCATCTGCAACAGGTTCCGGGATAATGTTGAACCGGGTTGAATAACCAATCCTTGTCGCAGCAGCAGCGGCCCGTAAAACTGCCCCGTTGGAAGCAGCGCTTCACTCCAGGCGTCGAATTCGATGGCGAAATCGGCGTTGTTTTCGATTTCGACCGAGAAATCTATACAACCTCCGCCGGGAGGTAATACACAAGGTGGAAACCGTAATGCGAGAGCGACATTTAAACCTGTGATTTCATCACAGCCGATGCTGGTGCTTGTATGACGCCGTTCCCCGTCGATATCGAATTCAATCCCCGGTATGCCAATACCGGCTCCAACACAGGGAGAATTACCGGAGATATGAAGGTCAGTTGCGCTGATGAACATCGGGTCGACGCTGATACTGTGAGCCTCCTGGCCGGAAACGGCTTGAAGTTCCGATAAAGTGTGACAGACAACGTGAAAATACCGGGCTGTCGGTGAACCGTTGGGCGCATAGAAGTTGTTATAGTCGTGAATTGAAGGGGTGCTTTGATAGAATACACAACCATAAGCGGCGGACGCACTATAGTTGTAAACATTATTATATCTACAGGTGCCTTCCTCATTCCCGCTGCCATAACGCAATGAGTAATCACTATTATCTAATATTGAATTAAAAGAAAAATGACTGTTGGGGGTTTCATGCGCATGCAAACCGGCTGAAGTAGCGCCGTATATCATATTGTTGAACGCTTCGACATTGGGACAATTTCGGAAACGCAGACCATAATGACCGCCGCTAACCTCATTTGCGCAGAGAGTAATATGATGGCATCTTAAGCTATAATGATTGTAGTTGTTAGCTTGGTTATGGAAGTAATTGTCTTTGATGATAATATGATGCGATGAATCGCCGCTGGAACAGTAAGTGTGGACCCCGCCGTTGCCGCCGCATCCGGTAAACTCGAAATTCTCAATTGTACAATAAGCGGTTCCCCTCAAATAGAAAGCGTCGTCACTCGGATTGGTCACCACCGGGCGCTGTCCGCTATGGTCGGGTATCCCGTGGAAAGTGATTGTATTAGCGGCGCTGGAACCGTTAATCACTCCCAGTGAAATCTGTCCTGTGTAGGTGCCGGGATAAACATTGAAGGTGACCTCGCCACCGACGCCGTTGGAGGTCAAGGCTTGCGCCGCACTAACAATGTTTGTGTAATGGTTTCCACCGCCGCCGACATCGTAGCTGCCAGACATCGGCTGAGCGAAAGCGGCAGACGCAAAGATAAACGGGAAAATAACCACTAACAAAGTCAGTAATTGACTTCGCATGTTAATCCTCGATAATTTAGATTGTAACACTTTACTGATATGCGTATTCGTCATTCTGGCTGCCAAACAAGCCAGAATCCTTCTTTTCCGCCGGGATTCCGCTATTAGTTAGTTCTAGAATACCCAATTATGTCATTCCCGCGAAAGCGGGAATCCATCTTTCTATATTTATCGAGGTGTCGAGTCTCTGCACTCGACACCAAGTATTTATTAATATTGAATATGTGGATAATTACCTTTTCTGAAAATAGACCGACATCATTTCAGCAACAGCAGCTTCACCGT
>CAYQZD010000031.1:31521-35644 GCA_964421875.1 uncultured bacterium
TTCCCTGCGACTTTCTGTCTCTAAAACCGCGAAATACACTCCCGAAGCCAGTTCTGTTCCATTGAATTCCGCCCTATGCATCCCCGCCGGATACCACCCCTCCGCCAACACCGCCGCTTCCCGCCCCGTAACATCGTAAACCGCTAATTTGACCTTACTCGCATCTCGCAACTCGAAGCTCGCAACTGTCTTTTGGTTGAAGGGATTCGGGGAGCACATAAAAATCCCAACTGCCGACTGCTGACTACTGCCAGCCTTTACATCCCAGCCGGACACCGTCCAATTGTCGAACCAGCCCCCGTTGTCCGCGCCCGCTGATTTCTCTAAGCTGAATCCTTCGCCGCTGATGACCAAATCAGAGTAAACTCCGGTCTTGCCGATATATACATACCGCCCCGCCGGAGCGTAACCCGGAACGGATTGAATAACGATGCGGTTCATCGACTGCCCGGCTTGAATATTCATATCAAAGCGGAGAATCAGCGGGCTGAAGGTATTCCCATTGGGCAGGCGGACTTCGGTCCAAACGTCGAAGGGGATAGGATTCGAGGTGTTGTTCGTCAGGAAGGCGGTGAATTCGAGACTCCCCCCGCCGGGCGGGATTTGCACTGGCGCGCCCGCAGGCTCAAGCTGTATCCCCAGCGGCGGCGTCTGCAGCGCGGTAAAGCCGTAGTAGTAGATGTCGCGGTTTGCCGGGGTGGTGGCGTAGTAATAGCAGACCGAGCCGTTCCCTTGAGGGCCGAGGATGAAGGAATGGAGCAGCCGGGGGGCTTCCAGCAGTACTCCGGTCTGCCAGAGACCGGAACGGTTAGTGGAGTAGTAAAGCCTTCCCACCACCCAGGTGTTGGTATAATCGGCGAAAACGATGTGGCTGGTTCCGTTATCCTCCACTGCCAGCTTGGGATGCACACCTTGAATGGTGAACGAAACCCGTATCGGTGCCAGCCAGAAGCTCATCCCCACAGGCTTGGAAGTGAAGTATATCCAGGCATCACGCTCGAACATATAGCCGGAATCGGCGAAGAAAGCCATAAACAGGTCGTCATTGGAGTTCCGCTTCAAGGAGGGCAGAGCGCAGCGCCAGTCCGTGATGAAGATGTTGTCGATACTCCAGTTCCTTCCGCCGTGCTCGCCATTCTCGACGATGATAAGGTCCTGCCCGGCGTTGAAGACGACCACCGCCGCGCCTCGGGATTTTACGCAGAGTTCGAGGTCGGTATCGGGCAGCAGGTTCCAGAATTGTGAACCTTCGACAACCTGGAAATCGTATCCTCCGCTGGTGGGGTCGTAAATTCCGTATCCCATATGGAAATTGGCGCCAATCATAACCACTACCGCGACGTGGACATTGCCGCTGTCGTCCACCGCAACCGAGGACTTGTAGATATAGTCGGTTCCCGGCGCGGGCAGGTAGGTGTAATCCCAGCGTCCGTAATTCCCAGCCGCCAGCGTCAAGCTGTCGTTCCGGTCGAAGGAGATGTACGCTCGGCAGCGCCTCTGGTCAACCGCCAGATTGCTTATCCCTCGCCCGGCGGAATCGACTATCACTTTCCCCGGCCACCAGTCCCCCCCCGCGGGCTTCATAGTGTAGCAGGTTACAGGTTCAAAACAGCTTCCCCGGTCGGAATAGATAATATGCAGATTACCCGCGTTGTCAATTCCCAAAGCGTTCTGCAGCGTCCATTCCTCTACCGGCCTCCCCGAAACCAGCTCCTGGACCGCGCTCCCCCATTGCGAAACGGCTCTTCCTGTGAGAAATTGTAAAAGGACGAGAATCGCAAAAGGTGTGAATATTTTCTTGATGTTCAAAATCCCCCTCCCCCTTAATCGAAGGATATCAGTTAAGTATTTAATCTGAAAATAGCGGCGGCGTCAATACGCGAGCCGAAAATTTTCATCTTAAGTTGCGCGAGGTCGCGAAAGAGCCCCTCGTATGAGGGTTTATTTTAGCAGCATCAACTTTTGCATATTCCTTTTCCCCCCGGCCTCCAACACCGCGAAGTATATCCCGGAAGCTAATTTCGCCCCGTCGAATTCTCCGTAATAGGTCCCCGCCGGGAACCACCCTTTAGCTATAACCGCCACTTCCCGCCCGGCAATATCATACACCGCCAGCTTGATTTGACTCGAATAGCGTAACTCAAAACCGACCACTGTCTCAGCGTTGAAGGGATTAGGGGAGGAATCAAAAATCCCGACTACCGACTGCTGATTGCTGATTGCCTCTTCTTCGTCCCAGCCCCAAACCGGCCAATCCTCCTGTTCAAGCGTATAGACGTTTTCAGTGTAGCTTTTGACAAATTCGAAATCATCGGAATGCAGTATTATATCAGGGTAGCGTCCGACATGGCAGTAATAAGCGTAATATCCCGGCGGCGCAGAACCGGGAACAACCTGAATCAAGGAACGAGTCTGTGTCATTCCCGATTGAATTGAGCGGTTTCGCGTCAACCTTAAGGGACCGATAGCAGGCCTCCCTTCATAGACGACCTCGGTCCAGGCGTCGAAATCGATATTACCTCCGGTCATATTTTCCACTTCAACATCGAAGCGGATTAAGCCTCCCCCCGGCGGTATCACCAGCGGCGGCGGAAAGTAGGGTGTCAGGGTTACCCGCAGGTCAGTCAACACTTCATCGCAGCCGATGCAGGGACCAGCCGGGTAGCGGGGGTCGCCGTCAATATCCATTACTATTCCCCCCACCGGTGTGCCCCTGCCAAAAGCGGGCGATTCGGGATTGATGTGAAGATTGACCGAACCCTGCTGAACGCTATGGAACATCGGGTCTGCGCTAAGACTGCCGGAGTCGAGGCCGGTGGCTTGCTGGAAGATATAGAGATTAGCGCAGGTCCCCACGATGGAGCTATAGTAACCAATGCTCCCGTTAGGCGCAAAAATAATGTTGAAATCGGAAATCAGGGGGTAGGCATAGACATCGCCGGAAATGTAGTAGGCGTATTGCCCCTGACCGTTTCCTTCGTTATGGAAGATATTGTTTTTTACTATACTGGAATCGCAGCGATTGAGGGAGAATACATAACCATCCGCTGAATCGCTGTCCATATAGACCGAGTTGAAGTAGAACTCGCAGCCGCTGTTGAGGTAATTCTTCACTCCGTATAGTCCCTGGCTGTGCAGCATATTGTTAAAGACGCGGCTGTCAGCGCTGTAAGTCAGGTCGATGCCGTAGCGGTTACCTGCAATCTCGTTACCATAGATTTCACACTGGGAAATCCGGTTCAATTTCATTCCCGTTAGGTTTTCACCGGAGTTAGTGTGGATATAATTTCCCCGAAGAGTGCACTGGGCGCAGACGCTGTTCAAAGAGTGAAGATAGATACCGCTGTAGTCGTAGTTGGAGATTTCCATCCCCTCGATGGTCACATACGACGCCTGGTAAAGGCGGAAACCGGAGCCGGTGTAGCCGTAGCTGCCGGTGGTGTTTATCACCAGTGGATTCTCGCCCGGTGCGCTTTTTATCGTCAGTGAATTGGCGGGGCTCAAGTTCAGCCGCCCCCCTTCGATGAGGACCTGACCGTTGTAGGTTCCCGTGTAAACATTCAGCCGCACCGGCCCGTTCATCCCCTGCGACTCCAGAGCCGCTATGGCGGAAATGATATCGGTGAAATCATTGCTCCCTCCTCCGATGTCGTAGTTTCCGGACATCGGCTGAGCCGCTAAATTCGCGGCAATCATAAGCGGCCCAACCAGCATCCAGGTCAGAGTTATTATCCTTTTCAAAAACCGATCCAATAATTTAAAAACAGTAATTAGCTATATCTATTTTACTAACAGCAACTTCTTAACATCGATGCGCCCGCCGGAGTTAAAGCTTACAAAATAAACGCCTGAAGCTGCAGATGAGGCATTCCATCCGTAATAATGTGTCCCGGCGTGTTTGAATCCATCGACCAGAACCGCCAATTCCCGCCCCCTGATATCATAGATTGCGAGTCTTACATCACTGGCAGTTTGCAGCTTGAAACTGAGCGCTGTTTCAGCGTTGAAGGGATTGGGGTAGGGTTCTGCTAATTCGAATCCGTCAGGGGCGCCGGTAAGAGATTCAGGTCCTTCATTTTCCCATCCGGAGATAGTCCAATCGTGGTATTGTGAAGGACTATTA
>CAYQZD010000032.1:0-35254 GCA_964421875.1 uncultured bacterium
GGCTCAATTTTACTTTACAATAGTGGCTCACTTTTAAGTTACAAATAACAGTATTTAGAATTAATAGGAAATGATATTATATATAGTGAAGATTTCGCTCTTTTAATGCCATAAAGCTACAAAGCACGGGTTTTCTGGATGCAGCAGTGTTACAGTGGTGGGTTTATTTACAGACTGCAGGGCAACACTTCGGTTATACTCACCTCAGTAGGCCCAAATTCGATTGCAGTATCTGTTGATGATGTTGATCCAGACGGTGACTATCCTAATGTGGATCCATATGAAAAGGATTTTATTCCACCCAGTACATTCCATTCCCATGGAGAATTTGCCTATCATGTCCTTAATGCTGCCAGATTGAAGACCGTTTTTTACTTAAATCCTTGTAATGCGGCTGATACCAATAGCGATGGTTTAGCATCGATGCAAGAAATTTGGGATTGGGAAGATTTAAAAGATCCTTTATATCCACAATTTTCCAACAACGGCGGGATTGCCCAATACATCATTTTAAACACCCCGCCATCTATCCCCCAAAACCTTGATATAATACCTTTGGTTGATTATGTAATTTTAGATTGGGACCGTAATCCCGAATGGGACTGCGCTGGATACAGGATTTATCGTTGTCTGGTAATCTACGGGCAGCCTCCGACCCATTTTTCACTACTTGCCGAGATAAATGACCCTGATATTACCGAATACAACGATTATGAGTTCAATCCTATGATAGGTGAGGACATAGCTGCGTATAAAGTGTCAGCAGTTGATTTAGCGGGTCAGGAAGGAGAACTTTCGGATTATGTATGGACTTATGGCACCTTTGTACAAGGTTCATATGAAAGCATAAGTTCGGTTTCAATCCCTTATGACGCCGTTATGCTTGAAAGCTATCCCAATCCCTTCAATTCATCGACTAATATTAAGTACTATTTACATGAACCGGGGCGTATATCATTGAAAATTTACAATGTGAACGGAAAAGAAATAATGACGCTTGCTGAAGGTTGGTGTTCCGCCGGATTTCATGATATAACCTGGGATGCGGGTGACTTGCCCAGCGGAATATACTTCGTCAGCTTGCAAGTGAACGGTGAATGCAAAACTCAAAAACTACTATTGACCAAATAATGAATTATAAAACGGGCGGGTCGAAAAGCCCGCCCGTATTCTATTCCGGTTATTGATATGAAACATGTTATACTTGTTATAGGAGTGGTAATCATACTGAAAGCCGCAGCCTTTGCTCAACCACAGCCTCCGGATACATTGTGGACAAGAAAATACGGTGGACATGGTTATGATGCAGGTGGGAGTGTGCAGCAAACATTTGACGGCGGATATATCATCTTTGGCAGAACAGATTCATATGGAGCCGGCGAGAGCGATGCCTTTCTAATAAAGACAGATGCTATTGGAGATACAATCTGGACGCGAACTTATGGAGGAAACAATATTGATTCCCCCGCAAATGTTCAGCAGACAACAGACGGGGGATACATTCTTTGCGGAACCACATATTCACATACAGTTGGCTTGAGTGATATCTTCTTAATAAAAACCGATGCTTCAGGTTATATAATCTGGGTCCGGACTTTTGGCGGCAGCGATTTCGATAAAGGCTATAGTGTGCAGCAAACGACGGATTCCGGATATATCCTTGTCGGAAGCACAAGGTCTTATGGCGCCGGTTCGACCGATGTGTATCTAATTAAAACAGACGCCGTTGGAGACACATTATGGACCAGAACTTACGGCGGTATCGACTGGGATGAAGGTCTTTGCGTACGGAAGACCGCAGAAGGCGGTTATATTATTACAGGAAAAACAGGTTCATATGGAGCAGGCGAGAGTGATGTTTACCTAATAAAAACCGATGCTCAGGGTGATACGGTATGGACCAGAGTATTCGGTAATATATATCGCGACTATGGTAGTGCTATTGAGCAGACAATGGATGGGGGATATATTATCGCTGGAAATAATTATACATGGGGTCCTCCCCGGGAAGATGTATATTTGATAAAAACCGATGCAAACGGCGACTCATCGTGGACGAAAACATACGGTGGTGTAGAATCTGATGAATATGGTGGATGCGTCAAGCAGACCCTCGATGGTGGATATATCATTGGTGGATCAATTTATATTTATAGTCCTTACGGCGGGGATTTGTATCTGATAAAAACCGATGAAAGGGGCGATACGGTTTGGACTCGGACCTATGACAGCGGTGGATTGGATGATGGAGGCACCGATATTTACCTCACTAGAGACAGCGGATTTATTGCCGCAGGCACAGCTCGAACCTTCGCCGATTTCAGTGATATCTGGGTTCTCCGATTTGAGGGTGAACATCCGGCGGTGTTTATGAATCCGGTTGCTCCGCCGATTGTCATTCCGCAGGGCGGGGGTAGTTTTCTTTTCAATGTGCTGCTGGACAATTCGACTCCTAATCCCTTCACAATCGATGTCTGGACCGAGGCGGTATTACCCGCCGGAAGGCTGATGACGCCGATTCTGTATCGTTCAAGCATTTCAATCGCCGCCAGAGCGGTAGTGTCCCGGCAATTAAATCAATTTGTTCCGGCTTACGCTCCTTCAGGGAATTACATATATCGTGGTAATGTCGGAACTTATCCTGATTCTGTTGTCGCTTCGGATTCCTTTCCCTTCGAAAAACTTGGTACTGACAACGACGGCCGGCTGGGTTCGCCTTCAGATTGGCCCTGTTACGGCTGGTTCGACGATGATGAAGCCTCAGCCATTCAGCCTTCAGAATTCACACTTCATCCTTCATATCCCAACCCCTTCAATCCCGCCGCCGCGCTTAGTTTCGACCTGCCGAAAGCGTGCGAGGTCAGGCTGACGGTTTACGACATCGCGGGGCGGGAAGCGGCGCGGCTGGCGGAAGGTTTATATCCCGCGGGGCGTCATTCGATGCTTTTCGATGCCTCCGGCATGGCCAGTGGTGTTTATTTCGCGCGGCTTCAGGCGGGGGATTTCAGGCAGACGCTGAAATTGCTGCTGGTGAAGTAGATGCGAGTTGCGAGATGCGAGATGCGAGACAAAAGATGCAAGCGGGTAGGGGCGATGGCCGTTCACCCCTACGAAGAAGGATTCCGGCTTACACCGTACGGCGCGCAGGTCGCCGGAATGACTTGTAAATTGGTGGGTTAAGAACCCACCCTACAACTTTAGGCGCAAGACGCGAGATGCGAGAAAAAGGCGGGTCATAACGACCCGCCTTCTCTCGTTGGATTGTTCAATTTCGTTATTTCAGCAGGATGATTCTTCGCACGAATTTGAAACCGTCCGCTTCCATTCTGATAAAATATATCCCCGAAGGCTCTTCCGCTAAATCGAGTTTCAGATTGTGAGAGCCTTGATTTGTCCAGCCCCTCTGCAATTCCGCTATCTCCCGCCCGGATATGTCATAGACGGCGAGCCTCACTTCAGATGAAACCGGCAGATAGAATTCGACATTCGTCTGCGGGTTGAAGGGATTGGGGTAAGGCTCCGACAGCCGGAATCCCTCCGGTATCCGGTGAATAGCCAGTCCGGTTTCCTCGAAGAAACCGCTAATCCGCCAGCCGAATCCGCTTTGGAAAGCCGCTTCCACGCCGGATTTAGTGAAGTTGAATTCATCGGAATCGACTACGGTTCCGGGGTGGGTTCCCACCAAGCCTCTGTAGGTGTATTGACCAGAGGGCGCGTATCCGGGGACTGTTTGCGTCACTATCCGCGAAATGGTGGCTCCGGCCGGGATGGACAGGTTACTCCTCAAGATAAGAGGCCCATAGACGCTTCCATTGGGAAGGACCACTTCGGTCCAGGCGTCGAAAATGATGGGATTGGCGGTGGCGTTCAGAATCGAGGCGTCGAAGGTGAAATTCCCCCCGGCGGCGGGTATTTGTATGGGCGGGTTATGGGGTGTGAGGGTTACCTGGAGATTGGCGGCGGGGGCGGGACTCAGGTTCACCGAGGCGTTATAGATGTAATCTCCGGAGGTGGAATTGTTGTTATTGGCGGCGTTCCCCGCGAAATAAAAGGTCACCATCCCCACCGTATCGCTGGGAGCGGTCCAATCGAAATTCCAGGAGACCGGACCTGTGCTGCCGCGGTAGGTTCCCGCAGAGATCTGCACCAGGTAATCGGGTGTGCTGCCTCCGCCAATCTGCAGCAATGTATTCACCGGGTCGGTAACCACCAGGTTCCCGGCTCGATGCGCTCCGGCCCCTATCATATACTGAACCGTCAATTCGAAACCCCAGCGCGATTGACCGGGGTCGTTCAAACTTAAGGTGAGATGATAGGTCTGCCCGGTAAAATATCCGGCAAAGGGAAGCCCGGTTAAATCGAGGGAGCCGTTTCCACTGTTGAGCGGATATGAACTGTGGCAGTTGGTGCAGGTTTGACTGGTAGGCGGATTCCCCGCTAATCCTCTGGGAGGAATGTTTGAGAAAGCGAATGACATAGCGGTAATTGCGAGCAAAACTAGGAGAGATACTGCAGTTTTCATTATTTCCCCCAAAATAAATAAATGAATGTAGGTTTATAGTTACTTTATCAACACCAGCCGACGGATTTGGCTGAATTTTTCGGACTGCATCGACACCAGGTAAATCCCCGAAGATAAACCCGAAAGGTCGATATTGCATGTGTAACTTCCGTTTCCAAGGCGTTGATTGACCGGCAACGCGGCTTGACGGCCGCTGATATCATACAGCGCCAGTTTGACCTGAGATTCCAGCGGAACCGTGAACTCCACCGTTGCGGCATTGTTGCAGGGATTAGGATAAACCGGCGCCAGCGAGTATTCCGATGGAGCGTTGCTCCCCTCTCTGCGATTTACACCGGTTCCGATGGGCTGCAGTTCAATTGCGGCAGTGTAAATATAATCGCCGGAGGTTGAGTTGTTATTATTGGCGGCATTGGCGGCGGCGTAGAAGGTGATTGCGCCCACCGATGCGCCGGGCGCGGTCCAGTTGAACTGCCAGGCCATAGCGTGTGCGACTCCGGGAGCGGTGCCGGCGAGGGTTTGCTTAACATAGGTGATGTTGCCTGAGGCGCTGGTTTGCGAGAGAATGTCGGTGGTGGTGATGGTTCCGGCGTTCCTCGGAGCGCCTCCGTCCATATAAATCGCCGCCGCTTCATAACCCCAGCGCGTTTGATGGGAGTCGACTGCGACAATGGATACCGTGTAGGTTTCCCCCGGCGTGTAAACCGAATCAGTGATTCCGGAAATCAGCGCCAATCCGTTGCTGGTGTTTACAGGGAAGGAGTTATGGCAGGCGGTGCAGTTCTGATTGTTGGGAGGGTTGCCCGCATAACCATCGGGGGGACTGAAGGAGTTGCCGAAGGTCAATGAGGCAAGCGCAAGAATTGACAAGAATGAAATGATGATACGCATAATGCTCCTCTTAGTTTAATAGACATTTTATTATTACGAAAATGATAAAAACGCATATTATTATTGATAAAGCACAAGCGAATCAAACATCACCAAATAAATGGTGTGTTGTCATTTCAATGAGATAAACGATGAGGTGCAATTACCGGAGATTAAATCCTTTTCGAGTAAAGATAGTCAATTCTGAGTATTAATGCAAGACAAAATGGGAATTGTTATCATTATAGAGCGTTTTTTTTATTTAGTTAGCGGTTCTTTCAGAATGTGGGTATTGGGCTGCCCGGTCAAACTCAAAGCTCTCAAGTTTTTATTGTGATTTACGGTATTAACTATGATTTATTTCGTAATAATTTGATTTTGTGAAAAAAATTACTTATAATAATTATGCGATTTTAAGATTTATTGATAGCATAATTTCCGCTAAGTTTTTGGTAATTCTCCGACCCTTCTTACGAAATCTCTCGTTTCACATTAATACTGTCTGATGCGGAATAAAGTGTCAGTTGAGTTTTATGAAAATCTATAGGCCTTTTTTGCCTTCACCTGTTAGTATTACATGTATTTAAAAGCAACTCTGGCGCTTCATCCTGAGGGATTATTCTCTTTCTTGCCATTCTTTTCAGGGGCTGTTGCCGAAATCCTTTTTCCGTGGTATCAGTCGACAGAATCGTAGTGTGGGTTCTTGACCTACCACCGTTTGTCATTGCGAGCGAAGCTAAGCAATCTTATTGATTAATACAACCTTATAGATTGCTTTATCCAGCCGTACGGCTGGCGTCCTCACAATGACTATTACGGACGGTCTGCGGAGAGTAGATAGTACGAATGAACTATTTGGGAAACAAACCATTCACGAATGACGATAAGAGCCGCGAGTTTTAAATGTTGCCTTAATAGAAGCTTGAGGAATTATTTTCTATGAATTCCCCTGCGAAATTGGAACCGGACCTGCAGTTTATCCGCAGGATAAAGGATTCCGGTGGCGATACCCTGAAGCAGTGCTATCAATGCGCCACTTGTTCCGTGGTGTGTAAACTTTCGCCCCGGGATAAAGCCTTTCCTCGAAAGGAGATGCTCTGGGCGGGCTGGGGCTTGAAAGACCGGCTGCTGTCCGACCCCGATGTTTGGCTTTGCCACCAGTGCAACGACTGCTCGACCAACTGCCCCCGAGGCGCCAAGCCGGGCGATGTCCTGGCTGTGGTGAGGGAGTACGCCTTCGAGCGTTTCGCCTTTCCGTCGTTTATGGGGAGAGCGTTGGCCAGCAAAGGGGCGCTATTGCCGTTGCTGCTGGTTCCCGCGTTGATATTGCTGGCGATACTGCTGGCGATTCACGGCGGCTCCTTCGATTTTCTGAATCATCCCGTGGATTTCGCGGAATTTTTCCCGCACGTTTACCTTGAAATCCTCTTTATGGGCGGCAATGCCCTGATTTTCGCTTTCGCCGCCATAGGGCTATACCGCTTCTGGAAGGGATTGAATCATTCCGCCGCCAGCGGTGAAGGGCAGGGCTTCATCGCAGCGTTGATAGCTACCTTGGTCGAATTACTTATCCATCGTAATTTCAACGACTGCGAAGCCAATAAACCTCGCGCTATTGCGCATCTGCTGGTGTTTGCCGGATTTATCGGAGCGATGATAACGGCGGGGCTGGCGGTTGGATTGACCGTGATTATTCCTATAATGGAATCGCCTATCGATTTACCCAATCCGGTGAAAATCTTAGGAGTGCTGAGCGGGATTGCGATGTTGATAGGGGGGCTGATTTTGATTATCCGCCGGATTTCCCTCCCTGATAACTCCGGCAAGAGCGGCTACGCCGACTGGCTCTTCCTCAATATGCTATTCCTCACCGCGCTGACCGGTATGCTGACTTATGCTTCCAGGCTGATTGGGATTCCGGCGCTGGCGTACAGCGTGTATTTCATTCATCTGGTCATCGTCTTTTTCCTGCTTTGGTACGCGCCCTATTCCAAGTTCGCCCATATGTTCTACCGCACATTGGGCATCACCTGGGCTAAGAGCAACGGCCGGGGTAAATCCAGAATTAAGGGCTGATATAAGCCTATTCCCTTCTTCTGCGAAAAAAAAACAGCAACCTGCAACGAGCAACCAGTAACGAGCAACGAGCAACTAATAATATTCAAAATAAACCGGAGCTAATCAAAATGTCTAACCAGGACAGCGGCGGCTTCGACGCCCACCTCTTAGTGGTAGGCGGCGGGATGGCTGGCATCACAACCGCGGTGGAGACCGCGGAGGTGGGGCGTAAAGCCGTCATCGTCGAGAAAAATCCCTACCTGGGCGGACGGGTCGCGCAGATGAATCTCTACTTTCCCAAGTTGTGCCCGCCCTCCTGCGGACTGGAAATCAACCTCCGCCGCATCAAGCAGAATCCCAACATCGAATACTATACCCTGTCTTCCATAGAAAAGGTTTCCGGCGAACCGGGGGACTATGAAGTGGAAATTAAGGTCAATCCCCGCTATGTCAACGGTAAATGCACTGCCTGCGGGGAATGCGAAAAGGTCTGCGAAATCGAGGTGGACAACCCCTTCAACTTCGGAATGGACAAGGTCAAAGCGATTCACCTCCCCCACGACCACGCTTTCCCGCACCTTTACGTAGTCGATTCGGAATCGGCTTCCGACCTGCTGATGAAAGCCTGCGCCGACGCCTGCGAATACGGCGCGGTCGAACTCGACCAGCAGCCCCGGACTATCACCCTGAAGGTGCAGTCCATCGTCTGGGCTACAGGCTGGTCGCCCTACGATGCGGGTAAAATCGAAAACTTAGGATTTGGGAAGTATCCCGATGTGCTGACCAATGTGATGATGGAGCGGATGGCTTCAACATCAGGTCCCACAAAGGGTAAAATCACCCGCCCCTCGGACGGGAAGGAAATCGGCAGCGTGGCTTTTGTGCAGTGCGCCGGTTCCCGGGATGAAAATTACCTGGAATACTGCTCAGGAGTGTGCTGTCTGGCTTCGATGAAACAGGCTACCTACATTCGGGAACAGTACCCCGAAGCGGAGATCAACATTTTTTATATCGATGTGCGCAGTCCCGGCCGAATGGAGGATTTCTATGTCAAGGTTGACGAGGACGAGAAAATACACTTCCATCGCGGTAAAGTAGCGGAAGTCAAGGACGTTCCCGGAGCGGGGAAATTGATGGTCGCCGCGGAGAACACCCTCACCGGCGACATACAAGAGGTCGAGGTCGATTTGGTGGTGCTGGCGACCGGAATGGTTCCCAACACCGCCTCGGAGAAACCTCCGGTGGAGATGAACCTTGACGATAACGGATTCATTGTGAACGGCAACGGGGGCGGCGTTATCGGCGCCGGAACCGCGGTCAGGCCCATCGATGTGGCTTCCACGGTTCAGGAAAGCACCGGCGCGGCACTGAAAGCGATGCAGTATCAGGAAAGGAGGCCGTAAATGGCTGAAGAGACTAAAAAGATTGGCTTATATATATGCACCGGGTGCGACATCGGCAAAAGCCTCGATGTCGACGCGCTAATTCAAGTTGCGGAGAAGGAAGGCAAAGCCGCCTTGGTAAAGACTCACGAAGCGTTATGCGCTCCCGAAGGCCTGGAGATGATTAGCGAGGATATCGAGTCCGAAGGGCTCAACCGGGTCTCTATCTGCGCCTGCTCCGCCAGAGAGAAGACCGTTGAATTCAATTTCGACAGCGATATTGTTTTGACCGACCGCGTCAGTATGCGGGAACAGGTGGTCTGGAGCCATGAGCCCAACGATGAAGACACCCAGATGATGGCTGAGGACTATGTCCGGATGAGTTGCGCCAAGCTGGACCACGCCGGCGTTCCCGAACCTTTCATTCAAGAAATCGACAAGACCATTATGGTTGTCGGCGGCGGAATGGCGGGGATGAACTCGGCGCTGTCAGCCTCCAGAGCGGGCTATAAGGTCACTCTGGTGGAGAAAGAGGCTGAACTTGGAGGCTGGGCGCGGAAGTTCAACAGTGTATTTCCCAAGACTCCGCCCTATAAAGACTTGGCTAAATCCAACTTCAAGGAACTGGCGGAGGCGGTGGAGGCCGACGCCAATATCACCGTGCTCAAGTCCACCACCATCGAAAAAATCGCCGGTGAACCCGGCCTTTTCGATGTCACTTTGCAGAACGGCGGCGCACCCCAGGAAATTCGCATCGGATCTGTGGTTCAAGCCACCGGCTGGAAACCCTACGACCCGGAGAAATTAGGGCATTTGGGTTACGGTCAAGCTCCCAACGTCATCACCAACGTGCAGATGGAAGAGATGGGGGTCAAAGGCGATTTCTCCCGTCCCTCGGACGGTAAAAAGCCCAAGAGCGTGGCATTCATCCAGTGCGCCGGTTCGCGCGACCAGGAACATCTGCCCTATTGCAGCGCGGTCTGCTGCCGCGCTTCACTCAAGCAAGCCAAGATGCTGCGGGAAGCCGACCCGGACTGTAAAGTCTATGTTCTTTATAAGGATATCCGCGCTCCCTGGCAATACGAACTGTTCTACAAGAGCGTGCAGGAGGACGAAGGCGTCTTCTTCATCAAGGGCGAAGTGGCGGAAGTGAAGGGAAACGGGAACGGCGGCGTCGCAGTGTTGCTGACAGACACCCTGCTGGGCGAAGATGTTCAGGTAGAGGCTGATATGCTGGTGCTTGCCACCGGTATGGTTCCCAGCACCTTTGTGGACCCGGAGATGGCTCAAAAGCAAATTGAAGAAGAGCAAGCCAAGGAAGCGGAGGGGGACGAAGGCGGCAAGGAAAAGAAAGCGGCAGTAGTAGCGGAGCCGGGGGCTCATATTTTAAACCTGACCTACCGCCAGGGCACCGACCTGCCGATGTTGAAATACGGTTTCCCCGATTCCCATTACATCTGTTTCCCCTACGAGACCCGCCGCACCGGCATCTACGCCGCGGGATGCGTCCGGGCGCCGATGGATTTATCGATGACCGAGAACGACGGGAACGGAGCGGCGCTCAAAGCCATCCAGGCGGTCGAGTCTATCGCGTTTGGCAAGGCGGTTCATCCCCGGGCCGGCGATACATCGTTCCCGGACTTTTTTCTGCAACGCTGCACCCAGTGCAAACGCTGCACCGAAGAATGCCCCTTCGGAGTTCTCGACGAAGACGATAAGGGAACCCCTCTACCCAATCCCAATCGCTGCCGCAGGTGCGGTATCTGTATGGGAGCCTGCCCGGAACGGATTGTCTCCTTCAAGAATTACTCCGTCCATATGATAGGCAATATGATAAAGTCTATCGAGGTGCCGGAGGAGGAGGAGGAGAAGCCCCGGGTGCTGGCGTTTATGTGCGAAAACGACGCCATCCCCTCCCTGGATATCGCCGCCCGGCATCGGATGAAGTGGAGTCCGCATATCAGGATTATCCCCCTGCGGTGTCTGGGTTCGATGAATGTGGTTTGGATAGCCGACGCGCTCTCCGCCGGTATCGACGGCGCCATCCTCATCGGATGCAAGCACGGCGACGATTACCAGTGCCACTTCATCAAGGGCAGCGAGCTGGCGAACACGCGGATGGAGAATGTCCAGGAGAAGCTGAAGCAGTTGGTGCTGGAAGAGGAACGGGTGCAGATTACGGAATTAGCCTTGGACGAGTGGGAGAAGATTCCGCAGATATTAGAGGAATTCATGGACGGAATTGAGACCGTAGGCCCCAATCCTTATAAGGGATTCTGAAGATAGCGCCGCTGATATAGAATTATCAATGTAACAAAAGCAGGGATATAACATAATAAATCCCTGCAATATCAAGACTTAAGTTCGGTCATCAAAGTGCGGCAGGGTCTCTGCACTCTGTTGCACTCTTCCCTCGTTCCCACCCGCTCGGCGGGAATGCAGATAATATCCTTGCGTGAGAGTTTAGCCCGGGCGAAAAAAGGGCGTTTTAAACGGAACCCGATAGTAGCGAACGAGGTATAAGAAATAATTCACATACTTTCAGGACTTTGTTTCCCACCGAAATCCGTATTAAGACCGCCTAATTTTTTAAATATTGATTTGAATAATGTAAAATCAATTTTTTTTCGCCGACTTTGTGAAATATTTCTCTCTTTTCTTGACATTAAGTTTTAGAATTAATATATTTCCTTATGCCTACAGTAATTTTTCCACTTGAATGTGAAAATTTTCGCATAGTCGATATATTTATACCCTATGATATGTAATTTTGAACCTGTATTTGCAGGTCATTAGGATGTTTTGTCTCAATTGGATTTATTTTGAGAATTTTTTTATTGCTTCTTTGATGAGGTATTGATTTCATTTTTAGTGGTGGATAGTTTCGAAAAAGGTTAATAATGGTGTTTTACACGTGTTAGAGGGGCTTTTTCTCTGTACTGTTTTCGCTGAAGGAGTTTAGAAAAGCTTGAGAATAATTAGTCTTCCTGCGGCTTTTCCACGATATTCGAAGTGAACGAAATAAAATCTCATTATAATCATCAAAACTCTGGAGTTTCTATGGCACTCATCCAACCTCACGGCAGTGATGCTCTGAACATTCTGTTACTGGAAGGCGCGGCGCTGGCGGAAGAGAAGAAAAAAGCAGGAAACATGAAAAAGATCCCGCTGGCCTCGCGTGAAACCGGAGACCTTATTATGCTGGGTATCGGAGGTTTCACTCCTCTGAAAGGTTTCATGGTTGAGGAAGACTGGAAAGGCGTCTGCGCCGAGATGAAGATGCCCAGCTACGGCGGCACTTTCTGGCCCATACCGGTCACCTTATCCGCGGACCAAGAACTCGCCGACTCTATCAGCCTTGGCGAAGAAGTCGCCCTCTGGTCCGAAGAGTATGGCGAAATTATGGGTACGATGAAGGTCGAAGACAAATATTCTATCGACAAAGAGTTCGAGTGCAAGCACGTTTTCACCACCAACGACGCTGAACATCCCGGGGTCAAGATGGTGATGGAACAGAAGGCGGTTAACCTGGGCGGGCCGGTGAAAGTTCTAAGCGAAGGTCCCTTCCCCACGGAATTCGCCGGTATTTACCAGCGTCCGGCTGAAATTCGGGCAATATTCGAAAAGAAAGGCTGGAAGACCATCGCCGCCCTCCAGCTCCGCAACCCGATGCACCGCAGCCACGAATACCTGGCAAAAATCGCTCTGGAGGTGCTGGACGGGCTGTTCATTCATCAGTTAGTGGGTAAGCTCAAACCCGGCGACATCCCCGCCGATACCCGCGTGAAATGTATCCAAAGCCTGGTGGATAACTATTTCATCAGTGAAAAGGTTATCCAGGGCGGGTACCCGCTGGATATGCGCTATGGCGGCCCCCGCGAAGCGCTGCTGCACGCTACTTTCCGCCAGAACTTCGGCTGCACCCATATGATTATCGGCCGCGACCATGCCGGAGTCGGCGAATACTACGGGCCCTTCGACGCCCAGGATATCTTCGACCAGCTCTGGGACGGAGCATTGCTGTGTCAGCCTTTGAAAATCGACTGGACCTTCTGGTGCTTCAAGTGCAACGGAATGGCCTCGATGAAAACCTGTCCTCACACCGAAAAGGGCGACCGTCTCTTCCTTTCCGGCACTATGTTGAGGAAACTTCTGTCCGAAGGCAAGGTCAACGAAATTCCCAAGGAATTCAGCCGTCCCGAAGTCCTCGAAATTCTCAAGGATTACTACGCCGGGTTGACCGAGAAGGTCGAGGTCAAAGTTCACGGTTTCGCCACCGGCGAAGCGGGTAAGAAGAAGTAAGAGCCTTTGGCTCACCCTGTCAGGAATTTAAACCAAATTGCATAAAGCCAGATTCTCCGCTTAAGAGCGGGGAATGAATCCATTAAAAATTAGGAGATTCAGAATGCCTAGTTTTGTCATCCTTGAAAAATGCGACGGGTGCAAGGCGCTTGACAAGACGGCTTGCCAGCACATCTGCCCCAATGACCTGATGGTCTTGGATAAGGATACGATGAAGGCTTTCAATGTCGAGCCTGAAATGTGCTGGGAATGCTACAACTGCGTCAAGATATGCCCCACCCAGGCCGTTGAAGTCCGCGGTTACGCTGACTTCGTGCCGTTGGGCCCCGCAGTGACTCCCATGCGCGGAACCGACTCCATTATGTGGACGGTTAAGTTCCGCAACGGAACCCTCAAACGATTCAAGTTCCCCATCCGTACCACCGAAGAGGGCACCGCCGTTCCCGATGGCGGATTCGACACAGGTACCGATGACCTTAAATCCCCGGTACTCTACACCGAGCCCGCTTCCTCCGGGTTGCCTGATATACCTGGTTTAAAGTAAAACACCAAAATCAAGGAGATTAAAAAGTGGCTAATTTCGAAACTAAAGAAGTTTCAACCGACGTCCTTATTGTTGGTGGTGGTATGGCAGCCTGCGGAGCCGCAGTTGAAGCGGCTTACTGGGCTAAAAAGAACGGCCTCAAAGTCGCAATGGTCGACAAGGCCGCCCTGGACCGCTCCGGCGCTGTCGCTATGGGACTGTCCGCCATCAACCAATACGTCGGTTTGAAAGACGGAGAAAACACTCTCAGAGATTATCTGGACTACGTCCGCAACGACCTGATGGGCATCACCCGCGAAGACCTGGTCGCCAGCATCGCCCGTCACGTCGACTCTACCGTTCACCTCTTCGAAAAATGGGGCCTCCCCATTTGGACGGACGAGAACGGCGCATACGTCCATGAAGGACGCTGGCAGCTTATGATTAACGGCGAATCCTACAAAGTGGTTATCGCCGAAGCCGCCAAAAACGCTATGGGTATCGATAACCTATACGAGCGCGTGTTCATCACCGAACCGTTGATGAACGGCGACAAGTGCGTGGGCGCGGTCGGATTCAGCGTCCGCGAAAACGTGTTCTACGTGTTCAAAGCCAAGGCCGTGCTGGTCGCAATGGGCGGCGCGGTGCACGTGTTCAAGCCTCGCAGTTCGGGCGAAGGTCTGGGACGCGCCTGGTATCCGCCGTGGAACTCAGGCTCCAGCGCCTATTTCACCATCAAAGCCGGCTGCGAAATGACCTGTCAGGAAGTCCGCTTCATCCCCGTACGCTTCAAGGACGCTTACGGACCGGTGGGCGCCTGGTTCCTGCTCTTCAAGTCCCGCGCCACCAACGGGCTGGATGAGAACTATATGCAGACCAACCGCGATGAGCTGCAAAACTGGAAGCCCTACGGCTTGGTGAAGCCGGTTCCGGCCAACCTCCGCAACTGGCTGATGATGCTGGATGTGATGGAAGGCAAAGGACCTATCTATATGCGCACCGAAGAAGCCATCGCCAATATCGCCGAAGCCTTCAAGGACGATCCCAAGGCCTTTAAGAAGAAAATGAAGGAACTGGAATCGGAAGCTTGGGAAGACTTCCTGGATATGACCATCTCTCAGGCTATCCTCTGGGCTGGTATGAACGTGGCTCCCGAAGAAGCCAAGTCTGAAATCGCCGCCGCCGAACCTTATTTCATCGGCTCCCACTCCGGCGCTTCCGGCGCCTGGGTCTCCGGTCCCGAAGACCTGCAGACCGCTGAAACCAAGGACGAATACTTCTGGGGCTACGGCCATATGGCTACCGTCCCCGGTATCTTCTGCGCCGGCGACGCTTCGGGCGCTTCCTCCCACAAGTTCTCCTCAGGCTCCCACGCGGAAGGTCGCATCGCCGCCAAGGAAGCTGTCCGCTACTGCGTCGACAATCCCGGTGAGCCGGAAGTGGATGCTAAGGTAGTGGAAGAGCTGAAGGCGAAGATTCTGGCTCCGCTGGACCTGTTCGAGGCGAACAAGGATTACAGCTCCGACAACGACATCAATCCCAACTACATCAAGCCCAAGATGTTCATGTTCCGTCTGCAGAAGATTATGGACGAATACTGCGGCGGAGTTTCCAGCCAGTTCAAGACTTCCCAGTCTCTGCTGGAAAAGGGTCAGCTTCTGCTGGACTTCCTCAAGGAAGACGCGGAGAAGCTGGCGGCGGAAGACCTGCATGAACTGATGCGCTGCTGGGAAAATACTCACCGTATGTGGCAGGCTGAAGCCCACCTGCGCACCATCCTCTTCCGTGAAGAGACCCGTTGGCCCGGATATTACTACCGCGCCGACAATCCGACTATGAAAGAGGACTGGCTGGCATTCGCCAACTGCAAGTGGCATGCCGATAAGGATGAATGGGAAATGATTAAGCGCCCCGTGCTTTACATCCACGAATCGGTGTAATCGATTCCCATATAGTCTGCGATAGAGATTCCGGGCGTTCTATTCAGGGCGCCCGGAACTTTTTTTCTATAGTTGTATATAAAAATATACTAATCTTTCCCACGCTCCTGTGTGGGAATGCAGACAACCTTACCATAATATATGTAATGCCAGGTCTTTATCCCGATTCATCGGGAGTTGACCTGACATCTCTAAACGGAGACGGCATTATGGACAAGCCGATGTCGAACTTCGAATTCCGGATAATGTCCTGGAAATTCAAATCCCGCTACAAGCCGGAAAAGGTCGAGGCGGCGCTGAGGGAAGTCGGATTCAAACCCGGCGCAGTCATACTTGATTTCGGTTGCGGACCCGGTGGTTACACCTTAGCAACCGCGGAAAAGGTGGGGGAAAGCGGTAAAGTTTACGCCGTGGACATCCATCCCCTGGCAGTGAAGAAAGTGAGGCGTTCCGCCGCTAAAAGGGGATTAAGAAACATCGAAGTCATCCACTCCGATTGTGAAACCGGCCTAAAGGACTCAAGTGTGGATATTGTTATACTCTACGATGTCTTTCATGAATTTAGCGAGAGGGAAAAAGTCCTGAAAGAGCTGCATCGAGTGATGCGTGATGGCGCCGAGCTTTCTTTCAGCGACCACCACCTGGAGGATGATGAGGTCGTAAGGGAAATCACGAAAAGCGGATTGTTCAAGTTTGTTGAAAAGGGTGAAAAGACCCATAAATTTATGAAAGTCTCTGAGTGATTGTTATAGTTACCAGTAATTCAAATGAAATGAGACAATGGAAGAGAAAAACAATAATCAAGATATACCGGTCTGCCCCCATTGCGGCGGTGAGCTGTTGAAATGGCAGCCCCCGCTGGAATCGAGCTGGGGTTCGGATCCGCAGTTTGTCTGCTTCAACGATGAATGCCCTTATTTTATCCGGGGCTGGAGGTGGATGCTGGAAAAGTTCCAGCAGCGCGCCTCCTACCGTTACCGCTACGATCCCGCTATGAAAAGCTCGGGTCCCCTGCCGGTATGGTCCAAAGACGCCCATAAGGATAGGATAATATTTGAATAGCCTAACAGATTCGTGCTGCAGAGTCCCCCGTATTCTGCAATATTCTAATTGTATGTTAGTTACTGGGCGCAGGGTGCGGAGACCCTGCGCCACTGTGAAATAGCCGGATAATAAAACAAGGTTCATAATGTCACCAATTAAAGAAATCGAAGACCTCAAGCAAGCCATCCTGAAAGAATATGACCGGATGGGCGAGGATGATACTTTCAAATTCGCCTGCCACCCCGGAGTGTCCTGTTTCAACCGATGCTGCGCCGACGTCAACATTTTTCTCACTCCATATGATATACTACGCTTGAAAAACCGGCTGGGCATATCTTCCCAGGAATTCCTCGATAAATACACTATCACACCCATCGATAAGAACCAGAACTTCCCGGTGGTGATACTGAAAATGTCCGATGATGAAGGGAAATCCTGCTATTTCGTGCAGGAGGGGGGATGCAGCGTTTACGAAGACCGCCCCTGGCCCTGCAGGATGTATCCTCTGGGAGTTGCGTCCCCCAAAGAGGGCGAAGAGGAAGACCTTGGCGAGGAGTTCTACTTCCTGATGAAAGAGGAGGTCTGCAAGGGATTCGAGCAGGGGAAAGAGTGGAGCGTGCGGGGATGGAAAACCGACCAGGGCGTGAAAAAGTACGAAGAGTTCGGGGAGCTTTTCAAAGAGGTCACCCTGCACAACTATTTCAAGCGCGGGATGGCGCTTCCGCCCCGGAAGATGGAGATGTTTCATCTGGTCTGCTACAACCTCGATGAGTTCCGGGAATTCCTCTATCAAACCTCTTTCTTCGACCGCTTTGAAGTGGAAAAAGAATTGCAGGGAAAAATGAAGACCGACGATGAGGCGCTGCTCCGGTTCGGCTTCCAATGGCTGAAATTCAGCCTTTTTGGCGACGAGACCATCATAGTCAAGCCGGAGGCGAGGCGAAAAGTGGCGGATGCAAAGCAGAAATAGCCGAGCCCTTCTCGAGTTTCTCGGCGGGAACTAATAGCGGTTACCCTCGTTTAAACAATATCAAGCCGGACAGATTTTGTCCGGCTTTATTTTTAGCGATTGCATCGACAAATTGGAATAATATGCAATTAAGGCGGCGACAGTTAAAAACTCCAAAAATAATTTGCTATTCAATATAATAATGTTTATATTAATAGCTTAGTTTACAGCATATTGTGCTGTTAGTATTATTTCGATAGTTATCTATCGAAAGCGCTCCGCACCCCAGGAATTATATCGTCAGACTGAAACCTTTAAAATCGAATAGTTACCGATTATGCAGAGACCGGGTAAAAGGATTACCAGGAAGGAACTTAAAGAAGACCAACTGGTCACCACCTATTTCAAAGCCAGGACTTTTTTTGAGAAGCACGGAAAAACCGCTGCTTTCGGCCTTGCCGGGCTCGTGGTCGCAGCTATCGTTGTGTATTTGGTGATTAACAGCAGGATTCAAGCCAATATCGCCGCCAGCAATGAACTCTTCCAGGCGCAAATGATGTATAACCGGGGCGGATACCAGGAAGCCGGGGGGAAGATTAACCTCTTGATTGACAGCTATTCAGGAACCCGCAATGCCGGTGAAGCTCACGTGCTGATGGCGCGGGTGCAATACAAACTGGGCAATTACGATTCCACCGAGTACTACACTGACCGTTACCTGGACGATTATTCTGGAAACTCCATCCTCACCGCCGCGGCTTTAGCGGTCAAGGGAGCTTCGCTGGAACAAAGGGAACGATACTTGGACGCCGCCGAAGCTTACCTCGAAGCCGCGCAGCGCTATCCCCGCCAGTTCACCGCGCCAATGTATCTTCTGGACGCCGGCAGGTGCTTCAATATGGGCGGCGAAAACGATAAGGCGATTGAATGCTACGAGAAGCTGATAGATAACTACCCGGAATCAGAATTGGTGGGCCGGGCTAACCAGCAATTAGCCCGCGCCGGGGGGATGCCCAAAGACATCCCCATTAAAGTGGATCTGTTCTAACATAAACGCCTATCACAGGTTAAACAATTATGGATGGTCTTTTTCGCGACCATCCACACCAAGAATAAAAATTCACGGCTTGCCGGATACGCAGCCGTTATATTCAGGATAGACAATGACATCGCTTCATATATCGGGAATCAGACTCCGGTGATTGCCGCTCCGACATGAGCGGTCAGGGCCGGAATATCCCCCGCGGCTGACTTTCAGTCAAAATAGTTAAAGGTGAGTATCGAATAAGCGGGATGATTCAGGGGATGTTCCGGTCAAAGTTAAGATTCCTGGATGAAGTGGGTCTATTCGCCCACTTTTTTCGTTAGTATAGCGATGTTTACGAAATGAAATCTCCTGTTATTCTTGATAATCGACCGCGAGTTGCGGGAATGAAAACATTAAGATGTCGGCTTTCTTAGAAAAACTTGAAACCGAAATTGCAGCGCTGTTGGATGATACCCATCTCCGGTTGGTGGATATAAAATTGTCACGCACCAAGCGCTCTACTCAGGTGCGCATTTTCCTCGACCGGGACGACGGATATCTTTCCCACGGGGACTGCATCGAGTATTCAAATAAAATCCTGGACCTGATCGACGCCAGGAATCTTATCCCCGGCGACTACCGCCTTGAAGTTTCATCGCCCGGCGTCGACAGGATACTGAAAGAGCGATGGGAGTTTGAAAAGAATCTGGAGAAAAAGCTGGCGGTGAAGTATCTGGATGAGGATGAAGCGTCCCAGGAGATTTCAGCAGTATTGACGATGGTCGGGGATGACGGAATCTCCTTGAAGAACGGCAAAGATGTCAGGAACATCCCCTGGGGCAGGATACTGACCGCTAAAGTCGAACTGCCCTGGTAATGATGCTACTTGTTAATTAATACTGAAGATTGAAATTATGGAAAACAATGGCTTTGAAATCACTGCCCTGAAACTTACTTCAGGCGGATTAAGCCCAGGAGTGGATAAATGAATCAAGCGATTGTGGAAGCTGTTCAGCAGCTGGTGAAGGAAAAGGATATCGAGAAGGACGCCCTACAGGAGTTGATACAGGGGGTTTTCCTTTCCGTTATCAAGAAAATCTACGGCTCCAGCGACAATTTCGATGTGATTTTCAATATGGAAAAGGGCGATATTGAAATATATTGCGAGAAATCTATCGTCGAAGATGAAGAACTGGAAGATAGCGTCACGCAGATTGCGTTGTCGAAAGCCAGGGAAGAAGACCCGGATTATGAAGCGGGGGAAGATTATGTCGAGATTATCGATTACCGCAGTTTCGGCCGGCGCAGCATCCTCGCTATAAAGCAGAACCTGATTCAGCGCATTAAGGAGATTGAAAAGGAGAACCTGTACAACGAATTCGCCAATCGTGTGGGTGAGATTGTAATCGGTGATGTCCACCAGATAAACCGCCGGGAAATCCGCATGAACATCGACCGCACAGAGGTTATTCTGCCCCGAGAGGAGCAGATTTATAATGAACGTTATCGTATGGGCCAGAGCCTGCGGTGCATCATAAAAGAAGTCCGTAAAACCCCGAAGGAGCCTGAGATTGTCGTTTCCCGCGCTGACCCCAGCTTTATCAGACGCCTGTTTGAGCTTGAGGTTCCCGAAATATACGACAATATCATTGAAATCAAAAACATCGCCCGCGAACCCGGAGACCGCACTAAAATCGCTGTCGCCTCAAACGATAAGCGTATCGACCCGGTCGGCGCTTGTGTGGGGATGAAGGGCGTCAGAATCCAGGCTATCGTAAAGGAACTGAACAATGAAAAAATCGATATCATCGCCTGGTCGGCGGAACCGGATTTGTTCATCCGACGCTCTATCTCGCCGGTTCAGCCCACTGAAGTGGTGATGAATTCCGAAAACAAGACTGCGCAAGTCATCATTCCCGACGACAATATCGCCTCCGCTGTGGGTAAGAAGGGGCAGAATATTCGATTGGCCTCTCAGCTCACCGGGTTTGAGTTGACTACGGTGAAGGAATCCGATTACTACGAAGAGGAAATCGAAATATCAACCGTTGAACAGCTTTCACCTTCGGTCCGAACCAAGCTTGAGGGAGCCGGTTACCGGTTTGTAGATGAAATTCTGGATGCGGGAGTGGAAAGGCTGATGGAAATCCCCGGCATCGGTAAAGTCACCGCCGCCAACATCATCGAAGTACTGGAAGCGTTCTATGAGATGGATGAAGAGAACAACAATCAATCGGAAATGAAAAACTCCGCCGCCGCAGCCAATTCTGCGGAAAAAGCAAAGATTACTCCGGTGAAAAGAGGGAAGGACACAAAAACCGAATCGACTCCGATAGAGGAATCGGAAAGCAAAAACGAAAATCCAAACTAATAAAAATTTGTTGAGTTGTTGATAGCCCCACTTCTGTCATTGCGAGGCGCTATGCGCCGAAGCAATCGGTGGATATAGGTTATATCCCTCAAACTACCTCATCCCGATAGGTAGGGATAAGTAATGACAATGAGTGATTCTATCATTGTCAAACGGAATGGTTCAGCAGATTACTGCCATAAGGTCGAACAGAAAAAGATGACCCTTATAGACACAGGAAAACGCAGAAAACTCTTCCAGGTAGCCAAGGAGCTTAACCTGGCGCATACCACGCTAATGGAATTTCTAAATTTCAAAGGGTTCGATACGCCTAAAAAGCATATGAGTATCGTTACCTCCGAAATGTATGAAGAGATCATCAAGAAATTCGACCAACACCGCTGGCAGAAACATCTGGAATCGATGAGCCAAACTAAGGAGGTGGCGAAGCGCCAGCAGGCCGAACATTTGCGGGAGCAGGTGCTGGAAAGCATCCTCAAGGATACTCTGGAAGAAGCGGCTGAGGCGGTTGAATTAGAACAGCCGGAAGCTCCGGTGGAGAGAGCCGTAGTGGCGAAATCCGAACCGGAAGAAGAAACGCCTGTTGTCAGCGAAAAACCCAAAGCTGAGAAGGAACCTGAACCCCTGGTTTCTAGGGCAGAAATCGTAGATGAGGCTCCCCCGGTAATTGAAACGCCGGAAATCGTCTCTGCCGAGAGCGCCCCGGATGAAGAAACCGCGCTGGTCGAAGAGGAAAAGCCGAAGAAAATGCTTTCGGTGGACGAAGTGGTGGCGCAGGTGATGGAAATCGCGGGTCGGACGCCGAAAAAAGTGGTGGTAGAGGAGGAGGCTAAGGAAGAGGAAAAAGCCCCGGCAAAGGAGAAAAAGAAGCGCAAGAGACGCCGCCGTAAACCCCGCCGCCCGGAAACCACCCACGCAGGAGCCGGTGTCGAAGAGCAGAAGCGGGTGAAAATCGCCAAAAAGAAGCCTGAATCCGAAAAACCGGCCGAACCTAAACGCCGCCGGCGCAGATCCCGCCGTAAGAAAATCGACTTTAAGGAAGTCGACGCCTCCATCAAAGAAACGCTGGCTAAACTTGAAGACAGGGGAAAAGTCAAACGTAAGAAAAGGAGAGCGGTCGCAGAGGAAATGGTGGTGGAGGAGGATGGCAGCCTGCTCAAGGTCACCGAGTTCATCTCTGCCCAGGAGTTAGCGGATTTTATGGAGGTGGAAGTCACCAATGTCATCCGTAAGGCGATGGAAATGGGGCTGCTGATTACCATCAATCAAAGGCTGGACCGGGACACTATTGTACTCCTGGCCGACGAATTCGAATTTTCCGTGGAATTCCTCACCTCCTTCGAAGAGGAAATCGAGGTAGAGGAGGAGGAGATCGTCGAGAGGGTGGGAAGAGCTCCGGTGGTGACCATAATGGGACATGTCGACCACGGAAAGACCTCACTGCTCGATTATATCCGCCGTTCCAACATCATCGCCGGCGAATCCGGGGGCATCACCCAGCATATCGGCGCTTACAAGGTTCGGTACAACGGGAAAAGCATCACTTTCCTCGATACACCCGGCCACGAAGCATTCACCGCTATGCGCGCTCGGGGCGCCCAGGTTACCGACATTGTAGTGTTGGTAGTGGCGGCGGACGACCAGGTGATGCCGCAAACCGTGGAAGCTATCAACCACGCTCAAGCCGCCGGCGTGCCAATGGTAATCGCCATCAATAAAATCGACAAACCCAACGCCCAGCCTGAAAGAGTGAAGCAGCAGCTCGCCGACCGGGGAATCTTAGTCGAGGATTGGGGCGGGAAATACCAGTCGGCGGAAATATCAGCCAAACACGGCGAAGGGGTGGAAAAGCTGATGGAGGAGATTCTCATTCTCTCCGACCTGCAGGAGCTTAAGGCTCCCAAAGTTGAACGCGCGCGCGGAGTGGTAATCGATTCCAAGCTCGACCGCGGGCGGGGAGCTTTGGCCACCGTGCTGGTGCAGTCCGGTATATTAAAAGTGGGTGACTTTTTTGTCAGCGGCCAGTTTTCCGGCAGGGTGCGAGCCCTGTTGGATGAAAGAGGCCGGGACATTGACAGCGCCAACGCTTCAGACCCGGTCCAGGTCGTGGGATTCACCGGAGTTCCTCAAGCCGGAGACAGCTTCTCCGTGACTGAAACCGAAAAGGAGGCTAAGTCGGTCAGCTTCCGCCGTCAGCAGCTTCAAAGGGAGCAGAGTTTCCGTCATATCAAGATGATGACCCTGGACCAGATTTCCCGTAATATCAAATTCGGTGAGACTCAGGAACTTCCCCTGATTATCAAAGGCGATGTTCACGGCTCGGTGGAAGCCTTGGCGGACGCCCTGATGAAACTGGAAACTGAAGAAGTCATCGTCAATATCCTTCACAAAGGCGTGGGCGCGGTCATCGAAACCGATGTTTTGCTCGCCTCCGCTTCACAGGCTGTGATTATCGGATTCCACGTTCACGCCAACAAAAACGCCCGCGAACTGGCTACACAGCAAAAGGTCGAAATAAAATCATACCGTATAATATACGACGTTATCAACGATGTGAAACTCGCTCTGGAAGGTATGTTGTCCCCTGAGGTCTCCGAGGAGATATTGGGTGAGGCTGAAGTTAGGGATATTTTTAAAATTTCAGCCCTGGGGAGCATCGCGGGATGCTATGTATCCGATGGAAAAATCGAACGTAACGCACTCGCCAAGGTTTATCGTGAGGGAGTGGAGATTTTTGACGGAGATATCGATTCCCTCAAGCGGTTTAAGGATGACGCTAAAGAAGTGTCATCGGGATTTGAATGCGGCATCAAACTGAAAAATTTCAACGATGTAAAGGTTGGGGATATTATCCAGGTTTACAGAACGGTGGAAAAGAAACGAACTCTATCCCTTTAGGAGAAGCGATTGCTGGTCGGAACTCTAAACGTCAAGGTTCTGATATTTGACAGCGGTTCCTTAAAAGCTAAGCGGGCTGTGGTCAAATCGGTCAAGGAACGACTTAAAAATCGATTCAATGTAGCGGTGGCTGAAGTCGGGCTGCACGAACAGCACAAATACGCTGAAATCGGAATTGTTACCGTGGGAATGGAAAACCGCCACCTGGACGAAACCCTGCAAAAAGTAGTCAACTTCCTTGAAGCTGACCACAGGATTGAACTTGTGGGCGTGCTCAGGGACGTGTATTAGTAACTGGATGATACTATTTTGATTGTCAGCATAAGATGCTGACCAACTAAATCCTAATCCCTAACCCCTAAATCCTATTTTTGGTTAAAATGCAGCCCAGGAGACAGGCCCGAATCAACGAACTCATCAAGCATGCGGTGGGTGAAATTGTCAATCAGGGGCTAAAAACCCGTTTTGAGGGATTGATAACCATCACCAATGTTAAAGCCAGCCCCGACCTCAGCGTAGCCTGGGTGGATTTCACCGTAATCGGCGCCGACGATGAGGCTGCACGGAAGTTCCTGGAATATTCCCGGCACGAAATTATCTCCAAGATGGCGCAGAAAATCAGGCTAAGAGCTCTGCCCAAATTAAAATTCGCACCGGACCGGACGTTAAAGAACGCGCAAAGGATTGATGACTTGATCAGGGAGATCAACCAAGATGAATGACGCCCATCTTTCTACGTTTGAGAGGGCGGCGAAATTCATAGATGATGGTGATGATTTTCTGGTGACCACCCATTTCGCCCCGGACGGCGACGCGGTGGGAGCGGCCTTGGGGATGGGTGTAATCCTCACCAAGATGGGGAAACGGTTCATTTTGGCTATCGATGGCGGTGTTTCGCAAAAATATGATTTTTTGGGTGAAAAAGAGTCGATTCTTGATTCTTCCAGGGTCACTATCCCCGGTATTTTCACCAATATAATAATTCTCGACGCCGGAAGCTACAAGCGGATAGGCGCGGTTTCGGAGATGGTGGAACCGGGCGCGGCAATTTTGAATATCGACCATCATATCTCCAATGACGGCTTCGGAGATGTGGCTTGTATAGATGTTGAAGCAAGCTCCACCTGCGAAATCCTTTATAATTTCGCCCGTTATCTAAAACTGCCGGTCGAAAAGGAATTAGCCTCATACCTATACATCGGTGTTATGACCGACACCGGAAGGTTCCGGTTCGCCAACAGCACGCCGCGAGCCTTCAGAATCTGCGCCGAATTGGTGGAATGCGGAGCCGACCCCGCTGAACTGACGGAGGCGGTCTATTTCGACCTGCCCAAAGATTTCATTATTGCCCTGGCGAAATCCCTCGACACCCTCGAATTTCACAGCGAAGGCAGGGTGGCGATGATGGAATACTTGGAAGAGAAGGAGATAGAGGACGCCGAAGGATTCATCGACTTCGCCCTGGGAATCCGCAAGGTGCTTGCCGCAGCCTTTATCAGGAAGATGTCGGACGGAAGATTTAAAGTTAGTCTCCGAGCCCGGGATACGCTTGACGTGCAGGATATCGCCCAGAGTTACGGCGGAGGGGGGCACCGCAAAGCCGCCGGATTCAGATACCGGGGTCCTTTGGAAAAATTGAAAACAGACCTGCTCAAAACCATCATCGACCGGCTTAATCAGTGATGATTGTTCCGCCGGAAGGCTTGGTGCTTAACGTTTATAAGCCCCCGGGGATGACCTCCTTCGGGGTGGTTAAACGTATTCGCAGCCTCCTCAAAGTGAAAAAAGTGGGGCACGGAGGGACGCTGGACCCTATAGCGGAAGGGGTGCTGATTATCCTGGCGGGAAAAGCCACCAAACGGGCGGATGAACTGACATCCCTCGTTAAAGAATACCGGGCGGTAATTTTGCTGGGGAAAACTACCGATACCTACGATATCACCGGAGAGGTCGCGGAAGAAAAAACAGTCCCTGATATTGCCTTAAGCGAGGTCCTTACCGTTCTGCAGAGATTCCGGGGGGATATCGAGCAGGTTCCGCCGATGTATTCCGCGCTTAAAGTCAAGGGACAAAGGCTCTACAAATTAGCGCGCAAGGGGATTGAAATCGAGCGGGAACCGCGAAAGGTCACCATCCACAGTATTGATATCGATTTTTGGAAAAATCCCCGGTTAGGCATAACCGTGCGCTGTTCCAAAGGAACCTATATCCGCTCCCTGGCGCACGACATCGGCCAGAGCCTTGGCGTGGGAGGCTGTATGGAATCTTTACTGCGCGCCAGGGTGGGGGATTACCGGGTGGAAGACAGCCTCCCGCTGGAAGATATCAGATTAGATTGAGAGTGTTGATATACACCCGATGTCATTTTGAATCCGCCAACCGGCGGATGAAGAATCTCTTGTTTATCAGTAACTTACACAAATGCAGATGCTTCGCTTCGCTCAGCATGACATATTGTCTGACAGACTGCGAAGACCTTTCCCCACGATAAATGAGGAATTTACCAAATCGAGGCTGACAACCTCGGCTGAACATAAAGCGAATGCGGATTTTTGCCAACAATCTTGACGATTTCCCCCGAAGTGAGGATTCCACCGTGACAGTGGGAACCTTCGACGGGCTCCATTGCGGACATAGAAAACTAATCCAACGGGTGGTGGAAGGTTCCTCACCCTCGACAGTGGTCACCTTCTTCCCTCACCCCCAGGCGGTGGTGGCTCGACCCGGTAAGAAAATAAAGATACTTACCACCCCGGAGGAAAAAGTTGAGGGTTTGGAGAAGCTGGGCATCGAGCGATTAGTGGCGCTGAACTTCGACCGCGATTTGATGAATATGACGGCGGAAAGCTTCCTGAAAGAAATCGTGCTCGAGAAAATCGGTCTGCGCAGGATGGCGGTGGGATACGACCACGCCTTTGGCCGAGACCGCAGGGGAAATAAAGACTTTCTGCTTAAGCAGGGAAAAAAGCTCGGCTTTGAAGTCGAAGTAGTGGAGCCCTATTATAGTGGCGAATTGATTGTTTCCAGCACCTTGATAAGGCGGATGCTTGAAGAGGGAAAGGTTCGGCAGGCGGCGGATTACCTTGGCAGCCGCTACTCCTTCACCGGCTATGTGGTTAAAGGGGACGCCCGCGGAGCCAGACTCGGATTCCCCACCGCCAATCTGAGATTGGATAATCCCCTTAAAATGCTCCCCTTGAACGGGATCTATGCGGTTTACGTGCACCTTGAGGGGCAGCCGCGAGCCGGTCTGCTCTATCTGGGTAACCGTCCCACCTATGGCGCCGGGAGTTTTATGATAGAGGTCTATATCTTCGACTTCGACCGTAACCTCTACGGCGAAAAGCTGAAGGTGGAGCTGGTGGAAAGGGTACGCGGCGAACGCGCCTTCGCCAATGAAACGGAGCTGGTGGCGGGGATGAAGGCGGATGAAGACAGGGGACGTGAAATCTTTCGGCGCAGTGAAGCCGATTAAACCTGCAATCGAAATTTGAAATATTGGAGCTAATTAACATGCCATTAAGCGTAGAAGAGAAAAGCAAGCTTGTAGAAAAATTCGGCAGTTCCCCCCAGGATTCCGGATCGACCGAAGTCCAGGTGGCGATGCTGACCGAAAGAATCAATCAGCTTACTGAACATTTTAAGGTTCACAAGAAAGACAACCATTCCCGCCGGGGGCTTTTAAAAATGGTCGGTCAGCGGCGTCGGCTGCTGGACTACCTGGCGAGGAAGGATATCGAACGTTACCGCAGCCTGATTAAGGATTTGGGACTGCGGAGGTAATAGATAAGGAATTTAAAAACTATCGTGTTAAGCTTGAGTTTGCCTTTCACACCATTAGTGTGGCTATTGCTCCCTTGAGTTTAGCGGAGAAGGAATGTAATGATTTACAAAAAAGAGATTGAAATCGGCGGCAGGAACCTATCCATCGAAACCGGCAAGTTGGCCAAGCAAGCCAACGGTTCCGCCTGGATTCGATATGGAGACACCATTGTCCTGGCTGCGGTTGTCGCCGAAAAAGATGCTGAAGAGGGCAAGGACTTTTTCCCTCTAACTGTTGACTACAGAGAAAAAATGGCCGCCTCGGGGAAAATCCCCGGTGGCTTTTTCAAACGGGAGGGAAGACCTAATGAAAAGGAAATCCTTTCGGCAAGATTGATAGACCGTCCCATAAGACCCCTGTTTCCCGACTGGTTTAACTGCGAGACTCAAGTGCTGATAACCGTGATGTCCGCGGACGGCGAAAACGACGGTGATATTTTAGGCGCAATCGCCGCCTCCGCAGCATTGGCGTTCTCCGACGTTCCGATGGAGAAGGTCATCGCCGAAGTCACCGTGGGCCGCATCGACGGTAAATTCGTAATTAATCCCACTATTTCCCAGCTTGAAGAATGCGATATGGAACTGGTGGTCGCCGGCGCCAAGGACTCGATATTGATGGTAGAAGGGGAATGCAAGGAAGTGCCGGAAAGCGTGCTGTTAGCGGCTATCAACTTTGCCCATAAGCACATTACGGATATCGTGGAGCTCATCGAGAGTATAGCGGAAGAAGCAGCGCCTCCCAAACGTCAATCCCCCGAAATCCAGGACCACAGCTCCCTCGAAAATAAGGTAAAGGAAGTGGCGGAAGCCCGGGTTAAGGAAGCCTGTGAAATTATCGATAAAACTCAGCGTGAGGATACCCTGGAACTGCTGGAGACTGAGACTGTGGAAGCGATGCAGGAAGAATTCCCTGAAAGCGAAGGTATCATCAGAAACGCCGTCAGGGAACTGGAAAAGGTCTATATGCGCCAGAACATCTTAGGGGAGGGACGCCGCCTCGATGGCAGGAGCATCGACCAAGTCCGTCCCATCACCGGAGAAGTCGGACTCCTGCCCCGAGCCCACGGCAGCGCCCTCTTCACCCGAGGCCAGACTCAAGCCCTGGCAACCGCCACCCTTGGGACCAAAATGGACGAGCAGCGCATCGACAGCCTCGAAGGCGATTTTTTTAAGCGCTTCCTGTTGCATTACAATTTCCCCGGATATTCCACCGGCGAGGTTTCACGCCGGTTCGGAGTTTCCCGAAGGGAAGTGGGGCACGGCAACCTGGCGGAGCGGGCTCTGAAATTCATGCTGCCCGCCTATGACGATTTCCCCTACACCATCCGCATCGTGTCGGATGTGCTTGAATCTAACGGAAGCTCTTCGATGGCGACCGTCTGCGCCGGCTGTATGGCGCTGATGGATGCGGGAGTGCCTGTCGCCAAGCCTGTGGCTGGAGTGGCGATGGGACTGGTGCTTGAAGATAGCCAGGCGGTGATTTTAACCGATATCCTGGGAGCTGAAGACCACCTTGGCGATATGGATTTTAAAATCGCCGGCAGCAAAGACGGAGTGACCGCGGTGCAGATGGACATCAAGGTCTCCGGCATCTCAACTGAGGTAATGGAGGAGGCTTTGAACCGAGCAAAGCAAGCCAGATTGCACATCCTGGCGGAGATGGCGAAGACCATTGCGCAGCCTCGACCCGAACTGTCTCGCTATGCGCCAAATATCATCTTTATGAAGATTCCCGTAGATAAGATAGGCATGGTTATTGGTCCTGCGGGAAGGAATATCCGGGAGATTATCGAACAGACCGAAGCCACCATCAATATCGATGATGACGGGACTATCCAGATTGCCTCCATAAACCAGGCCGGCGCGGACAAAGCCCGAGAAATCATCGCCTCTATGACCGAAGACCCGGAAGTGGGAGAGGTTTACGATGGGATAGTGAGAAGGATTGTCGATTTCGGAGCGTTTGTCGAAATCCTTCCCGGCAGAGAAGGACTGCTGCATGTTAAAAATATTGCGCACCACCGCGTCGAGCACCCCTCCGATGTGCTCAAAGTCGGTGAAACGGTGAAGGTCAAACTCCTGGACCTCGACTCCCAGGGCAAGATGGACCTTTCCCGTAAAGCGCTATTGGAAAGGCCCGCCTATACACCATCTGAACATCCCTATTCGCCCCGCCGCGACGACAGAGACCGAGACCGACGTCCCGGCGGCGGCGGCAGGCGAGGCGGGGGCGGAAATCGCGGTCCCAGAAATCGATAAATTGTAATAGACAGGATTAACAAAATGTACATAATTTTAATTTAAAATTAATAGCTGTAAGACTTTAGCTTTTTTGAAGTTGCGGATACGATGTCATTCCGGCGCAGCCGGAATCCTTCCGTAAAAAGAAAGATTCTGGCTTGCCTCACAGCCAGAATGACACTGACACTTCAAACTGGTAAATTTGCTGTGGTGTCGGGTCTCCGCACCCGACACCAAATAATTATTAATATTTAATATACTGTCGACAGCAATTCAATAATAGATTATTCCTCGTTCCCACGCTCCCGCGTGGGAATGTAAACTAACTCAATACTATATAAACCGTCTAAATACATCAATTTGCGCGAAAACTACCGAAAATCGATACTGCCCGGCGGAATCCGCCTGGTCACCGAAAAGATTCCCACCGTTAGGTCCGTTGCCCTGGGAGTGTGGGTGAACGTCGGGGGGCGTGATGAAACCGATTCGAACCAGGGGATTTCCCATTTCCTGGAACATATGATTTTTAAGGGCACCGAAAAGCGCACCTCGCTGGACATCGCCCGGGAAATCGAAGCCGTCGGAGGACACCTAAACGCCTTCACCAGCGCCGAACTCACCTGTTTCTACGCACACCTTTTGGATGAAAACATCGCCATCGCAATCGATGTCCTCGCCGATATCCTCTCAAACTCCCTTTTCCGTGATGCGGAGATCGAAAAGGAAAAGTCGGTGGTCTCTGAGGAAATAAAGCACCTTGAAGACACACCCGACGAACTCATCCTGGAATACTTCATCAGACATCTTTACCCGGGGCATTCTCTGGGGCAGCCCATTCTGGGGACGGTGGATACCGTGAACACCTTCTCTTCGAAGGATTTAATATCGCTGATTCAAGACCGCTACACCGCTGACAGAGTGGTCATCGCCGCCGCGGGGAATTTAAATCATGAAGAGATACTCAAGCTGGTGGAAAGCGTTTTCAGCTTTAGCGAACCCAACGGCGGAATTCTACGTTCACCGGTTCCGCCCGTGGCTGCGGGAAGGAAATCCTTCACCCGGGCTATCAACCAAGCGCACATCTGCGTCGGAGTTAGAGCCTTTCCCTATTACGACCCCAGGAAATACCCCTTCTTCGTGATGAACACTGTCCTCGGAGGCGGAATGTCGTCACGCCTGTTCCAGAGCATCCGGGAAACCTTCGGATACGCCTATTCTGTGAATACTTTCACCGAAGCCCTCTCCGATACCGGCGTGTTCGGAGTCTACGTGGGAACCGACCGAAACCGAATCGACGACGTTGTCGGATTGGTGATGCAGGAACTGGAGCGGATTCGTCGGGAAAAACTCGATGATGAACTGCTGGCTCGCATAAAAACCCAGCTAAAAGGTAACCTGATGCTGGGATTGGAATCGACTTCAAGCAGAATGAGCCGTCTGGGGAAGATGGAAGTATATGTCAACGATTTCATCTCACTGGACGACATCGTAAATAAAATAAATCAAGTAACATCCGAGCAGGTGCTGGAAGTGGCGGAAGAACTGCTGAAACCGGAAAACCTGCTTACGGTAATATTTACCCCATCGGAGGAATTGTAATGATAATAGGAGTGCCTAAAGAAATTAAAACCGCTGAAAACCGAGTCGCTCTCCAGCCTTCCGGAGCGGAAATCTTGGTGTCCGAAGGACACACCGTGCTGGTGGAAAACGGCGCCGGACTCGGCAGCGGATTTAAAAACGATGAATATATCAAAGCGGGTGCGAGTATCATAAATACTCCAAAAGAAATCTTCGACCGCGCGGAAATGATAATTAAGGTGAAAGAACCACTGGAACCGGAACACGCACTGATGCGCCCGGGCCAGGTGGTCTTCACATACTATCACTTCGCATCCTCGGAAGCCCTGACGAAAGCGGTGATGGATACTAAAAGTATCGCCATCGCCTACGAAACTATGGTCGATGAGGAAGGCCAGCTCCCCCTCCTGATTCCTATGAGTGAAGTCGCAGGCAGAATGGCTACCCAGCAGGGCGCAAAATACCTGGAAAAGCGGATGGGAGGCAGAGGCGTGCTTTTAGGAGGTGTGCCCGGAGTTGAACCGGGAGAAGTTGTAGTTCTGGGGGGAGGAATTGTGGGCACCAACGCCGCTAAGATGGCCGCGGGGCTGGGCGCGAATGTAACCATACTCGACGTCAACCTAAACCGTCTTCGCGAGCTGGACGATTTTATGCCCAAAAACGTGACTACCGTTGCTTCAAATCCTGAAAACATCCGCACCTATATCGCCAAAGCTGACCTGCTGGTGGGAGCGGTCCTGATTCCCGGCGCCAAGGCGCCTAAGCTCGTTACCCGAGATATGTTGAAACTGATGAAGCCGGGGGCGGTGATTGTGGACGTAGCCATCGACCAGGGAGGATGCATCGAAACCATCCACGCCACCACCCACGACGACCCGGTCTATGAAGTCGATGGAGTCCTGCACTACGGCGTGGCGAATATGCCCGGAGCGGTCCCCTTCACTTCGACCAAAGCTCTGACCAACGCCACCTTCCCCTTTGCCCGTAAATTAGCCAATGCCAGATGGCGCCAGGCGGCTGAGGAATCGAATATGATTCTAACAGGAATCAATATGATTGAGGGCAAAGTGACCTGTAAAGCCGTCGCCGACGCTTTCGGTTTGGAATATACCCCCGTGAAAGACCTGCTTTGATACTGGTCTTTTCGATCTAAAATACGGTTCACACTGCTGAAGGCGGATAATCATATCCGCCTTCTCTAATTCGGAGTAGGCGTCAAAACCGACAATTACTCCACCGGAATTTGCTATTATGAATTTTATGTATAATTTACCTTGAAAATATCGGCTGCGTCTATAAGTGAGCCGTGAATTTTCATCCAAAATTGTGCGATGGTTCGCGAAGAGAATCCATCGGATGATGGTTTACCTTGAAAATAGCGGTAGCTTTGATTGGCAAGCTTTGTTTTAAATCTTATTTGTAGAGGGTTGCGAACAAAACCGTCTGAGACGGTTTTATGGATACATCTAATCCTTCTCTATAATTAACCGGAGGACACCATGTTCAAGACCTTAGCTCTGATAAGCATTATTCTCGCCGGCGTGCTGCTACTGGTAGGCTTCATCGCCTGGGCAGCCTGCGACAGCATTCTGCTCTGCTCTGCCAGAGTCTATGTTATGCTTTCACAGCTTTTTGCCTTAGCCACCATAGCATTCCTGCTGTTCCAGATGGTCAAATCGCAGGAAACCTCATAGCGGCTGGCGGTGGGGCGCTGGGGAGACAGATACGTAAGGGTGAAGCCGCGCCGGTAGAATCGTCTCAAGTATCGAACAGGGCGGAGTCCTTGACTATGAAGACATTATGATTGAAGTGCTGATAAAAGCGCTTCCGGGCGCCAATCCTGCGCTGCCTCGATACCAGAGCGGCGGCGCAGCCGGAGCTGATGTTCAGGCGTATCTTGAAGCTCCCCTGGTTATCCTGCCCGGCGAAAGCAGGCTTATCCCCACCGGATTCAGCATGGCGGTTCCACCGGGGTATGAGGCGCAAATCCGCCCTCGAAGCGGCTTGGCGCTGAAACACAACATCGGCATCGTCAATTCCCCCGGAACCATCGACAGCGATTACCGCGGCGAAGTGAAGGTCCTGCTTACCAACTTCGGCAAAGCCCCCTTCACTGTGAATTCCGGCGACCGCATCGCGCAGATGGTAATCGCACCGGTGGATCGGGGCAAATTCCGCTTCGCCGAACAACTGCCCCCCAGCGAGCGCGGTGAAGGGGGGTTCGGGCACACCGGAATATAGTTTCGAGGATACAGCATCCCTGTTCTGGCTTATCATAAAGTTGACACCCGCTTCGAGTGGGGATTGACCAGAGTTACCCCCGGTCAGTTTGCGCGTCATTTACGAGTCTTTGCGGATAGAGACCTACGTCCCTGCGCCCTGGGGGAGTATCTTGAAAATCCCCGACCTTCCCGCATCGCTCTGACCTTCGACGACGGCTATGAATCTTTCCTGCGCTATGCCTATCCCGCCCTCAAGGAGCGGGGCGGCTCCGCCACGGTTTTCATTGTCGCCGGATATGCAGGAGGCTGGAACCGCTGGGAAGTGAACCTGGGAGCTCTACGCTTCAAACACCTCTCCTGGGAACAGCTCAGGGCGATGGAGGGGATTGAGGTTGGCAGCCACACTATGACGCACCGATGTCTGGTGGGATTGCCGGAGGGAGAACTCCGCCGGGAACTAACGGATTCCAAAGCGGTCATCGAGGACCGCCTGGGCTGTCCGGTGAACTACCTTTCACTGCCCTTCGGCCGCTTCGACCGCAGGGTTATCGAAATCGCCCGTGAGGCGGGTTACCTCGCCGCATGCACTATGAATCCGCTTGAGCGGGAAAACGGATTTTTGGTAGGGCGCCGCGGAGTCTATCTTTTGGATACCGAGACCGCTTTATGTCGGAAGTTGAATGGCGCCGCTTGTAGTTTGGAGATGTTGAAACTGCGGACCATCAACCGCTTCTCCGGTGGGACGATTTTGGTGAAAAAACTACTGGGAAACCGCTGATACGGGTTGCTTTTTTACTGAAATAAGGCTATATTATAGTTCACCTTGAAAATAGTAGCAGCGTTATCTATACGCGAGCCATTTATTTTCATCTTAAGTTGCGCAAGGTCGCGAAAGAGACCCTCGTATGAGGGTTCTTAAGGAACGGAAGTGTCGGAATGACATCTGACCAAAAGAAACCCTGTTACTCCATCGGCGAAACGGGCCAGATGACAGGTCTTGAACCGCATGTCCTTCGTTTCTGGGAAACCGAGTTCGAGCAATTGTCGCCGCAAAAGAACTCCGCCGGGCGCAGGGTGTATTCCGGGGAGGATATCGAAGTTATCCGGTGTATCAAGACTCTGCTGTACGACAAGAAATTCACGATTGAAGGAGCCAAGAACTACTTCAAGGACGCCGGAGACTCATCGGGAAACCAGACTGAAATCTCCTTCAATGAGATTGAGCTGAGGCAAACCCTGTCTCAGGTGAAAACGGAGCTGAAGGAGATACTTAATATCCTTGATAATAAGTGATATGGGGGAACATTGGCCTCCCTATCATTGTCTGCTGTTGATTCGGGGCGTAGCGCAGTCCGGAAGCGCACTTCGTTCGGGACGAAGGGGTCGCTGGTTCAAATCCAGTCGCCCCGACTGAAACTCCGCGGGATAATCTAACCAAGCATATTAGCCAAAGTCAATCACACTTCCTTTACTTTGAAAATAACTCTACCGCTTCCTCGCGAGGT
>CAYQZD010000033.1:0-34478 GCA_964421875.1 uncultured bacterium
AATATTGTATAAATGTACAGATTTATTTCGATAATAGCAATAATTATACCTATTAACGAGGTCGGACCATAAAGTGGATATTATATAGGGAGGCGCTTGATTGCCGGCTGATAGGATAGGGGAGAATCAATTATCAGAGGAAACTTTTTCCATTCCCCGGCTCTTCTTGCCTAAAACGCCGGAGAAGATCCGTTTAATAAATTCCCGCAGGTCATCGAAGAAAGTGTAGAACAGAGGCACAAAGACCAGGGTGAATACGGTGGAGGTGGCGATTCCGCCGATGATGACCCGGCCCAGGGAGGCGTAGGGTATGCCTATGAGGCTGGAATTGCCCGCCGCCATAGGGATTAACCCGCAGATGGTGGTGGCGGCGGTCATTATGATGGGGCGGAAGCGTCGGCGTGAGGCTTTGAGCAGCGCTTCCCTGCGCTCCATCCCTTCGGAACGCATTCGGTTAACCAAATCGACCAGAACGATGGCGTTGTTGACCACGATTCCGATGAGGATGATGAGGCCGATACTGGCCATAAAGTCGAAGGGAGTTTTGGTGAGGTACAGTATCCAGAAGGCTCCGAAGAAGGAGAAAGGAATACTGACGATGATGGAGAGGGGCAGGACAAACGATTCGAATAAAACTCCCATCAGCAGGAAGACAAAGGTGATGGCGAGGAGGATGGCGAAGTTTTGCGCCTGGTTCGATTCTTCCATCCGGTGGAACCTGCTCCCCTTGGACCAGCTGTAACCGCGGGGCATATTGAAACTTTTCATCACCCGGTCCACATCCCGGGATAATTGTTCCAGGTTGTCCTTGGTAGTGGAGGCTTTCAACTGGATGGAGGTTTTACCGTTTTCGCGGCGTATTTCTCCCAGTCCTTTCACTACTTTGAAATCGGCGACAGTCGCCAAGGAGACTTCTTCACCATTGGTAGAGGTAAAACGCAGGTTCTTCAACTGCTCCACGGTCTCGCGGTCTTCCTTTTTATAGTAGGCTTTGACCGTTATCTCTTTATCTTCGGTGCGGAGTTCCGGGAGGGTGTATCCTCTGATGGCGTAGGAGACCGTCCCCGCCACATAACGGGGGGAGAGTCCCGCTCGCCGCACTTTATCCCGATCCATCACCACCTGTATTTCATCTTCACCGGATTCCAGGTCGAGGTCCACACTGGTGATGGATGGTATCCGCCGCAGCAGGCGTTTGGCTTCCTTCGCCAGTTTGAGCAGGGATTCGGTGTCGTCTCCGGAGAGTGTGATGTGCACTGCGCTTTCGCCGGAGGAGCCGTGCCGCCAGGAGGTGAAAACTCTGACGCCGGGGGCTTCGGGAATGAGCTTCTTCACATCTTCAATCACCTCTTCCCGCGTCATTCTTTTCTCCTTCAGCCCCAGACCGATTAATGCGTAGTCGAGGACGTCCTGCCACCAAGCCTGGTCGCGCTGGTTGAGAAACACCCTTATCTGTCCCCAGTGGGAGCTGAAGCGGGTAGAGATGGTCCTGATGTCGTATTCTTCTCTCTTAGCGGTGAGGATTTCTTCGACGGTGGTGAAGAGTTCATCGGTTTTTTCCAGAGTGTAGGAATTGGGGATGTCGAAGCGGAGTCTGAAGTCATTGATGTTTCCGCTGGCTTCATCGGTTTTGGGGACTTTGTTCATCGGCAGGGAGATACTGATGAGGACGACAACCGCTATCAGTGTAGCGTCGAGGCGGTGGTTGAGCGTCCAGCGGAGGATGTTGTGGACTTTGTCGCCGGCCCATTCGATGATGCGTGGTTCCGCCACTGTTTTACGCGAAATCGAGTGTTTGGTCGCCAGTGGGATGAAGAGTAGGGAGACTCCGAGCGAAGCCGCCAGCGCCAGCATCACCGGCATACCGATGCGGAGCATATAGAAGCGGAAACCAATTTCGTCATTCATCAGAATCAAGGGGAGGAACACGACTACGGTGGTGAAGGTGGCAAGGGTCACCGCCATCGCCACTTCGGAAGCGCCTCTGATGGAGGCGCGTTCCGGGGAGTCTCCGGCGAGACTTCGGACGTGGATATTCTCCACCACCACGATGGAGTTGTCTATCACCAACCCGATACATATCATCAGCCCCATCATTACGATGATGTTCAGCGACCATCCGATGAAATAAACCACGGTGAGGGTGATAAGCAGGGACAGCGGGATTGCCAGTGTGATGATTGAGGTCATCCAGAGGCGGCGTATGAAGAAGAAGAGGACGCAGAAGGCGAAAAATCCTCCCCAGAGCCCGGCGGTTTTCAGGTCTTTAATGGTGTTGAGGATGTGGGATGCCTGGTTGAAGAGCACCTGGAATTCCATGCCCTGGAACATTTTGTCGGTGCGAAAATCGTCGATTGCTATATCGAGCCGTTTCGCCAGTTCGATGGTGTTGGCGGAGGATTCTTTATAGACCGCCACCATCGCCGCCTGCTTGCGGTCGACTCGCTGCCTCCAGCGGCGTTCGGGGACGTCGTAGGTTACCCTCGCTACGTCTTTCAGCTTCAATCCGGTGTCATTTACGGGGAGATTTTGGAAATCCTCCAGGCTTTTAAACTGAGCCATCGAGCGCAGATAGAACTTTTTTCCCCCTTCGCGCACATAGCCGGAGGACATAGCGAAGTTGTCTCGCATCAGGTCGTTCACCAGTTGGTAGGTGTTGACGCGGTAGGCTTTGGTTCGGTCGGCGTCGATTTCAATCTGGATGATTTTTTCGTAGGTGCCCCAGGTTTCGACTTTTGCGACGCCGGTGATGCGTTCTAAACGCCGCTTGATTTTCTGCTCCACCAGGAAGTAGGGGTCTTCCAGCGCGGGGTCGAGGGAGATGCCGAAGAAGAATATGGGCTCATCCTGGTCGGAGAACTTGTTAATCCAATAGTAGCGCTGGTCTTCGGGCCAATCGAGGCGGGCTCGTTCTAGGCGGTCTGATACTTGGGAGTAAGCCAATTGCATATCCGCTTCCTGACCGAATTCGAGCCAGAGCCAGACACCGTTCTGGCTGGAATAGGAGTACATTTCCCTGATGCCGCGGACGGTGCGGAGCTGTTCTTCGGCGGGGCGTGTGATTTGGTCTTCGATTTCCTTGGGATTGGAGCCGCGGTAGCTTATCCAGACTCCTAAGAAGGGCGGCACGAATCCCTGGGGAAAAAGCTCCACCGGGATGGTGGTGTAGCTGATATATCCCACCACCAATAGAGCCAGGAATATCATCAGCACGGTGACCGGCCGTTTGACCGAAAAGCGGGGCAGATATGATTCGTGGTTTTTCAAGTTGGCGAATCTAATGACTTACGATTGTGCGTAATGGATAGTTATGTGTCAATTAGCGATTTCACTTAGTTAAACTGTCTTTATTGTAGTGAGTGGTCAAGGCGTTGTATAAATCATAATCGACGGCTCTGTCAATATCTTCGAGCTTCTTCAATCCGAAAATGAAGGACAAGGCTATGGGGTCGGTTCTATAAGATGTGTGCCCTTCATAGAATCCATAGCGCATTATGTAATAGGGTTCCATTTCACCAGTGAGAATATGGGACAGTCTTTTTTTCAACTCTGCCATCTGCTCTTGATTCAAATGCGAGTATTTCTGGTTCAAATAGGTTTTTTCGTCTTTATCTATTTCGCGCCGGAAGTTAATCTGGAAAGAGCCCTTAATCTCATCGTTGAAGATGGATTCCTGGAATCCCTTTGTGCCGAAGACTTCTCCGAATCTGACTTTCTTCCCATTATAAACAACATATTCGATATTGTCCCAATACCGCCTGATATTGCCGAGTTTATATTCCAACAGAATCAGGTTCCATATGTGAAAGAGTGGTTTTGCCATCTGCGGGTGAGTCATACCCAGCTTTTTCACCAATCGATTGTCGCCTTTCAAGACAGAGATGATATCCTCATCGTAGCAGATGAAACCGGCGCCGGAGGATTGCCCCGGGCGGGCTATCCCGGTAATTTCTTCGATCGATTTCCCCGTGATGGTTTTCGCTGCGTCCAACTCCGTTTCCGAGTGCAGTCCGGTTTCAGACAGCGCCGGGAAATCCTCGGCGTCAACATCAAGCTGCTTTCCCTTGCCTATTGTATGCCGTTTAAAACTAAAACCCAGACTATCATTTTCCACCGTGACCGGTATGAGGGCGTATTCCTGATACTTGGTACAGGCTGTCATGGTTTCCACGCCGCCTTCAGTAACAGCGGGTGAAGGTAAGTCCGGCGGCTCACTATAGGTGCGGGGATATAGTTCGTATTTTTTGTCTTCGAAAGTGACCTTAACGGGTTGGACTGATTGAGAATAAGCCGAGGCCGCTATGAGAATGCCGCAAAGAGTGATAATATGTATTATTCGCCGATTATACATTATCATTCTTCCATCACTCATTGGGGGATGAGTTGGCGCTGGTAACCGCTGCCGGCGCAGGTTTCCGTTCGGGGGCGAGGACGGAATAGACCGTCGGTATCACTATCAGAGTGAGGAAGGTGGAGGATATCAGTCCGGCGATGACGGTGACTGCCATAGGGGTGCGGATTTCCGCGCCTTCGCCCAGTCCCAGCGCCATTGGTAATAGTCCGAGGACGGTGGTGGTGGTGGTCATCAGGATGGGCCGGAGGCGGATTTTTCCCGCCGCCACCAGCGCTTCACGCTTACTCATTCCCCGGTCTCGGAGCTGGTTGACATAATCCACCAGCACGATGGCGTTGTTGACCACGATACCCGCCAGCATTATCAATCCCAAAAATACCACCACAGAAAAGGCGTAATCCAATAGATAGAGCGCGATGAAAACTCCGATAAGCGCCAGGGGGATGGTGAACATAATGACAAAGGGGTGCAGCAGCGATTCGAATTGGGAAGCCATCACAATATATACCAGGAACACCGCCAGCGCCAGGGCGAAGATGAGGCTGTTCAGCGAGGTCTGCATTTCGCGGTTTTGACCGGTGATTCCGAAGGTGAAGTCGTCGGGCATCTCCATCGCGGATAGCGAATAGTAGATGTCATTGGTCACCGAGCCTAAGTCGCGGCCTTCGACGTTGGCGGTTATGAGCGCCGAGCGCTGGCCGTTGATGCGCCTGATTTCCGAGGGACTTTCGTCCAATCTAATGTCAGCCACACTGGAGAGGAAGATGGGAACCTCGCCTTCGGGATTGACTACGATGCGGTGGATATCCCTGAGGGAAGCCCGATCCTGTTCCCGTAGTTTCACCCTGATATCGAGCTTTCGGTCGGCTTCAGCGAATTGAGTAGTTACATTCCCCTGGACCTTATTTCTGACTATGGTGGCGACATTGTGGATGTTGAGGTTCAGCTTAGCCAGCCGTTCGCGGTCGTATCGCAACAGGACTTCGGGATTGCCGCGCTGGATGTTGGATTTGACATCGCGAATGCCGGGCACGGCTTCCATCCGGCGCACCGCTTCATCGGAGAGGCGTTTCAGTTGCTCCAGGTTGTAGCCCTGGATTTCCACCTCTACCGGGGTTTTGAAGCTGAAAAGCACGGGTCGGGTGACCTTGGTGTTGATTTCGGGGATGTCGGAGATTTTCCGGCGTAGTTCCTCCACCATATGTTCCTCGCGTTCGGCGAGGTCGCCTCCGGGAGTCATCAGCACGGTAACGCGTCCAAAATTTTCACCTTCTTCGGAGGATTTGACCGAGGTTTTTTCCGAGCCGAACACCGCCGACACCATCCGGGATTCGGGATGGGCTCGGGCGATCGCTTCCACCGGAGTAATACGGTCGGCGGTTTTTTCAATGGGGGTGCCGACGGGGAGGGTAAATTCCAAATTGAATTCTCCCTGGTGAACCTGCGGTATCAGCTCTTTTCCGATGTTAGGTCCTAAAACGAAGAGGCAGAAGGCAAAAAGCGCCACCGCCGTTCCCAGCACTCCGGCGCGGTGGTCGAGCGCGTAATTGATGGCTTTTGGATAGAAGTTACTGAGGGCGGCGAAGGCTTTATCGAAGACGTAGAGCAGCGGTTTGAAAAGATATTTCAGGATGAAACCGCCGACAAAAACCAATCCTTTCAGGAGTAGTCCGGCAATGGCGGAAAACAGCATTATCAGCTTGCCGATAAGATTCAGCGCGAATTCGATGAAGAGGCGGATTATATAATAAATCAGTATAATAGGGAGGAGGAATACGGTTTTCAGCCATTTCTTAATGAATCCGCCCTTGCGGATTTTGCGCCAGGTCGATTTTAAATCGCCCCGGAAGTGAGTCCAGAAGGTGAAACGTTTAAAGTCGGCGAAGGCGAGCCGCTTGTAACCGCCGTAGCGGGTTCGGAAGTCCCGCGAAGCCAGCATCGGTATGAGGTAAACCGCCACCATCAGCGAAGCCAGCAGGGAGAAGACCACGGTGAGCGATAAATCTCCGAAAATTTGTCCCGCCACACCTTTGACGAAGACGATTGGGAAAAACACGGCGATGGTGGTGAGGGTGGAAGCCGCCACCGCCGAGCGCACTTCTTTGGCGCCGCGCACCGCGGCGTCGACCAGTTTGTCCCCCTCTTCCCGGCAGCGGAAAATCGACTCCAGCACCACGATGGAGTTATCCACCAGCATCCCCACTCCCAGCGCCAACCCTCCCAGGGACATAATGTTGAGGGAGACATGGAAGAGGTGCATCGGGGCGAAGGTAGCGATGATGCTGACCGGGATTGAGACGCCGACGATGATGGTCGATAGGGTGTTCCTGAGGAAGAAGAAGAGGACGATGATTGCCAGAATACCGCCTATGATAGCGGTGTTGCGCACTTCGGCGATGGATTTTTTAATGAAAACCGACTGGTCGGAGAGGATATCGACTTTTATGCCTTCCGGGAGGTCGTAAGCTAAGAAATCCACCATTGCGCGGTGCATAAAACCTATTCCGCCGGGTCCGCCTCGCCGCTTCTTCTTCTCTTTCTTATCCTTCTTTTTCTCTTCAGGCTTAGCTTTGGCGGAGTCGGCAGCAGCGGCGGCGGTGTCAGGTTTGACGGCTTCTTCCCGCTTCTTCGCCAGCATTTTCTTGAGGTTGGCGACATAGGCTTGCTGGGCGGGGGCGCCGAAGACTGCGTTTTTCACCGCTAACGCCGCTGACACTAAGTTGGCGTCGGCTTCTTTGTGGATTTCAATCACCGCAGCGAGTTCACCGCCTACGCGGCTGATGACTTCGAGTTCCTTGGGCTGCCGGCTGACTTTAGCGACATCGCGGAGGTAGATTTCCGCGCCGCTCCGGCTGGCAATGACGATGTGCTGAATTTCATCGATGGAGCGGAATTGGTTTAGGGTTCGAACCACATATTCGGTGTCTCCCTCTTTCAGATTACCGCCGGCAATGTTGATATTCTCCGCCGAGAGGCGGCTGTTAATTTCTTCGATGGAGATATTCAGCCGGTCGAGGGCGTCCTGGTCGACTTCCACCAGGATTTCGTCGTCCCATCCCCCTTTGACTTTCGCCGCGGCTACGCGTGGGAGCTGTTCCAGCTTGCGCTTGAATTCATCCTCGGCGATGCGGCGCAGGAGGAAGAGGTTTTCTCCGCCATGCAAGCCTAAACGCAGGATGGGGTCGAGGGTAGGGTCGTAGCGGAGGATTAGGGGCCGGTCGGCTTCTTCGGGGAGGAAGACCTGGTCTAATTTCTCCCGGATGTCCTGGGTGGCGGCGTTCATATCGGTATCCCATTCGTACTCGATGATGATGTCGCTCATCCCGGCGCGGGAGATGGAACTGATGGAAACCAGGTTGTTGACCACTCCCAGGGTTTCTTCCAGGGGGCGGGAGATGGCCATTTCCACTTCTTCGGGGCCGTTGCCGGGGTATTCGGTGCGGACGGTCAGGGAGGGGTAGGTGATATCGGGCATCAAGTTGAGGTCGAGTCGCTGGTATGAGACATAGCCGAACACCACTACCGCCAATACTACCATCAGCACCGCCACCGGCCGCCTTACGGGGAGGCTGAGGCGGGATTTATCATTCATCGGAGCCGCTCCGCCCTTTATCCTTGTCCTCGGATTTTTTCTTCTTTTTCTCCTTCAATTTGTCGCCGTTAGCCTTAGCCATTTCCATCGCTTCTTTGCGGATTTGCTCCAGGTCGATAATTTTTACCATAGCGCTGTCCTTGAGACCGGACTGACCCACCACCACAATTTTATCGCCGGGCTGGATGATGTCCAGGGCTTCGATGCTGCGGTTGTCGTCGAATCCGGGGTGGAGCCTGATTTTCAACGCCAGGGAATCTTGAATAATATAGATGAAGGGGAGGTCGTTTTCATAAACCACCGCCTGTTTGGGCACCAGCACCACATCCTGATGCACTGCTGTAACGATGCGGATGTTGACAAACATTCCGGGCTTGAGAAGCTCGCCGGTGTCATGCACTCCGACGGTAACTCTGAAAGTGCCGGAGGTTTCCTCAACCACCGGGGATATCCGCTTGATATTCGCAGGGAAAGTTTTATCCGGGTAAACGTCACTGGAGACTTTGACCTTGTGGCCCCGGTCGATGCGTGGAATCTCCGATTCCGGGATATGGACCTCTGCAATCATATCCTGTGGATTCACCAGCCTGTAGAGCTGGGTTCCGGTGTTTACCAGGTCTCCTCGGTTGACGGTACGCTGTGCGATGTAGCCTGCGATGGGAGCGATGACCCGGGTGCGGGACAGTTCCAATTCGGCGCGTTCGTAGGCGATTCGGGCGCGTTCCAGGTTGAATTTTGCCTGGTCGTAGGCCTCCTCGGAGATAAAGTTCTTATTGAGCAGGTCGGTGGCTCGTTCGAGTTCTGCTTCCCTCTGCCGGTAATCGACCAGAGCGGCGTCATGGTCCAGCTTGCGATCTTCGTCATCGAGAATCAGCAGGGTATCGCCCTCGTTCACCCGGTCGCCCTCATCGGTCAGGATGGCGCGGACGATGCCGCCGACTTCAGGGTAAACGGAGACCTGCTCTTCGGTTTTCAGGTTGGCGGAGAGGATGAGGTATTGCGAGATGTCGCCCTTCTGAGCGGTTTGTATTTCCACCGGAACCAGCTCCAGCTCCTTCGATTCTTCCTCGCCCTTTTTCTTATCCTTCGACTTAGTTGAGTCGGTTTTCGCCGAATCCGATTGGGCGGTGGAATCGTTTTCTGCGGGAGCGGGATTTTCGCTGTCCGCGTTTCCTTTACCGCAGCCGTTAAGGGCTATTAACGCCGCCAGCATCAGTGGCAGCATTTTTAGGGGGATGTTCTTAAGCATAACGCGCCGAATTGCTATATCGAATTTTAATGTAAATTGAAAGATGAATAGAGTATAGCGGGATAAAGTCTTATAGATTAGACTGGTTTTGAAGTGATAAGGTTTCACCTGAGTAGGCTTTTTTTATGGCTGCAATACAGGTAATCTATCATAAGATGGTTCTTTGCACTACTCGCTCCTTCCGCTGGCTGAAGGCAGGGCGCGGAGTTTTTCCGCGCCGCGGAAGCGGCATTTTATGGCAGCGCAGTGAATTCCATAATCAAGCGCTGCGTCGATATTTGAAGTCATCAGGTATTTCACTAAAAAAGCTGCGCCAAAAACATCTCCGCAGCCGGTGGTGTCGACCGGATTTTCCACTGCCTTCGCCTCCCGATGGAACTGTCCGGTTCCGGTGAAGATGTCCACGCCGCGTTCGCCGTCGGTCATCAGGCAGGCGACGCGGGCGGTTTTACCAATCGCTTCACCCACAGCGGCGGGGAGATTGTCCGGTTCGAGGAGGTTATCGGGGAAAAGCGACCAGGCTTCTCCGGCGGTGAGCTGGATAAAGTCGGCTCCTTGAGTCCAGCGCCTCCAATCCGGGATTTTACGCTGGAAGCGGCGTCTTTGGGAGTCTAGGCCCAGGGTTAGGCTGTGAAGGTCGATGTACGCGAGTCTTTTGCGCTCTTTGAGAGCATTTTCCGCAGTAGTTACTTCCATATCGAAGCCGGAGGTGAAATTCAGCATCAGGGCGTTACAGTCTAAGTGCGGTTCGAGTTGACAGTATTTGATAGGCGGAAGTTTGAGGTCGGTGTGTTCTTCGCGTTCCTGCCCCGGCGAAAGTTGAAGATAAACGGTGTTGTTGGGGTAATTTACTTTTTTCAGTCCTTCAGGATTAATATTGGAGTATTGCGACATTATTTCCAAAAGCCGGGGATAGATATCTTCGCCCACATTAGCGATGGGAAGGATTTCCCAGCCTTGCAGCGCGGCGGCGGCTAAGGTGAGGATACTGTAGAGGGCTCCCCCCAGCGATTCGATGATATTGCCATCGGGGAAGCGGATTACATCCCGATTGACAGTTCCGGCGACGACGATTTTCATAAAGGTTAGAAATCAGTTAACCGACACTATGTCATTCTGAGCGAAGCGATAGCATCTGCATTTTTGTAAATCAATTATAAACAAGAGATTCTTCACTTCGTTCAGAATGACAAATTAAGAAAAAAGGCGTTCTCTAACAAGTTAAAATGAAATGAAAACTGATTTTTTACGGCTGTCAATCACTCTCTTCATCGAGATTTCCGCGCCACAAAAAGTGTCTGGTGACGGAAACAACCACTCCGCTGAGCAGCAGTACGGCGACGAGGTTGGGAATCACCATCAAGGCGTTGGCGATGTCCGCGAAGGACCAGACAACAGGGAGCGATAGCAGCGCTCCCACCAGGACCATAACCGTCCAGAGCCAGCGATAGGGTTTCACCACCTTTGGGCCGAAGAGATACTCCGCGGCTTTTTCCCCGTAATAAGACCATCCCAGAATGGTGGAAAAGGCGAAGGTGAGCAGGCCTACGCTGAGGATGATTTTCCCGGTCACAGCCAATTCCGAAAAGGCGGCGGCGGTGAGGTCCGCTCCGTCATAGCCGTATATCCACTGACCGGAGTTGACGATAACCGTGCCGGTTATGGCGCAGACCACTACGGTATCCCAGAAGGTTCCCGAGGAGGAGACCAAAGCCTGGCGCACCGGATTTTTGGTCTGAGCGGCGGCGGCGACGATGGGGGCGCTGCCCAGTCCGGATTCATTGGAGAAAAGTCCTCTGGCAATGCCGTAGCGGACAGCTTCCTTCACTCCGGCTCCCAGGAACCCGCCGGCTACGGCGTGGCCGGTAAAAGCGCTTTTAAAGATAAGTTCGAGGGTATCGGGGATGGTTTGGTAACCGATTATCAGCAGCATAAAACACCCTGCCACATAGAAGAGCGCCATAGCGGGAATAAGGTTTTGGCAGACGCGGGCGATGGCTTTTATTCCCCCTAAGATAACGGCTCCGGTCAAGAGGGCGAGGGAAAGCCCGGTCACCAGTGGACTAATCCCAAAATTGGTCTTAACCATCGAAGCGATGGCGTTGGCTTGGACGGTATTGCCGATACCGAAGGCGGCGACTGCGGTCATTGCGGCGAAAACCACACCCAGCCAGCGCATATTCAATCCCCGGTCCAGCACATACATCGGGCCTCCGGACATCGTGCCGTCCCGGTTCACCACCCGGTATTTTACCGCCAGCAGGGCTTCGGCGTACTTTGTGGAGATTCCGAACACTCCGGTTAGCCACATCCAGAGCACCGCTCCCGGCCCTCCGGCGGCGATAGCGGTGGACACGCCGATAATGTTTCCGGTGCCGATGGTGGCGGCGAGGGCGGTGGTCAGGGCTCCGAATTGGCTGATGTCGCCTTTGTCACCTTCGCCAGTGCGTTTGAGCGATATTTTAATAGCGGCGCCGATGAAGCGCTGGATGAATTTAAGCCGTAATGTAAGATATATATGTGTGCCAAAAAGGAGCGCCAGCATCGGCGCTCCCCAGACCAGATTACTGACATCCCCCAGGATTCTTTCCAGTTCCTGCATTTTTTATATAATTGTTATTCTTAGATTAATCATTGCAGATTATAGGATTATTTTGTAAATTTATCGCGCGTTAGGATATCATTCAGGTTTTTCTTGGGCGGAGTATCGGGCCATTCTTTGGGTATGCCCACCGGAGTTGCACAGAGGAATTTCAATTCATCGGGCGCCTTGACGAATTCCTTCATTACTTCTTCCGGGAAGTAAGTGGTGAAGAAACCAGTGCCGTACCCCAAAGCTCTGGCGGCGAGCATTAGATTTTCCATAGCGAGGCAGGCGTCGAACAGCGCATATTTAGGGCTGGCGGCAGTGTCAGCGAAAACGAGAATATAGACCGGCGCTTTCATTACTTTATCAAGATATGCCCGCCCCTGAGAAATGTATGTTTCCCTGTCAGCGGGAGTGAGCTCAGTGTGTGATTCTATCTTCTTGGACCAGCTTTCCTTCAGGATTACGGTCAAGGAATCGAGCCTGCCCCGGGTGTCGATGACGACGAATTTCCAGGGTTGGATATTCCCGGCAGTAGGAGCGAACCGGGCGGCGTCGATAATCGCATCGATGCGTTCATTCGGGATTGAATTCGGCCGGAATTCCCTCACGGTTCGCCGGTTTCTCATAGTTTCGAGCACAGCTTTGACCGCCAGGGAGTCGTAACCGACAACCTCTGTCTCTTTCTCCCGGATAGAACAGGACTGGATAAACAGCAATGCGATAGACAGCGTTGTGAGTATGTAACAGACCTGTGGCATCAATTAACAACCATAATACCGATTAATAAAGAGGAACTATGAAATAATCCGGTTCAATATATGAATTGCGGTTTTAAAATGCCAATTATCGGACCGCTTCTTCTCAGGAGAGACCGTGTAAACTTGATTTTAAGGAGAATTTTTCCTAATATTTTAAACTATTATGAAAACGACTTGCGCTAGTTGAGAATAAATTGTATTTTTAGCATATTATATTGTATAATATTGATTTAGACTATAATATCAGATGGTGTCATTTTATGAAACACAGAAAAACACTGAGTTCACAGAATTCACAGAAAAGGCGATAAGGTTGTTTTCAGTATTTTTCTGTGGCTTCAGTGATTTCTGTGGGATTCTGTGATTCAAAAAAGTCACCATCACTATTAAATACAACAACATAAATAGTACTTTCAAATAGCACAATGCGTTATGAAAATGAATATCTATAATAAACAACAATGACCGGAGGAACGATTTAATGGAGAAAACTGTCGGTATTATCGGGTATGGGGCTTACATACCTCGAAACCGAATCAAGGTGGAGGAAATCGCTAACATTTGGGGCGCGGACGCTCCCAGCTACAAGCGGGGATTGATGCTTCGGGAAAAGTCGGTTCCGGGTCCGGACCAGGATACGATTACAATGTCGGTTGAGGCGAGTCGGAACGCGCTCAAACGCTGCGAGGTGAATCCGGCGGAAATCGGGGCGATATACATTGGGTCGGAGTCTCACCCTTACGCGGTGAAGCCTTCGGGGACTACGGTAGCCGAGGTGATTGGCGCAACTCCGGCGATTCACTGCGCCGACTTCGAGTTCGCCTGCAAGGCGGGCTCAGAGGGGATGTTTGTGGCTTACGGATTGGTGCGCGCCGGTTTGATAAAGTACGGTTTGGGCATTGGCGCGGACACTTCTCAAGGCGCGCCGGGGGACGCATTGGAATACAGCGCCGCTGCGGGCGCCGCCGCCTTCATTTTCGCCGACCACGATTTGGCGGCGGTGGTGGAGGAGACCTATTCTTTTATGACCGATACGCCCGATTTCTGGCGGCGCGAGCATCAATACTATCCTCAGCACGGCGGGCGTTTCACCGGGGAACCGGCCTATTTTCGCACCGTCTTAGGCGCGGCAAAGGGGATAATGGAAAAAGCCGGAGCTACCGCTGAGGATTTCGATTACGTGGTGTTCCACCAGCCCAACGGCAAATTCCCTTTGCGCGTGGGTAAAATGCTGGGATTTCCCAAGGAGAAAATCGAGACCGGCTGGCTGGTTCCGACATTGGGTAACACCTATTCCGGCGCATCGCCGCTGGGATTGTCAGCGATTCTGGACGTCGCCAAGCCCGGCGACCGGATTCTGATGGTCAGTTACGGTTCCGGCGCTGGCAGCGACGCTTTTATCTACCGTTGCAGTGACCGATTGCCGGAAATCCAGAACAAGGCTAAACACACCAGGGATTACCTGGATAAAAACCAGCGATATCTGGATTACGGCACCTACGCCAAATTCCGGCGCAAAATACACAAGAACGATTAGCCGGTATGTCACGAATAAGGATTAAAGAGTTAACAAACAAGGAGTTTAAATATATGCGAGAAGTAGCGGTCATCGGCGTGGGAATGAACCCTCACTGGGGTGAACTCTGGGCATTATCGGTGAGGCAGGTATTTGTGGAAGCCGCCTTGAGAGCCATCGACGACGCCGGAGTGGACCACATCGATGCGATGTATGTCGGTTGTATGTCCGGGGGATTATTCGCCGGGCAGGAACATCTGGGTTCGATGCTGGCGGATTATCTGGGGATGGCGGGAATACCCGGCACCCGGGTGGAGTCAGCCTGCGCTTCGGGGGGACTTGCTTTCCGGCAGGCTTTCATCGATGTTGCTTCGGGAATGAGCGACATCGTTATGGCTGGAGGCGTGGAGAAGATGCTGGACGTTGACGGCGGCGAGGCGACTTACGCTTTAGCCACCGCGGCGGACCAGGAGTACGAGTGTTTCCACGGCGTCACCTTCCCCGGCCTTTATGCGATGATAGCCCGGGCTCATATGCACAAATACGGCACCACGCGGGAGCAATTGGCTCAGGTGGCGGTTAAGAACCACCGTCACGGCGCGAAAAATCCCCGCGCGCAGTTCCCCTTTGAAACCACGGTTGAGGGAGTCACCGGCGCGGTAATGGTGGCGGACCCCTTGACGATAATGGATTGTTCGCCTATAACCGACGGCGCGGCGGCGGTGATACTGTGTCCACTGGAGATGGCGCGGGATAAATTCAAGAATCATCCCCTGATTCAGGTAATCGGCAGCGGCCACGCCACGGATAATATCGCGCTTCATGACCGGGAAGATTTAACCTGGCTCAAAGCGGTGGAGCTTTCGGGGCAGCGCGCCTATGAGATGGCGGGAAAGAGCCCTGCCGATATCGACGTGCTGGAGGTGCACGATTGTTTCACCATCGCGGAAATCTGCGCTACGGAAGCGCTGGGATTCTTCGAGCCCGGGAAGGGGGGGACTGCAGTGGAAGCCGGCGAGACCACCTTTGGCGGGAAAATCCCGGTGAACACTTCCGGGGGCTTGAAATCCAAGGGCCATCCGGTGGGCGCCACCGGCGCGGCTCAGATAGTGGAAATCACCGAGCAGCTCCGGGGCGTATCCGGCGCGCGCCAGGTGAAGGGCGCTAAATTAGGTATGACCCAGAATATGGGCGGGTCAGGCGGAAGTTCAGTATGTCATATTTTGGAGGTTAAGTAATATGGGAACGACAGCGAGAAATTGGCGGGAATATCCTCAGCGCTACCGTATGGAAGCGGCGAAATGCCTGAAATGCGGCAAGGTCTGCTTTCCGCCCCGGCAGGTGTGCCCGGTGTGCGGGCGCAGCGAATTCGAGACTGTGAAACTGGCGGATGAAGGGACACTCCAGACTTACACCGTTATCCGCGTGGCTCCCACCGGTTTCGGGGATATGGCTCCTTACGCGGTGGGGATTGTGGAGCTGAAAGACGGTGTGTCAACAATGATGCAGATAGCCGACTGCGCCCCGGAAGAGCTTTCGGTGGGAATGCCGGTGAAAGTGGAATTCCGCAGGGTGCAGGAGGAAGGGCATCACGGGATACTGATGTACGGTTACAAGGCGGTGCCGGACAGGGACTAATTCGAATTATGAATGATGAATACTGAATGGTGAATGTATATCTGTAGATCGGTTTATTGAAAACCGATAAGTTCATATTAATGTTGAAGGCGGGTCTGAATAACCCGCCCTACATGCTGAATGATAAATAAACGTTTCCAAGATAGAGGCGGGCTCGAAAGAGCCCGTTTTTTTTATGATTGACGGTTGCAAGTGTGCAGGGGATGCTGTGCAAAACTGAATTACGAAACTTGAATATAACAGTGAAATATGTTATATTTATGCGGATTCATTTAGCGATGCCGAGGTGGTGAAACTGGTAGACGCAGCGGACTCAAAATCCGCCGGGGCTCAACCCCCGTGCCGGTTCGATTCCGGCCCTCGGCACCAAGGCTCCCCGGAGCCTTTATAATTTCGGGGAGTAAAGTGTCTGCGAAAAATTGATTTTTATAGTATTTTTAATTACATTATTAAATTGTTTGGAAATCCATCTGTAATCTTTTAGTCTTCCAGAGGCGATAATGTCTAGAGTGTGTGAAGTCTGCGGGAAAAAGCCCATGACCGGGCACCATATAAGTCACGCCCATAATCTGACCAAGCGGAGATTCCTGCCCAACCTGCAGTCCGTAAGGGTGGCAACTCCCCAGGGAACCAAGCGTATGCGGGTATGCACATCCTGCATCCAGGCGGGCAAGGTGGAGAAGGCTTCCCGGAGAAAAATCGTCGTTGGATAGCGTCAATTCGCACTGATTTTTTGAGTTTCAATATAAAACCCCCGATGGTAATTGTCGGGGGTTTTTTAATGGCATTATTTTACCGATTTGAAGCGCAGGCGTCATTCCGGATGTGTCTTGGTTGTTATGAACCAGTCTGCCGCTCCTTAACCGGTATCAAGTTCCAGTAGCATCGCTTTGAAATCCGGGGGTATTCTCCGGAGACGGCCTTCCGTGTTGGTGAAGCAATGCTGAGTGTAGCCTTTGGCGATGAGCGTTCCTTTGTCCCTGAAGATTTCATAGCGGAAGGCGATGCGGGCGCCGGAATAGCTGTCCAGAGTGGTTTTTATCGTGAGCAGGTCGTCGTAAAAAGCGCTGCTCTTGTATTCAATTCTGGTAGATAGCACCGGCAGGATATAGCCCGCCTTTTCAATTTCCGCGTAGGGTTTCCAAAGCTTGCGGATGAATTCAGTCCGTCCCACCTCGAAGTATATCAGGTAGTTGGCGTAATAGACAAAGCCCATTTTATCGGTGTCGGCGTAGCGGACCCGCAGGGTGGTTTCGACGGTTATTTCTCCTGCCAATACCCCATCCTTCTGAATTTTTCCCTTCTGTTTTCGATGAGTTGTTCCGGGGTTTTATTTTTCAATTGTTCGAAGACTTCCAGAACCGTTTGTTTGAGAATTTGGGCGGTGGCGTCGTAGTCGGAGTGGGCTCCACCGGGGGGTTCAGGGATAATCCGGTCGATGAGTTTCAATTTCAACTGGTCCTGGGCGGTGATTTTGAGGGATTCGGCGGCCAATACATTTTTACCGGAATCACGGTAGAGAATCGAGGCGCAGCCTTCGGGGGAAATCACGGAATAGATGGAATTCTCCATCATCATCACACAGTCCGCCAGTCCCAGCGCCAGCGCTCCACCCGAGCCCCCCTCGCCGATGATGACAGCCACGATGGGGACGGGAATACCAGCCATAACGATGAGGTTATTAGCGATGGCTTCAGCCTGGCCCCGCTCTTCGGCGCCGATTCCGGGGTAGGCGCCCGGGGTGTCGATGAGGGTGAGTATGGGGCGGTTGAATTTAGCAGCGGCGTTCATCAGGCGCAGGGCTTTGCGGTAGCCTTCGGGGTGAGGCATCCCGAAGTTACGTTTCAGGTTGTCCCGGGTTCCCCTGCCTTTCTGCTGACCGATGACAACCAGTCTGATGTCGCCGATTTTACCGGTTCCGGCGATGATAGCTTGGTCGTCGGAGAATCTGCGGTCGCCGTGCAATTCGTTAAATTCTTCCACGATGCGGGTGATGTAGTCCAGGGAGTAGGGCCGGTGGGGATGCCGCGCCAACTGCACCCTCTGCCAGGGGGTGAGTTTGGCGAAGATTTCCCGTTTCATCTGGTCCGCCTTCGTCTGGAGCTTCTCGATTTCCTCCGCGGCTTTGAGGTTGCCGCGGCGGTCGAGGTCCCGCATCTCGGTTATTTTCCGTTCCAGTTCGGCGATGGGCAGTTCGAAGTCTAATAGATATTTTTCCAAAGTCCTTTTTATCTATCCAATTAGCATGTAGGGCGGGTCATCTAGACCCGCTTTTAACATCAAAGGTTAAAACAAGCTTGTCGGCTTTGAATAAGCCGACCTACAACTATCAGCATACTATATCCACTGAGTATTACCTCATCCTTAGATATTTATGGTGCTGTCGACTCTCCGTAGTCGACAGCATATATAATATTTACAATCATATGGTGTCGAGTGCGGAGACTCGACACCACAAATAAGTATGCTTCACCCCAAGCACCTCAACCTGTTATATCTTTAAGGCGGGACAGAATTTTCGGTTTCCTGATGAAACCCAATTCCAGGAAGGGCATCTCTCCGTTGGCGGATTCCAAGGCTGACTCCGGAACCACTTTGAAACCGACATTTCCTCCCAACTGACCCACATATTTCATAATTTCGCCATAGCTTAGGCTTTTACCGGAGAACACAACTTCTTCGATGTCCAGTTTTTTAATCAGGCGCGAGAGTTCATCGGAAGAACCGATGACTTCCACCCCGCCCCTTTTTTCTCCCAGAAAGCGGTGGCTGGTTTCGATGAAACCGATGACTTTGAAGGGGTATCCCGCTTCGACTGCGGCTTTGGCGGCGATGCGCTCTGTGAGTTCGTCCACTCCCACCAACAGCGCGCGGCGCTTGAACCATTCTCTGAATCCACCGGTTCGGGTGAATTTGCGCAGCATCCATCGCCACCCCGGCAGCGCAATAGCGATGAAAACAGCGGTAACCAGCAGAACCAGGCGGGAAAACGCATACTGCTTGAAAAAATAGGTGAAGGTGAAGATGAAAGCAGACCCGGCCATAGCAGCCAAGAACACGGTATTCAGTGAATATTTCTTTTTTCCGTAAACTCCCAGGGCTGCGAAGAGCCCCGCCAATCCCAGACTGTATATCAGGTTCGGCACCACAATCTTGGGATGGACGATACTCTGAGGACCGTATTTCACAAGTCTCCCCAGGGAAATTCCAATGTTGAGCAGAAGAATATCCGCCGCCGGGGCTTTCAGCCGGGTGTAATAGCGTTTCACCCAGTCGATAATTTCACTCAGGACAATTCCCAGACGGATGAGGGCGAGTGTATATTGGGTTTTCCGGGCGAAATGCTTCTTCACGAACAGGTGCATCGCGTTGTAAAAGGCTCTTCTGGTGTCGATGGGCGACCTGAGGGAGCTTTCGCCTTTATAGTGAATCACCTGGGCTTCCGGAAGATAAAAAATCCTCCAGCCCGCCAATTTTATCCGGTAGGACCAATCGACATCTTCACCGTACATAAAATAATCTTCATCGAAACCTCCTACTTTGAGGTAAACCTCCCTTCTCACCAGCATAAAAGCCCCGCAGATAGAATCCACATCATGGGGAAGATCGGGATCGAGATAGGTGAGAGTGTACTGGGCGAAGAGCCTGCTTTTGGGGAAAATCGAGGCCAGACCGGTGATTTTACTGAAAGAGGCGAAGGGAGAAGGAAACCCGCGCCGGCAGGAGGCTTCCAGTCTGCCCTCCTTGTCCAACAGTTTGGGGGTGATGGCTCCGATGTCGGTGTGCGAATCCATATATTCAATCAGCAGCTTCAGCGAGTCCTCACTTACCACCGTGTCGGGATTCAGCACCAGAAGATATCTCCCCTTGGCAAGTTTCAGCCCTTGATTGTTAGCGCGGCCGAAACCGACATTGTCGTTATTGGCGATGAGTTGTACCCAGGGGAAATTTTGCCGAACATATTCTGCGCTGCCATCCTGGGAAGCGTTGTCCACTACGATGTATTCGGTTTCAAAGTCCTTTGCGGCTTCCTTGATGGATAAAAGAGCCTGTTCCAGGTAGTACTTGACGTTGTAGTTGACTATGATGACTGAGATGTCCAAACCGGCGTTCCCGGAGATTATTACAGCTTCCCTATCAAACTCTTAAATCTTAGTTTCCAGACCATTAGAATCGCTTCCTTCACGATTTTCTTCGACATTTTCGATTTTCCCTGGACCCGTTCGTAGAAGATGATGGGCGTTTCCTTAACAATGAAGCCTTTGCGCCAGATTTTATATAGTAGTTCGATTTGAAAGGAATATCCTTCCGATTTGATACGGTCGAAGTCAAGGGCTTCCAGCGCTTTTCTCTTAATCAATCTGTATCCGCCGGTAGAGTCCATTACCGGAAGTCCGGTCACGATACGAGTATAGACATTGGCGAAGTATGAAAGGAGCAGCCTGGTGATGGGCCAGTTGATAACATTCACCCCGTTTACATAGCGGGAGCCCTGGATGAAATCTGCGTTTTCCGCTTTTTCGATGAAGTCCGGGATGGATTTGGGGTCGTGCGAAAAATCGGCGTCCATCTCCATCACGCAGTCGTAATCCCGCTCCAGCGCGTATTTAAAGCCGGTGACATAGGCGGTTCCCAGCCCCATCTTGCCGGGTCTTTTCAGCAGGCTGACTCGCGGATTATCGACGCAGCAATCCTCCACGATTTTCCCGGTGCCGTCAGGGGAGTTGTCATCCACCACCAGGATATCGATACCTTCGTATTGTTCCAGCACCAGGGGGATAAGGCGGCCGATGTTTTCGCTTTCGTTATATGTTGGTATGATGATGAGAATTTTCAACTTAAGAACTCCAACCATACACAGTAAAGTGAAGGACACTCAAATTTTACTTCCGCCGGCGATGAACTCATCGAGTTTGGCGGCTGTTTCAGCGTCGTGCAAAGCCAATATCCTCGCTGTCAGTACTCCGGCGTTGACCGCGGCGTTAATCCCTACAGTGGCCACGGGCACTCCGGGAGGCATCTGCACGATAGAATAGAGCGCGTCGGCGCCGCTGAGCGGTGAGGCGTCCAGGGGAATGCCAATCACCGGCAGCGGGGAATAAGCGGCAATCACACCCGGCAGGTGCGCCGCCATACCGGCGGCGGCGATGATGACTTGAACACCTTTATCCTTCGCTTCCCTGGCGATTTTAGCGGTTTTTTCCGGGGTGCGGTGAGCCGAAGATATCAAGACTTTATAAGTTATGTCGAACCAATCCAGGATTTCGGGGAGTTTTGCGATTCGCTCCCGGTCGGATTCGCTGCCGAGTATTATCAGGACTTTGATGACGTTTTCCATAGCATTCCGCTTCAATGACCTTTTGACGATTTTATGGAACCTTAAAAGTGCGCGCCATAACTTCGAGTTGCTGCAGCAAGGGGATTTTTTCCCGGTCCGGCGCAAACACCGCTCCGTCGATGAAATAGACCAGGTTTTCAGAAGGAGACATAACTGCGCTGATGAAGAAGGGGCCGCCGCCTGTGGGCCCTTCAGTGGCCCATAAGCCCCGCATAATCAGGTCGAAAGGATAGGCGTTTTCCGCCCGCCAGAACCGGTTATAATCCGGATAAAGCCTTACCGGGTCGGCGAAGAGTTTACCCAACCGTTTTCTTTCCGCTATCATCAGGCTGTCGGTCACGGAATCGGCTTTAATCCAGGATATTGTCAGCCAGCGGTCGGGAAAAAAGCGGCGCAACCTGATGAAACGGTTATCCGCATCTTCCGCTACCAGAGTATAATCGTGCTGAATTCTCAGTTGGAAGCCGTGTTTCTCCCTGATTTCCCGCTCCAGAGCAGTGTTTTCGTTCACCGAATAAAGGGAAGCTTCGATGCGTTTAAGGACGGACTCGTTCATCGTATTGAACAGTTCGGTAGCGCCTTCGCGGATTTTTTGGGAGACTTGAGCCGGGGTTTCCGCGATAATGACGCAGAGCAGTTGGTTCCGGCGCCAGGGATCTCGTTTGGTGAAAATCCAGAAGTCGCCCTCCGTCACGCCCTTTCGGGCGCCTTCGTCCAGCATATCATCGACGAAGCGGGATACGGCGCCGCCCCCGTCAAGTGAGCCGAGTAGAATGATATTGGCGCTGCCGGTATTAACCTGCAACTCCTCCCAGGGAAAATGTTCGAGGGTGAATACTGTTTCCGACTGGGGAGTGTCGATAATCCTTTCCAGGGCGGCTTTAAGAGGGAGAATAGCGGCGGAATAAACTTCATCATCGGTGAAAACTGCAATTGCATTGAGATTATTATCCGCCGCGGGTTTCATAGAGCATCCCGCAACGACCGCGATACAGATAAGCGGTAAGAAAAGGAAAATTGAGCGGTCTGTTATTCGATTTATAGCAGAAGCCATAGGGATATCGAAACTTTATGAATCATCTTTTTTATAGGCGATATAAACCACCGAGGACGCCTTTGCCGGATGCATAATGCCGTTCAGATACGATAGAGACGAAACCACCGGGAGTCTGAATAGAAATCTCAACTGTATTTTCCCGGGAGTTATCGTTTCACTCAGCAGACTGTTGTAAAAAGGATCTAAAGGCATCGGCACCGTCCGCTCAAGCGTGAAGCCGGTGGATTTTAAAACCCTTTCCATCACTCCGGGGGTGAAGTGCCAAAGGTGTCTGGGGGCGTCGTAAGCCGCCCAATACCTGCCATAGGCTTTTGCGTCCAGCGAGTCGCAGTTGGGCAGCGCTATGCAGAGAATACCGTTTTCCTTCAGGTTATCCCTGACGATTTTCAGGTTCTCCTTGAAGCGGTGGATATGCTCCAGAGAGTGCCAGAAGGTAACCGCATCGAATTTCGAATTCAATCCCTCCACATCAGCGAGGTCCCCAGGGTGAACCTGAAGCTCAAGTTTTTCCCGGCAAAATTTAGCCGCGGTCTCATCCTTTTCCACACCAGTTGATTCCCATCCCCTTTCTTTCATCGTTTTCAGGAAGGCGCCGGTGCCTGCTCCGACATCGAGCAGAGCGCCTTTTTGGGGATGGAACTTCTCTATGAGGCGGGATTTCCAGTTGAGCGCCCAGGGCTTGACCAGAGAATATACCCTTTGACTCAGGGATTGCGGGCCCTTTACTTCGAGAAAGGAGTCATAGCCTTCATCTTGATAGAACTTCCCCATTTCGTCTTCCCGCGGCGGGGTATGGATGAACCCGAATCCGCATTGCCCGCACCTGTAAAGACGGTAAAGCTCCCCGCCCGGGTCGAAACGGTCAGGGAGCTTAAGTAACAAGTCTGCCGGCCTTTGAGGGCAGAGGGGGCAGTTGGGAGAGGTTTCAGCCAATGCTTGGATTTACCAGCCTTTTTTGGGTTGGATATACCACCTCAGTCCGACTTCGCCAAATGCGCCGCTGAAGTCGAGTTCATAGGGGCGGGAAGTGGCTACGTTTCCTACCGTCCAAACCACCTGCCGACGGAATTCGGTGCCGTCCACATCTTCGATAAAATCGATGTCATCGACAAAACAGCCTCTATAGCCGCCGCCAAGTTTCAAAGAGACTTTGGAGTTAATCCCGATTTCCAGGTTAGCCAGAGCTAAAAATCCCATATTACGGCCGTAGGCGCCGTAGAATTCCGCTAAACCGCCCAATCCGGCAGGCCCGGTTCTATCGAGTGAAGCTAACATCAGCGTGGGACCGATTCCGATGGATAAGTTGATGGTATTGTTGGGCTTAAAAATATAACTGGGAACGATAAAAAATTCGCTGGCGCCGACCGTTTCTTCGTAGTCCCCGCCACCCACAGAGAAGCTGTTCTTGGCGGTGAAAAGATGGTTGAAACCTATATTCCAGACGAAATCGTTGCGATGTTTGTAGAGAAGACTGATCCCGAAATCGGGAGCGTATTCCATTTCTTCGTCGAGGTTGGAACTGTACTGTTTTGCCCAGTTAGTGGGGTCGTCCATATTCATATACATTGAGAGACCACCTCGCAACTCAATGCCGTATTGATGATGGATGTCCCCGGCGATAACCAAACCGGTAAGAAGCATAGTTGCAATCAGAGCCAGAGCGAGCGTGAATTTCTTCATTTTTTCCTCCAAGATGGAACTGCGATGATGTTATTAATTAAAATGAATATTTATAGTTATTAATATTTCTTAACAATTTACCTATATGAAGTCAGCCTTAATCCTGCTGTCATTCCGGCTTGTCCGGAATCAGACAGCAGACTAACTGAAGTTCAGATTCCCGACGCGTTCACTTGCGGGAATGACAAATTGAGTATGCGCTTTATATACCTAACCCGGACGAGCCGGAACAAAAAAAGGTTTACACAAAGAGTATCAAGTAACAAGTATCAAGTAAAATTCTAGGCACTTAGCACTTGATACCTGGCACTTTATAACATAATAAAAACAAAGATATTACACGATTTTCTGCCAGATAAAGCAAGAAAATCAGAATTAAGGTACTAAAGTGATACAATAATTGAAAATTCAATAATAGCAGACTATTTATTCATAAGCTGGAAATAGGTTTTTTTGGAGAAAATGTAATACTGCAACGCCACTGCGCCGTTATAGAGTCTTTTCATAATTACTTTGTCTTCCATCTTCCGGATTTTCTTGATTTCATCTCTTGAATCGAAAATCAAGGGGAGATGGAACAGGTTCCATACCAACGCGCCTATAATAGCGAAGATGCGCCTGAAGTCTCCCTGGATTACCGCCAGCGCCATAGCGCAGGTTTCAAGAATTATCCGAATCGGCAGAAGCCAGAGCAGAGTTCCCAACTGGTAGTTTTTCATCAGCATCATAATGCTGTTGCGATGGTTCAGGTATTTTTTTTTGTAATTGGCGGCGGGCAGTGTGGCGCCGGCGTAATGATAAACCACCGCCTGGGGAACTGATACGATTTTATAACCCATCAACTGGTAGCGCCAGTTCAGGTCGATTTCTTCCTGGTGCGCGAAAAACCTCTCATCCAGTCCCCCTGCGGATAAAAACAGTTCCCGCCGGTATAAGGTGGCGGAGCCTGAAGCCCAGAAGATGTCTTTGACCCAGTCATACTGTCCTTCATCGGTTTCGATAGTTTCAAATATGCGGCCGTAGCAGAAGGGATAGCCGAAAATATCCATCAGTCCACCTGCGGCGCCGGCATAATCGAATTTGCTCTTATCCTCAATCCATCTGAGTTTGGGCTGAGCCGCAGCTATGTTGTCATCAGAAACCACCGCTTCGACCAGACGGGAAAGCCATTGAGGCTCAACTTCGGTATCATCGTTTAAAAGAGCCACCAATTCCCGGTCGCTATGTTTCACTCCCGCATTACAGCCTCCGGCGAATCCCAGATTTATCTCCAGTTTTATAATCTCTATCTGCGGGAACCGGCTTTTCGCCTCTACACAGCTGTCATCGATACAACCGTTGTCCACCAGAATTATTCTGAAATCATCGTAATCGGTTTTGGACAGCGTTTCCAAACAGTTGAAGAGTTTTTTCCGCCCTTTGTAATGGGGGATTATCACATCCACGGAATGAGCCATCGATTACCCCGAGGCGGCCATTTTTTGGTACTGCTCGCGTTTTTCTACAGCCTGCTCGTCTCCAGGGTAGAGCTGGAGCCACCGATTTACCAGTTCCAGCGCTTCCTGATATTCACCCATCCGCTCATAAGTCAGCATCAGACCTCCCACGGCTCTGGGATTATTGAAATTGGTTTGAATCACTTCTTCATATAGATTACGGGCGATTGTATCCTGATTCATACTATAATACGCGGCCGCGAGTTCAGCTTTGATTTGGTCCGAGGGATTGGAAAATCTTATTTCGTCCAGGATTCCTTGACCCCAACCGCCTTCGCCCACACGCCCCATAAAATTAATCAACCTGACAGAATCCTCAGCGGTTTCAACTTCATCGAGCGATTCGTCGAAGAGCTGAGCCGCTTTCTCATCACGGCTCAGAAACTGTTTATACATCGCGGCATACTGCACTTTGCGCAGCCAGTCGGCTTTATGGGATAGTGCGTCCAATCGCTTTTCAAGTTCCTCCGGATGGCCGGTTTCGTAATACATCTTGCCGATTTGGATTGAGATGTCCGGATTGTTCAGAGGGTGAATATCTTCGGGAATATTTCGGTCCATCCACCTGAGAATCAGGTTTACTTTAGCGTTAGAGGAGAGTGAATCGAACATGGCGTATTGCTCTTCCAACGGCGCGCCCGGTTCGGGCTCTATTCCAGGCTGGTCGATTCGATAGTAGTGATAAGCGAGTTGCAGGAAGGCGCTGCGGTAGTTTTGCAGCAGCTTTTCGATAAAATCGGGCAGGTGCACTCTGGGATTGTTCAAACCCCGATAATGACCTTCGAATTTCTCGAATATCGCTGTTTTGAGCAGGTCGGGATTAATCAAGTCGGTCGATTTATTCGGTCTAAGGCGGAAAACCAGCCCGTCCATTGTCAGGTAGTCCCGCAGGTTGAGCATATTAGAGTTGGAGACGGTGACCGCGTAGTAGAGGGGACGCTTCTCCTGGCTGGTCTGCATAATATTCAGTATCATTATGTCCTGAACGCGGAGGAAGTTGTTGGTGCCGTCGTCGTCCTGGGAGACCGGAATATGCACGGTAGCGGGCACTTCCCATTTATATTCGCCTTCGGGAGTCTTGATGGAAACCATCTTTTGTCCGCCGGGCCAGTATCTTCTTCTGAGGGCGGCGACATCGCGGCCGTCGATATATTTATCGATATAATCGTCGGAGAGGGAGATGGGGACTTTGGGCTCATCGTACTTGAGCTGTTTGATGTACCACCCTGTGTTAAGGAGTGAAAGATTCACCACTCTAATATCCCGGCGTATGTGTTCCACTTCCTGCAGGTACCAAAGGGGGAAGGTGTCGTTGTCGCCGTTGGTGAAGAGGATGGCGTTGGGTTCGCAGGATTCGAGGATGTTATGTGAGTAATCCCAAGCGACATAGTTCCCACTACGCTTGGCCATATTGTAGTTCTTCAGGAGCATATTACCGGGCACTAAAACAAAAACGAGAACCGAGGCTGCCGCCACCGCTTTGCCGTTGAACTGTTTGGATTTACGCATTAAATGGCGGGAGAGATCCAGCAGATAGGAAGCTCCGATTCCTATCCAGATGGCGAAAGCGTAGAACGAAGCCACATAGGAGTAATCCCTTTCACGGGGCTGCGGGTCGTTCTGATTTATATACAGGATAATGCCGTATCCGGCCATAAAGAACAAGGTGAAGACGGAGAAAGCCCTCTTGGTGTCCCGCTGGAAGTGGTAGAACAGCCCTATCAATCCCAGAAGGAAGGGCAGACCCCAGAATTTGGAGAAGTCCACCCCGGCGTTTTGATTATCCCCTTTCATACCCACGAACTGCCACATCAGGTAACGGTTGTACATATGGTTGACTTGATAGGTCCAGAAGAAATCCCAGGTGCTGGAGTATTCCGGTTGTCCTTCCCAGCGGCGTTGGAAGGGATCGATTTTTCCGTATTGCTCCCGTTCCAGGTAATATACCAGTTTTTCCAGGTTGTCGGGGTGGTTTTCATTGATTCTGGGCTGCAGCGTGGAGCGGACGAAAATCAGGCTGTATGTTGAATATCCTAAGATTACCAGCAGCATCGCCATAATGCTGAGCGCCGCAATCCGCTGCCGGTTCTTATGAGACCAGTTAAGGCCGATTATCAAGGCTGCGATTACGATGACCGGAGCCGCGACTGAGATGGTCAGCATCGAACGGGGGATGTATTTCACCACGCCGGGATATATTAAAAGGAACGCCACCGTGGCGAGTGCGTTCATCAGAATGAAACTTTTCCACTTAAACTCGAATTTATGGAAATACATTATCTGGAAGATAGTCCAGACTGCAAGCAGGTTGAGCAGGTGAACTCCGGTGGCCAAGCCTACGGAATAAGCGAGGATGAGCAGGATTTTGTCCCCCCAGGGCTGGTCGGCGTGGTCGGTCCATTTCAGGATGAGCCAGAGCGCGATGGCGGTGAAGAAGGTGCTGGCGGCGTAAACTTCGGCTTCCACCGCGTTGAACCAAAAACTGTAAGAAAAACCCAAGGCTAAAGTTCCGATGAGCGAACCCATCCCCACGATGAAGCTATCCAGCCAGGTTTGGTCGGGACCGCGATAGATTCTGATGAAACGGGAAATCGAGAGATAGAGGAACATCAAGGAGAAAGCGGAAAAGAGCACCGACAGCATATTCACCCTTAAGCCTATATCGGAAGCGATGGGGAGCATCGACATCACCTTTCCCAGCAGCAGAAACAAGGGGGAGCCGGGGGGATGAGGCACACCCATCGTGTAGGAGCAGGCGATGAATTCTCCGCAATCCCAAAAGGATGTGGTGGGCGCTACAGATGACCAGTAAACGATGAAGCCGATAAAAAAGCTTAAGGCGGCGAAGATACGGTCATATTTCCGCTGAAGAGTCATCATAAGGCTCCGAAGGTAGTATATTGTAGAGGTCGATGGCTAAAGAAATTAAGAAATAAATGGTCTTATATTTCAATAATCTAAAAATCTAATCAAAATAATTGACAAAATCAATTTTAACTTGAAAATAAGTCTGCAAGTCTGCAAGTTGACAAGTTTTCAAGTCTAAAACGCTGTGCTTCAGGGTCTCCCTTGCGGGGTAAGGATTATATGGGTTAACATAAAGTTTAAGTAGGGGCGAAGCATTCAATTATAAATCGTTAAAAACATTGTTGATAAATTAAGAATGCTTCGCCCCTACCGAACTTTCCGCTTATTACTTAATATATCCCAGAGCTTTCAATTTATCCCGCATTTCCTTGTCCACCTTGGTTTCCATTATATTGTCATCATAAGCTTTGGGGCGGTCATAGGTGGCGATGGTCTTGCTCAGCGGGGGAGACTCGAAGATATTCTCCAGCGGTCTGCCGTCCATATCCAATGCGAGGGGAAAACCCATCACCGTTAAGATAGTGGGGGCGATATCCAATACTGTGACCGAATCGATGAATTCTCCACGTTTAATCCCCGGTCCGCTGGCGATGAAGATGCCGGGGTGCTTTTCGTAGTTGATATGGAATTCCTCGCTTTCGCCGGGATAAGAGGGCTGGACATGGTGATAATGCCCGGTGGGCAGCATCATTTCATCGAAGCCGTGGTCGGAGACGACGAAGACTATAGTATTGGGCGCCAGCCGCGAAAGGAAAGCGCCCACCGCCTCATCGATGTAAGTATAATAATTTTCTATCAAATCCTTATAACGCTGCAGGTTGACGGGGATGAGTTTCCCTTGATTCTCCTGCCAGAAGTAGTATTTCAAGTATTGATGGGACATCGAGTCCATCCCCTGAAGGTAAATCGCCCAGAAATCGGGCTGACTCTTCGTATCCAGCAGGTATTTCGCAGCTTCGATCACTGTCTTGTCGCCCGGGAAGGAGAACTTGAACATTGAAGCTTCGTAGGCGATATCGAGGTAATCGTAGGTGTCGAGTTGGTTGAACTCCCGCCAAAAAGCCTCGCTCTCCACGTTCACGAACCGTTCCAGGTCTTCGCGGCTCATCTCCTCCGGGGTGCTGGCGAAGCGTTGAAGTTCGGTGATGAGTTCCGGGGGATAAATATCGGAAATAGAGCCCCCCTCCTTATCGCGGTAGTTGGTCAACACCTGCATCTTGTTGAACAGCGCCCGGTCGGTGTAAATGTAGCCGTTCACCGGTTCTGCGGGCCAGGTCGCCCACCAGTTCATCACACCCACCTTTAGGCCGTTGTCCGACAGTATGTTCCACAACGCCTCCGCCCGGCGGTAGTTGCTGGGGATGGGAGCCACGGTGGCGATATTTTCCTGAATCCAAATCAATTCCGGCGCTAACAATGGCAGGCGGAACATAGGAACCTTCACTCCGGTGATGGGAAAAGACCAGACCAAGAAGGAGTTGATGCCGTGCTCCCGGGGGAGCTTTCCGGTGGCGACGCTGGTCCAGATCATCGCCGAGAATGTGGGGTAGAGGGTGCATAAATCACCGCGAACGCCTCTATCGACCAGTCGCTGAAGGTTGGGCAGTCTGCCCTCCGCCATCATCGCGTCTATCACTTTCCACCAGGCGCCGTCGATACCGATGAGGGCGACTTTAGTTCCGGTGGGCTGGACCTCGTATTCATCAAATGAGGCGGCAGCGGATTCCGTTTCAGAGGGATTTATGACGCCGAGTAATATCCACAACAGCAGAAACGCCGGAGCAATAAATCTGACCAAACGCTTCAAATTTACTCTGCGCAGTATTCTAACCGCCAGCCATATCGCTGCCAGCGCTGCGATTATTATTACAACGGTGAAACCGATATTCGCCCAGAGCGAGCCCTTGATGGGCATCAGGGGATTAGCGATGAAATGGCTCAGAACATACTGACGGATATAGTGAAATAGAGCTATTATGAAGACAATCGGGAGATAGAGGTTAAGCAGCGAGCGAAGGCGGCGCGGTGGATATTTCCGGAGAAAAAGAAAAAGAACCAGTCCTAGAATGACGCCTGCTACCAGCCCCCCCAGAGCATAGACAGCCATAAAATGCGTGGCAACGGTCCAGGCTCCTTTGAAAGAAATGATAGAGGGATTGATTTTAGCGATTTTTAGTCCCAGCGCCAAGCCTACGGAGGCTCCGGCGATTAATCCCGACAGCCCGGCTGCGGACAAGTTGGGAAAAAACTTGACAGTCAATTCTTTCGGAGGGTATTTTGTTGTCATAGTATAGTTTGTAGTAGTAATTACGTGATTCGACTCGTGATTCTCAGCTCAGGATTTTCTCCAGTTCATTAGCCGCTTCCGAAGCGTCCTTACCGTAACCATCAGCGCCGATTTGCTCCGCGAAAGCGCGGGTTACCACCGCTCCTCCCACGATGATTTTAATATCCAATATCGATTTTATCTCTTCTACCGTCTTCCGCATTACCTCCATCGTTGTGGTCATCAGAGCGGAGAGTCCGATGGCGTTGGCTTCCTCCTTTGCGGCGCGGCGGACGATTTCCTCGACGCTGACATTCTTACCCAGGTCTATCACTCTGTAACCATGGTTTTCCAGCAGGGTTCGGACGATATTTTTCCCGATATCATGCACATCGCCCCTGACGGTGGCGAGTATCAAGGTTGCTTTGTGCGCTTTTTCCGCGGCGGGGATATGGGGTTTGAGCGCGGCGAAGGCGGAGTGCATCGCCTCCGCAGCCATAATCACCTGAGGAAGGAAGAACTTCTTCTTATCGTAACGGCGGCCCACTTCCAACATCGCGGGGATGAGGATGTCGTCGTTGATGCTCATCGGGGGGATTTTCGCTTTCAAAGCGCGGTTTACCAAATCCACCACTCCTTCCCGATTGCCGAAAATTACGGCGTCGAGGAGCTGGTGCTCCAACGGTTTTTCCATCTTTTCCGGGGGAGCTTTCACCGCCTCGCGTCCGGCGGAAAGGCTCAGGAAGCGGCGGGCTTGAGGGTCCCTGCCGTTGAGGAAATCAGCGGCGATTACAGCGTTATGCACCGGCGCGGAATAAGGATTGACAATAGGGAGACTCAAGCCCCGGCAAAGAGCCATAGTCAGGAATGAAGCGTTGATGTCAGCACGTCTGGGCAGTCCGAAAGAGACATTGCTAACGCCTAAAACGGTGTTGACGCCCAGCTTTTCGCGGAAGAGTTCGATGCTCCTCAGGGTAACGATGGGTGCCTGGGAATCGGCTGAAGCGGCCATTGTGAGCCCGTCAAGGTAGAGGTCTTGGCGCGGGATACCGGCTTTCAGGGCGAAGTTTAAAATCTTTTCCCCCAGTTCCATACGTCCTTCGACCGTGGCGGGGATGCCGTTTTCGTCGATGGGGAGTCCGATAAGGGCGGCGCCGTATTTCTTAGCCAGGGGGACGATAGTGTTCAGTTTGTCATCTTCCGCGGTGACGCTGTTGATAAGGGATTTACCCTCGATTTCCATCAGCCCCGCTTCCAGGGCTTCCGGGCTGGCGCTGTCGATGCTTAAGGGGACACTGACTGTGGATTGAACCACCTGCACGGCGCGGCGCATTAACGCAGCCTCATCTTCGCCGGGGACGCCCATATTGACATCGAGAATACTGGCGCCGGCTTTGACCTGTTTTTCCGCTTCCTCACGGACTGCGGAGAAATTGCCGGCGGCGATCTCTGCGGCGAACTTTTTCCTGCCGCTGGGATTGATACGCTCGCCTAAGACGGGAGTATAACCGCTGCAACCTATATATATGGTACGGTCGCGGGCACAGAGCCGGCTGCGAAGCGGCACATTCCTTACCCCCGGTTTCATCCCCAAGAGAGCTTTGGTTATGGCTTGAATATGCCGGTGGTTTGAGCCGCAGCATCCACCGATAATGGCAGCGCCGTATTCGGCGAATTTAACGGAATAATCCGCCATCTCTTCAGGAGTAGCGGGATAAAAGGGTTTTCCGTTTTTAATGGTGGGCATACCCGCGTTGGGCTCAACCGATATTGGCAGCGCGGTGGATTCTGCCATTACCTTCACCACCGATTCAATTTCCTTGGGACCGGTGGAGCAGTTCACTCCCACCGCGTCCACATCCAGCGTTTCCATTACCGCGGCGGCGGTTTCAGGGTCGGTGCCGGTAATAGTGTTATAACCGTCGGAGAAAGTCATATGCGCTATCAGGGGTCCCTCGAAAACTTCACGGACGCCGATGAGGCAGGCTCGGAGTTCCCGGATATCGCTGATGGTTTCCACCACCATCAAGTCCACACCCCCCCGGGCAAGAGCTTGCGCTTGTTCTCTGAATGCTTTCAGCGCTTCGCTGAACTGGAGCGAACCGATAGGCGGGAGATATCGACCGGTGGGTCCAATCGACCCGCCGACCAACGCCTTGTCTCCAATTGCCTCCCGCGCGATTTCAGCGCCCCGGCGGTTGATAAGTTCGGTTTTATCCTCAAGTCCGAATTCCCCTAATTTTATCCGGGTGCCGCCAAATGTGTTAGTCAGGATAATATCTGCCCCGGCGTGAAGATATTGCCGATGTAGTTCGGCTACAATTTCGGACTTATCCAGATTGTATTCTTCCGGCGCATGTCCGGGATTGAGGCCAAGGTCGATGATCCGGGTGCCTGTGGCTCCATCCAGGATGAGAATCCGGTTTTCAACGATATGTCGGAATTCGGCGCGGTTCATATAGTCTAATTAATTTATATTTGACATAATTTACAAAATTGACAAGATATATCTTATATTATTAAATAGTTGTATTATATACCGATTTTTAAAAGGACTGTTCCCCAAATACTCAATGTGTGCTGTCGACTCTCCGCAGTCGACAGCATATTCAATATTAATAATTATTTGGTGTCGGGTGCGGAGACTCGACACCGCGGCAATTTGATTTGGGCAACAAGCCCTTAGAGCATGATTATAATAGTCAGAAATATGTTTTGAATTAAAATCCTGTAAATCTTGTTAATCCTGTCTTTCATAATTAATTTATGAATAATCCAGGATAGTCTTGTATCTCATTGATTCGGTTCGTGTACTCCAATTGCGGCGGAAATCGATTTTTCCGGAATCATCAGACCACCAGGGCTGAGTGTAACGCCGATTTGACCGGCGTCGATATGAGTTAAGAAATTCCGGTTGTCCGCAACATCCCAGTCGCCGTATCCGGGGCTGTAGCGTTTGGTCAGTCGGCTGCCCGGCTCCAATTCGGCGATAAACTTACTAGCGGTTTCGGCGCAGGCTTCCGCTGCAGCTGATCCCACCGCATCGGCTATCATCGCTGCGCTTATCTGTTCGCGGTCGAGGAGTTGGGCGGTTCTTTCAGCGAAAAGAGGCCCTGCGGTCACGGCAAAGAGATAAACAAAGGGGCATCCTTGGACCCAATGGGCAAATTTGGCGCTGGGAATGACATATCCATTGTCGAGAGCGACTTTTCCTTCCCGGTGAACAGCGGCGAATTTGCGGTAAATCCCCTTAAAGCGGAGCAATTCCGCGCCGAGGGTAAGTTCCCGGTTCAACTGCGATTCGACCTCCGGCGGGGGGAAAGCGTTCTTCCGGCGGTAACCCAGGAGGTGGAGGACGTTTTTCCGGAATATCTCTATTTTCAGCGGGGGAAACAGCTTATTCATTAGTGTTTTGATTTATATAGAAATTTGAAGTTAATCAACAGCTATCTAAATATCAAATTTCCCCTTCGGGCGCTTCGATGCCAAACAGTTTCCGCAGGAACCGCGCGTGGCATTTGAAAGCCAGCGGCGGGATATCTTCCCGCCTGAAATAGCGCACCTCCTCCGCATCGTCGCCGGGCTTAAGTTCGCCCTCCAAAATCCGGGCGATATAGCACATCACCTGAACATCGCCATAGTAACCTCCCTGCTTGAAGCAGGCGTCCGCCAGTTTAACCGGAACCACGTTGAGCCCGGTCTCTTCGAAAACTTCCCTTATGACTGTTTCCTCCAGCGATTCACCCATCTCATTGAATCCGCCGGGCAGGCACCATTTGCCTAGGGCAGGTTCCACTGCGCGGCGTGTGAGCAGGATGCGACCTTCATCATCGGTGATGACCGCGGCGGCGGAGGGAGTCGGATTCTGGTAATTCACGGTTCCGCAATCGGGGCAGACCCGGCGGTGGCGCCCTTCAATATACTTATCTTCCAGTGGCGCTCCGCATTCGAAGCAATGCTTCAGATAGGTTATTTTTGCCTCCTGATTTATAGTGTGTCAGCGATAGTTATTATACACAAAATTGAGATGAAAGTTGCAATAATAGTTGAAATGGCTTATTTAATAAAATACGGAG
>CAYQZD010000034.1:0-34449 GCA_964421875.1 uncultured bacterium
TTGATGGTGTAGGTCATCCCTCGGGAACTTTTTAACATAGGGGAATGACAGCAGTACCAATGCACACTTCATATGGGTAAAGTGTTACAAATTAATGTATTTCACGGACAAATATGGCAGTTGAAGCAGAGAATACTGAACAGAAGCGAAAGAAATTGCTTGTTTGGCTGCGAAAGGCGGCTTTTCCCTGGGACACTTTTTTTCGCTGGATGATTTTCGCCTTAGGGCTGACAGGATTGGTATTCCTCTTCCCCCACGGCACCACTCCCCAGTTCTCCGACCTCAAATTGAACTATATCAGTCACCGGGAAATTATCGCCCCCTTCGATTTTGAAATCCTGAAGACTGAAGGGGAACTCGCCAGAGAACGCAAAGCCGCCCAGGAATCGGTGATGCCTTTCTTCAAGCGGAATGATGAAGTTACCGAGAGAAATCTCGCCTGCCTCGATTCCCTGTTGGATGATTTACAATTTCTGCAGACGATGAAGATGAATAAGGAAACCCGTGACAGTGTAATCAAGGCGGAATTGGAGCGCGTGAATCAGTATTATAAATTGACTCTATCGCAGGACATATTTCAGACGGGAAAACAGGCTGAAGTTTCCGTTTGGTGGGCTGAATTTACGGAAAAAACCATAGACCATTTGACCGAATCCTACAGAAGAGGGATTTTCAATCTGGAACCCGACGAAATCACCACCACCTCAAATGCGGCGGTGGTTCTGTTCAAGGGGATTGAACAACGGGTTTCACTCTATTCAATCTACGGAACCAATCTGACAAAAGGATTCATTCTTGACAAGCTGAAGGAGAGCTTCCCGCCGGGAGACAGCCGGGTTAAATTTGGCTATGAAATTGTCCTGGGCTTTCTGGAACCGAATATCATCTACCAGGAACAGATAACGGAAAACCGTCGTATCGACGCGAGAAACAAGGTGGCTCTGGCCAAAGGAATCGTCCTCAAGAACGAACGAATCATCGATTCGAATGAACGCGTGGCGCAGGAACACCTGGACAAACTCCGTTCCCTGTCGCTGAAAAAGGCTGAACTGTCGATGGAGGTAGGGGGTATTAGAGTAATCTTCCCCTTCGCCGGGAAATTTCTTTTCTCAGGGGGGATTCTGCTGGTGCTGGGATTTATGGTCTTCAATTACCGCTCCGAAATCACTCCCAATAAAAACCTGCTCTTGATTGTATTGATACTGCTGGCGCAGCTTGCTTTTCTCCGGCTGGTTATGGAGAGCGCGAACCTCCCTGCCATGCTTTTTCCCTCGGCGCTGGGTATTATGCTCATCACCATATTCTATGGCTACGGAGTCGGTTTTTGGTATATGATAACACTTGCGCTGCTCGCCGGGGTGATGCAGGGGAACGATTTTCAATTGACTCTAATAACGCTGGTGGTGGGCACTATAGCCATCGTCTCCATCAAGAAATTACGCAGCCGAACCCAGCTTATGACCTCGGCGCTCTACCTGGGCGTCGCCTATGTGGTGTTTCTCACGGGATTCCACTTTATGCAGTTCTCCTTTTCCACCGATTTATTACAGGAGATCGGATTGGGGATGGTCAATTCTGCGCTGACCCCGATATTAGTGCTGGGATTCGCCATTATATTAGGTAACATATTCGATATCACCACCGACCTCACGCTGTTGGAGCTTTCGGACTTGAACCGGCCCTTATTGAGGAAACTCGCTGAAATCGCTCCGGGAACTTATCATCACAGTCTGATGGTGGGGACTTTAGCGGAAGCTGCGGCTGAGGCGGTCGGGGCCAATCCTTTGATGGCGAGGACGGCGGCTTACTATCATGACATTGGTAAAATTGAACGGTGGCAGTTTTTCGTTGAAAACCAGGGGGTGCTCAATCCCCATGATACCATTACACCGGAAGAGAGCGCCGAGGTGCTGAACTCACATGTTGATTCCGGGATGGAACTTGCGGAAAAACACCGTCTTCCGCAGGCGATTAAGGATGTGATTGTCCAGCATCACGGCAGTATGCTGATGCAGTATTTTTACCACAAGGCGGCTAAACAAAGCGGCGAGGAAATAGACGACTCGAAATACCGCTATAAGGGACCTTTACCGGCGTCGAGAGAGTCGGGTATTATAATGCTGGCTGATGGTGTTGAGGCGGCGGTTCGTTCGATGGGGCTTACGAGCAACGAGCAGATTCGGGAGAAGGTCAAGGAGATAATCGAGGGCAAATTCGACGAGGGGCAACTCGACCAATGTGAACTCTCCTTGAAGGACTTGCAGATTGTGGAGGACACTTTCGTCCACACCCTGACCGCACAGCGTCATCGGCGGATTGAATATCCCGACCGTAAGGATATAGCCAAGGAAGTTGAAGAATAAAAGACAGATATCGCTTGAGATTCCTCAGTCCGCCCCGGTGGATAAAGCCGCCTGCGCCGGATTGGTGGAAACCATAATGCACGATTACTCACGGGAGAATTACACCATCACGGTATCGGGAGTGGATAGTGAGGCGATGGCTGACCTGAATCAGCGCTTTCGGAATGTTGCCGGAACCACCGATGTGCTCACTTTCAGCCTTGAAGAGGAGCCCCTGGAAGGGGAGATTTATCTCAATCTGCAGTTATTGGAAAGCGCCGCCGCCGCAGAGGGAACCACCTCTGAATACCAATTGTATAAATTATTGATTCACGGAACACTACATCTGCTCGGAATTCACCATAATTCCCCTGAGGAAGAGGCGCTAAACCGCGCGCTGACGGAGGAGTACCTTCAGCGGTTCGATATTAACTGAAGCGCTAACCGTTCTTTCGACCGGTGGTTATTATGAACTGAATGCTATGGAGAGTGTAATAGGTTATTATTTGAAGAATGGATTAGTCATTGGGCTGATTCCCGGATTTCTCAAAATTGTTGTCAATAACAATTTCAGGGACCTGAGTGGACGTCATAGACTTATGGGTTGAAACGCTGATCTTCATCCTGTTATTGGCGCTGTCCGCCTTTTTCTCCGGTTCGGAAGTGGCAATTTTCGGATTATCCCCCAGGGAACAGGATGAAATAAAGGAGAGTAAGGACCGCGCCGCCCGAAAACTAATGAGACTGCTTGAGACGCCTCAGCAGACTCTGATTACCATTCTCACCGGTAACAATGCGGTGAATATCGCCGCGGCTTCCGTAGCGGCTCTGCTGGCTGACGACATCGGTAAGCTTTCTAAGATTCCTCAGGTGTGGATTCTGCTCATAGAGGTCGCCGTAGTCACCGGATTGATATTGATTTTGAGTGAAATCACCCCTAAAATCTTCGCGCTGCGTAATCCCAAGTTGATTTCCCTTAAGGTCGCTTCCCCCATCAGTTTTATCAGACTACTGCTTTTTCCGGTCGTGGGCGTTTTCACTGCCATCACCGATTTTTTCACCAGGGCGCTTGGTGTGGAAAAGATCAGGCTGGCTTATTCGACCGAAGAGCTTAAAACTCTGGTAGAGGTGTCGGAGGAGAAAGGTCAGCTTGAGGAATCCGAGAAGGAAATGATAACCTCTATTTTCGAATTCGGCGATACTTTGGTGAAGGAGATTATGGTGCCCCGCACCGATATGCATATGTTGAGCGCCGATTCGAATCTGGATGAGATTGTGAATTATATAAGCGAAGAGGGGAATTCACGGTATCCTGTGTTTAAGGATGACCGGGATGATGTTATCGGTTTCCTTTACGCTAAAGACCTTCTTTTCTATTTACAAGAGAACCTCGGTGATTTCAACATTGAAAAGATATTGCGACCTCCCAATTTTGTGCCTGAGAACAAGGAAATTTCGGAATTGCTTAAGGAATTTCAGAAGGATAAGATTCATATGGCGGTGGTGGTGGACGAATACGGCGGCACCGCCGGCTTAGTCACCCTGGAGGATATTCTTGAAGAAATCGTGGGCGAGATTCAGGACGAATACGACCAGGAATCCCCGCTTTTTTCCCGGATTGACGCCAATACTATCACCGCCGACGCCAGAATGTCTATCCATGATTTCAACGAAGTCCTGGGGCAGAAACTGATATCCGGCGATCAGGATTTTGAAACGCTTGGAGGATTTATTTATCATCAGATGGGACGGATACCCTCGGAACAGGAATCGATTGAATTCGGTGAATATATATTCACGGTCATCGAGATTGACGGTCAACGGCTGAAGCAAATTCGCGTCGAGAAAAAGGGTGTATGAATCAAAGGGATTGAAGCGAAGTCTTGCGCTTATAGTGGCGAAGAATCTCCCGGCGGTCAGACAAAAAGGCGGCGGCGATGAGTTCGACCCCGGTCAGTGCTTGAAGCTGTCGAGGAAGACTCTGATATGTATGCCCTTCCAATACCGCGATTTTGAGGCTTCTCTCCCATTCTTTAAAAAATTGGTTTCTTTGTCCGGAGAAAACAAGGTAACGGCAGCGACGCCGGAGAGTTTCAGAAACTGGCTGGAGCGTTCTCAATTAAAAGCGGTGGTTTCATTAAAACCCGACGATGCCAATATTCTGAATTTGCCGGGGAAAGGGCTGAGGAATAGTCTCAATCGTCAACAGTTTAATCTCGCCATCGACCTCAATTTCGATGACAACTTGTTCTCTTCCATATTGTGTGCGGTTAGCGGCGCCAAGGTGAGGATAGGATTTGCCAGTGAAAGTTGCGGAGGCTTCTTTAATTACCTGATAGCTCCCCGCGAATCGAGCGATTCGCAAGCGAAGTATCGGATAATGATGCGCTATTTGTGTAATTCGTGATAGGCGTTTGTGACACTTTACATATTTGAAGCGTCTTTGTCATTCTGGCAGCGAAGCAAGCCAGAATCTTTCTTTTCCGGAAGGATTCCGGCTTCGCCGGAATGACTTCGTTTTTGCAGCTTCATAAAGTTAGACTGGTACAAGCGTTTGTTTTTCAGAGTATATTTTATACACGATAGCGATTTATAGTTTTTAGTAATAACTAACCTCAGTCTGAGGTTCCTTATTAAGACAATGCATTCTGCAGCCATAGCCAGAGATAAGATTTTACACTCCGTACGCAGACCGGGACGATATATCGGAGGCGAGCTCAACGCCTCGGTCCCGGTTGCAGGCAGTTATCAGGCCGCCCTCGCTTTTCCCGACCTTTACGAAATCGGTTTCCCTTACCTCGGCTTCCAAATCCTATATCACCTCCTGAACGAAATTGAAGGTGTCAGTTGCCAGCGGGTTTACGCCCCCGATGCGGATGTTGAAGAGGCTCTGAGGAGAGAGAAAACACCCCTCTTCACCATTGAGGCGGGCTATCCCCTTAAAAATCTTAACCTTATCGGGTTCACTTTACAGTACGAACTCCATTCCACCACAATTCTCAATATGCTCGATTTGGGGGGAATCCCGCTTTACGCTCAAGACAGGCCTGAAGATTATCCTCTGATAATCGGAGGAGGGCCTCTGGCTTTCAGCCCGGAACCGCTTGCTCCGTTTTTCGATGCGTTCCTGGTGGGAGACGCGGAGAGTATCCTGCCTCAGGTAATGCAAAAATTGAAAGGCTGGAAATTGGAGGGGATTCCGAAATCCGGGATTTTGAGCCGGCTGGCTGAATTGCCCGGAGTATATGCGCCCTCGTTATACCAGCCTCGTTTCGACAGGGGCGGGAGATTTGCCGGTCTTGAAAAACTGTCTCCTCAAGCCCCTGATAGGGTATCAGCTAATCACGAAGGCGCGCTGCAGGCGGAGTATTACCCTTTCAAACCGCTGGTTCCTTTGATATCGGTGGAGCACGACCGGTTATCTGTTGAGGTTATGCGTGGCTGCAGCAGAGGCTGCCGTTTCTGCAACGCCGGTATCATCCACCGCCCCACCAGGGAAAGGCCGGTAGAGGATTTGATCCGGTTTATCGAACGGGGATTGGAATCCACCGGTTATGATGAATTATCCCTCCTTTCGCTTTCCACCGCCGATTTTTCCGCTCTGCCGGGACTATTGCCGGAAATCTCAGCGCTGATTGAGGGGAAGGGGATTTCGCTCTCCTATCCTTCGATGCGTCCCGACGCCTTTACGCAAGACATCGCCCGCAGCATATCTTCAGGCAGGAAGACGGGGCTGACCTTTGCCCCGGAGGCTGGGACTGAAAGGTTGCGCGCGGTGATAAACAAAGATCTGCGGGATGAAGACCTGTTCCGGGCGCTGAAAATTGCGGCGGAAGCCGGCTGGAAATCGGCCAAGCTCTACTTTATGGTGGGACTCCCAACCGAGACCGACCGGGATCTTAACGCTGTCGCCGATTTAGCGCTGAAATGCAGAGGTTTGCTCGGCAGTTCTCGAAGAGCTCCTCTGCACATTTCCCTCTCCGTTTTTTCCCCCAAGCCTCATACACCTTTCCAGTGGGAAGCGCAGGTCGAGCGGGACGAAGTTAAGCGGCGTATAGCGCTTATTAAGCGCCGATTGAACAAACCCGGCATCAAGGTGAGCTACCACGACCCGGAGATGACCTCGGTGGAGACCCTTTTAGCCCGGGGAGACCGCCGGCTGGCGAAGGTAATCGAGCGTGTATACCGCGATGGCGCGCGTTTGGAGGGGTGGAGCGAGAAATTCGATTTCCGGCGGTGGGAAGCGGCGATGACAGCGGAAGGACTTTCCTGGGATTTTTTCACCGGCGAATTCGAGCCGGTAAGCCCTCTTCCTTGGGATATTATTGCGACCGGCGTTTCCCGCGAGCACCTGCTGAAGGAACGCCAGCGTTCCCGCGCCGGGATAATGACTCCGGACTGCCGCTGGAAATGTTCCCAATGCGGGCTGGAATGCCCTCCGCCGCCTAAACCGCAGAATCTTCTCTGGAAAGCGCCGTTGGCGCAGGCAAACGCCTCTCCTCCGAAAATTAACCTGCGTTTTAAATTTACCCGCACCGGACCCTCCAGGTGGATTTCGCACCTGGAGACGGTTAAATTGCTGGAAAGGTCGCTGCGCCGGGCTGAGATGCCCCTCGCTTTTTCACGGGGATTTCATCCCCATCCCAAGATTTCCTACGGTCCCGCGCTCCCGGTGGGATTTGAGACGAGCGGGGATTACTTCGACGTTCAGTTGACAGAGCCGGTGTCGAATCCCGGAGAAAGGCTGAACCGGGCGCTGCACGGGGGAGTCGGCATCGTTGCAGTCCGGGATATTCCGCTGGCGGTTCCCTCGCTGAGCAGTGTGATTAATTACCTAACTTACGAAATTGCGCTGCAGGACATTACTCCACGGCTGCGGGAAACTATCGCCGCCTGGAAGGAGAAAGCCGCAGTTGTCATCCTTGACCGGAACGATGTAAGATGGGATATTTCTCCTCTGATTCGGCGTTTCCAGCTAAATGGAAGGAGGTTAAGACTGGACCTCCTGATTGAAAACGGCAAATCTCCCCGGCCCGACAGGTTGTTGGAGTCGCTGGGATACAGCCCCGGGGATGCGGATTATAAGCGCGAAGGGTGTTACGTGCTGGAGGGAAGTATTTTAAATGATCCGCTTGAACTATTTTAAAATTCAGTCTATTTATTTGAGTGTTCAATGTGGTGGAATGGTTAGATAACAGTATGTTAAAACAAGGACTTGAATTGAAATTGCAATGAAAAGAGAAATTATCATAAATTCCAGCGCTTCCGAATCCAGGGTCGCATTGCTGGAAGATGGACAGTTGGTGGAGCTGTTTGTAGAGCTGCCCCGACACGAAAGAACCGTGGGCAACATCTACAAGGGAACGGTGAAGAAAGTAATGCCGGGAATGGAAGCCGCATTTCTGGAGTTGGGGCTGGGACACGACGCTTTCCTGCACTTTTCCGACCACTCACAGATATCAGTGGAATTTGATGAAGACGGAGGAAGCAGCCAGGGCAAAAGGATCCACCTCCAGCCCGGGCAGGAAATCCTGGTGCAGATAATCAAGGAGCAACTGGGCAATAAAGGTCCTCGAACCACCACGCAGGTTGCCCTGCCGGGACGTTCCCTGGTGCTGGTTCCGCACCAGGATCACGTCGGCGTCTCACGCAGAATCACCGATTTCAGGGAGAAAAGAAGGCTTCGTTCTATCGCCAATAAAATCAGGCCTAAGGGATTCGGGCTGATTATCCGTACCGTGGCTGAGGGAAAAACCCTCGAAGAGCTGAAAAGCGATATGGACAGCCAGCTCATACTGTGGAAAAGGCTGGAACGAAAGATAAAGAATGCGCCTAATCCCAGCCTGATTTTCAAAGATATGTCGATGGCTTCCTCGGTTATCAGAGACCTGTTTACCAATGACATCGACGGGCTGGTGGTCGATTCCAAACGGTTCCACAAGCAGGTCAGGAAGTATCTTGGCGAGGTGGCTCCCTCCTTGATGGATAAGGTGCGGCTTTACAAGGAGCGGAAACCGATATTCGATTATTTCAAGATTGAATCGGAAATTGAGAAATCGCTTTCCCGGAAGGTGTGGCTCAACGGCGGAGGCTATATTATCATCGACCAGACCGAAGCGTTGGTCACTATCGATGTCAATTCCGGGCGCTTTATGGGTAAAAAGGATCATGAGGAGAACTCCTTCAAGGTCAACCTTCGGGCGGCCCGGGAAATATGCCGGCAGCTTCGTTTGAGAGACCTTGGCGGACTCATCGTCATCGACTTCATCGATATGTGGGAGGAGAGAAACCGGAAAAAGGTTTACGATGAAGTTAAGAAGGATCTGAAAACCGACCGCTCCAAAAGCGACATCCTTCCCATCTCCCAATTCGGATTGATGGAAATGACCCGGCAGCGCATAAAACCCAGCCTCCTCTATACCTTCAACGAACCCTGCCCCACCTGCAATGGATTGGGGATGGTGGCGTCCAGGGAAACCGTATCCACTCAAATCGACCGCTGGGTGAAACGCTTCAGAAACCATTCCCGGGAAAAACGGCTGGAATTGACGGTGAATCCTGCTATGTTCGACTATCTCACTGACGGAATGAACAGCCGTATCAAACAGATTATGCTGAAGAACCGAATATTCATCAAGATCAAGCAGAATCCGGATTTTAAGACCGATGAATTTGTCTGCGTTTCACCTAAACAAAACAAAGATATAACCGCGCGGTATAAATTCTAAAGTCGAGATGCCGCTGAGATGGGTGTGCCTGGCCCAATAGAATTGGTATATTGTAATTATCGTAACACTTTAGCTATGTGAAGCTACCACACAATTTGTCATTCCCGCAAGTGAACGAAGTGAACGCGTCGGGAATCTGAGCGAGAATTTACCTGCTGTTAGATTCCGGACAAGCCGGAATGACAGCAGTGTTATAGCGGACTTCATTTCAGTAAGATGTTACCAATTATCCTATATTTGATTTTATCATAAATATTGGTTATATTTAAAATTCAATTTCCTATTCGGAGAATACGGATTTCTTACGGTGTTTGTCACCGCGACAATCACACTCGTTCCCCCGCGCCTGCGTGGGAACGCATACCTTAGACTATTCTGTTAATGGAGCGATGAAGGATGTACGGCTACGCTGAAATAAGGGGGCGTCAGTTTCGCCTTGTTCCGGGGGGAACGGTAAAGGTTCCCTCCATCGACCTTGAAGTGGGCTCGGGATATGAGATTTCCCCGCTGTTGATGTTCAATGACGGCCAAGCCACTCTCTTTGGCAAGGACTGCGCCAATGTGAAGGCTAAAACTACAGTGGTGGAACACGGTTATGCTCCCAAAATTATTGTTCTCAGGAAGAAGCGCCGCAAAGGTTTCAAGGTGCGGCGAGGACACCGGCAGGGTTATTCCTTGCTGCGAATCGATGAAATAGTTAGTGAGAAGGAGGCCAAATAATGGCTCATAAGAAAGGTGTAGGTTCAACCCGGAACGGCCGGGATTCCAATCCCAAGATGTTAGGGGTGAAACGGGGCGCCGGTCAGTTTGTCCGCGCCGGGAACATCATAGCCAGGCAGCGCGGAACCCATTATCACCCCGGAGTAAACGTGGGACTCGGCAACGATTACACAGTTTTTGCTAAGGTGGACGGAGTGGTCGATTTCAGCCGGAAGCGCGGCAAGAGGGTGATTTCGGTTATCCCGGAGGGGGCGGAATAATTCATTAGCGCTTAATTAAGGTATTTTTTTAGTGAATGTAGGGGCGAAGCATTTTTTTACAAGTGATTAATATTTTGATTGATAACATAAAATGCTTCGCCCCTACGAGAAATAACCGCTTTGCATAATTAAACTATCATCTTGATTAATTACAAAAGTTAATGGGAGTTGCAGGTGAAGGTTTATTCATATATTGTCGCTTATGATACCGGATTCGCTCCGAACCCTTTCTTTGGCGTATGCACACTGGCAACTTGTAAACCGAGAATAAGAGAGCACGCCAGCATTGGCGATTGGGTGATAGGGACCGGCGCTAAATTGAAGTATGACTACCAGGGTCGTCTTATTTACGCGATGCGGGTTGATGAAACGCTAACTTTGGATGAATATTGGAATGACCCAAGATTCCAAAATAAAAAGCCTGTGCCCAGAGGAAGTTAGGAACAGGTTCATGGCGACAATATTTACCGTAAACGGTCAGGTGAATGGTGTCAAGCGCATTCTCATCACAGTAACGCTGACGGGTCACCAAACATTGCGAAAATAGAGGATGATACCAGCGTTGATAGAATGCTGATTTCAAGACATTTTATCTATTTTGGTAAAGATGCGCCAATTATCCCGTCTAAGTTTCGCAATTTTCCCCCCGATGGAGAAGATATATGTTTCCGTCGAGGAGAGAAATATAGATTCAGCAGAGAACTTACCGATGAATTTATAAAATGGCTTGAGGGTTTAGGAAAGTGGGGATTGTGCGGATATCCGATTGATTTCGAATCGCAGATAGAACACTCTGATGATTGTGGTTGTTAGCTATCATAATGTAATACAACGAATGTAAGACTTTGGCTTTTCAAGGTCGCTTGTACAATGTGATTCCTGCGCATAGATTGTTCGAGAATATGTCATGCTGAGCGAAGCGAAGCATCTGCATTTTTATAAGTTATTTATAAACAAGAGATTCTTCACTTCATTCAGAATGACATAACACGAAAACGCTTTATATCAGTGAAGTGTTACATTAGACGCAGATATTTACTAAGTTAGAGCTTCGATAAAAAAAATAGCAAATCATTAACTTGATGGAGGTTCCATTTATGTTGAATAAGATTGGACTCATCGGCGGAGGAAATATCGGTGGAGTTTTATTCGCCGAAATCGCTGTGCGCAGACTGGCGAAACGGATTGGTTTTGTCGATGTGAAACCACCGGATTTAGCTAAAGGTAAAGCCCTGGATATCGCCGAAGGTTCCCCCACGCTTGGAATCGATTTCGATTACGACGCGGGCAAAGAATACGATGTCCTGGAAGGGAGCGACCTGGTGATTAACACTGCCGGGGTGCCCCGCACCAAACGCCCTGACGGCTCTATTCCCACTCGGGAAGAACTTCTTACCACCAACCTGAAGATTACCAAGGCTGTTGCTGAAGGCATTCAGAAGAACTGCCCCAACGCCATAATCATCTCCATCGCCAACCCGCTTGACGCTATCGTTTACACCCTCTATAAAACATTGAATCCGCCTAAAAACAAGCTGTTCGGTATGGCGGGTCAGCTCGATTCGGGCCGTTACCGCTATTTTGTGGCTAAGGAGGCCGGGGTATCTGTGGAAAATGTGGACGCTCTGGTGCTTGGCGGTCACGGCGACACTATGGTTCCGGTAAGGAGCGCTTGCCGCATCGCCGGTATGCCGGTGGAGCAATTCATCGCTGCGGACAAACTGGAAGCGATTGAAACCCGCACCCGCAAAGCCGGCGGCGAAGTGGTTGGCTTGCTGGGAACAGGCTCCGCTTTCGTATCGCCCGCCTGGGCCGCTCTGGAAATGGCGGAATCCATCATCTACGACAAGAAGAAGATTATCGCCACCTGCGCCCTGCTCGAAGGCGAATACGGCGTGAACGGGCTCTTCGTCGGCGTTCCCGCCATCCTCGGCGCTAACGGGATGGAGAAGGTTATCGAAACCGACCTCACCGACGCCGAAAAGGAAGCCCTGGCGAAATCGGTGAACGCTGTAAGCAAAACCTGTGAAGAGGTCGACCAGATGCTGGCAAGCCTGTAAAACAGATTGAATGCAGTTTTATATGAGCCGGAGCGGTATCCCCCTCCGGCTCTTCTGTTTAGTTTCTGTAGGGAATTGTTTCAAGAACAATTCATAGCGATTCCAAAAAAGATTGTCCTATGATTTGTCACTCCTGCGCAAGCAGGAGTCCAGTAAATAATACAAATACAAGAAGATGGATTCCCGCTTTCGCGGGAATGACATCCTTTTTCCGTCATTCTTTTCAAGAATGACTATATAAGCGCTGTCGACTCTCCGCAGTCGACAGCAAATAATTGATTTATAAGCATATGACGCAGAGTGCAGAGACCCTGCGCCACGACAACTCGTTCCCACGCTTGAGCGTGAGAATGCATACCGAGAAGGATTAGACCGAGAGGGGTACAATAAATGAAAGTATATTCCGAATGGCTTAAAGAGGGACTGAAATTCGAAGCGGTGAACGAGCGAGGGGTGAAGACTATGTTCGACGCCCCTGTCGAAGGCGAAGCCGGCGCAGGTCCCACACCGATGGAGGCTTACCTTCAGGCGTTAATCACCTGCAGCGCCGTCGATGTTGTCAATATCCTGCGGAAGAGACGGTTGAAGATTGAACGGTTGCGGGTGGAAGCGGAGGCTGAAAAGGCGGATAAACCGCCTAAAATCTATACGCGAATCGATATTAAGTTCATCATTTCCGGCGAAGGCATCGATGAGAAGGAAATGGAGAGAGCGTTAGGGCTCTCGATGGATAAATTCTGTTCCATCAAGGCAATGATAGATAAGACCAAAACCGAGATTTCAGTAAGCTATGAAATATTATAGAACCTATCTTTTTTGTAAATAACTATTCAGGTAGAAGCCCGCAATCTGTTGGATTAGTGACAAGTTGCGGGCTCAGTTTTTTTATTGCCATTCTTTGCTGAATTGCCAATGATATAACGAGCCTTACTTGACAATCAACATATTGTTTTTTACATTATGTTTTAAATCATTTGTCATTCTTACAGCGTAATATCGCTTTCTATTGAATCACAGCGGTCAAATCCGGACTTTCATCGCTTTTGAAGTCCCGTCTGAGATAAAGGAAATCGCCCGTAACCTTCAGGATGAATTGCGAGCTGTCGATTGCAGGGTTTCCTGGACTCGCCCTCAGGGAATGCATCTCACTCTGAAATTTCTCGGTGACACCGACATTGGTTTGGTTGAGGAGATAGGCGGAGCAATTGAGGAGATTGCCGCTGTTCATCCGCCGTTTACGATGCGGTTGGAGCGGGCGGGCGCTTTCGGCGGCAAGAATCCCCGGGTATTGTGGCTCGGTTTCGCCGATTCCGAACCCTTGACGCAGCTTCAGCGGGAAATAGACCGGGCGATGGCTCAGTTCGGTTTCCCCCGCGAGCAGCGCAGGTTTCACGCTCACCTAACCTTGTGCCGGATTAAGGACAGCAGAGGAGCGGGCGAACTGGTTGAGTGTCTGAAATCCTGCGGCTTCGAGCCGGTGTCTTTTCAGGCTAAAGAGGTGATATTCTATAAAAGTGAATTGAAGCCCACCGGAGCGGTGTATACGCCGTTGAAGATTGTGGAATTTAAGGCTGAGGATTAGACAAAAATTTATTTATATTGGTTCCTCGCTGTTTGGTATGGGTAAATATCTTAGAATAATAAAATATACTCAATTATCTATAAAACAGATAGTCACATTGTTCTGGCAGGTCTTGCACACCGCAGGTGGGTGTGACCTGCCAGCGCCAGTCAGGTCTCCGCTTCGCTAAAGACCTGACATAACGCAATGCCGCCAGAAACGGGAACTCAACTCACAGAATATTCGACTTGATGACTTGGCGACTTGCAGACTTGTTGACTTTCTTTATATCAACACATTCACCCTAAGCGGAAGGAGATATATGGATGAACAGGGAGGATAAGATTAAAAATCTCGACCTTGCCATTGCTCAAATAGACAAGCAATTTGGTAAAGGGTCGGTTATGAAGTTAGGGGATTCCAGCGCTCGGCTGCCGGTGGATACCGTTCCTACCGGTTCGCTGGCGCTGGACGCGGCGCTGGGAATCGGAGGGGTGCCCCGAGGGCGCCTTGTGGAAATATACGGTCCCGAATCTTCCGGTAAAACCACATTAGTGCTCCACATCATCGCCGAAGCCCAAAAACAGGGCGGTCTGGCAGCCTTCATCGACGCCGAACATGCGCTGGATGCATCATATTCCAAGAAACTGGGAGTGGACATCGACAACCTCCTGGTCTCACAGCCCGACACCGGCGAGCAAGCCCTCGAGATCGCCGAGACCCTGGTGAGGTCCGGCGCGTTGGACGTTATCGCGGTGGATTCGGTGGCGGCGTTGGTGCCCAAGGCGGAGATTGAAGGGGAAATGGGTGACCAGCATATGGGGCTTCAAGCCCGCCTGATGTCTCAAGCGCTTCGCAAACTGACCGCCACCGTGTCCAAATCCCGCACCTGTATGATATTTGTGAACCAGATGCGGATGAAAATCGGAGTGATGTTCGGCAATCCCGAAACCACCCCGGGCGGAAGGGCGTTGAAATTTTATTCCTCCGTCAGGCTGGATATCAGGCGCATCAGCACCTATAAATCCGGCTCGGAAGTTATCGGCAACCGCACCAGGGTAAGAGTGGTGAAAAACAAGCTCGCCCCGCCCTTCAAGGAAGCTGAATTCGATATCGCTTACGGCACCGGCATCGACCACCTTTCCGAGATTATCGATGTTGGCATCGACCGGGGAATTTTGACCCGGGCCGGAGCCTGGTTCGCCTATGGCGACGACCGTATCGGTCAGGGACGCGAAAAGGTGAAGGATTTCCTCATCGAACATCCCGATACCCTTACGGAAATCGAGGATAAGGTCAGAGAATCCCTCGGTTTCAAGGAATCCAAGGATAAAGCCAAACCTACTCCCTCCGCTTGATAATAAATGTATGAACGCAATCGAAAGCGTCGGCAGCCCCCATTGCGGGAAAAAGCTTTAGATTTGCTATCACGCAGGCGCCTCTCCCGCGGCGAACTGCGGGACAAACTGCTCTACAGGAAATACGACCAGGCAGAGATTGAGGCGCTTTTAGACCACTACCAGGAACTCGGATACCTTAACGACGAATCACTGGCTGTCGATTACGCTCAGCAGCGCCTGGAGCTGAAACCGATGGGTCATAGGCTGCTCAGGATGGAACTCTTGAAACGCCGCCTCCCGGAGGATATGGTAGAGGAGGCGGTAGACAAGGCTTTCGAGCAAGCAAGCGAGGAAGCAGTGGCTGAACGAGCGATTTCCACTCTACTGCGAAGGACCCGGCTGAAAACCAGACTCTGGAACCGGCTCGCCCGCTTGGGTTTCCCCTACGATGTAATCGACAGGGTTATCGCCAATCACTATGATGAAATTGAGGAGGAATCCTCATGAAGTTCTCAGTCAACTTATTATGAATAATGGTATCGTTCAGTTAGGTCGTTCCATACAAGACTATTGTTAAAAGTCTGTTTTGTAGGGGTTTAATATATTAAATCCCTACCTGAAGCGTAATACAATGCAAATAGACATTACCAATTACTGACAGACTTATCATAAAAGCTATCCTAATATTTTGAAAAAACCGGAAAAATCCGTAAATTTCTATGCTTCATACAAAACAACCTTCAACCCATTTTAATCATAGGTGAATGAAGTATGACGCGGGGCGGCTCTAATCGCCCCGGACCACTTTAAAATTTAAAATCGGGTGATTTCTTAATTGTTGACTTCTCGCCAAATTAGAAGCGGTTTTATCGATTTCTTCAAAGACCGCGGTCACACCTTTGTTCCCTCCGCTCCGGTGGTGCCCATCAGCGACCCCACATTGCTGTTCACCAACGCCGGTATGAATCAGTTCAAAGAGATCTTCACCGGCCACAGAATCCCTCCGTATAAACGAGCCGCCAATTCGCAAAAGTGCATTCGGGTTTCAGGAAAACATAACGACCTCGAAGAAGTCGGTCCCTCCAACCGCCATCACACTTTCTTCGAAATGCTGGGAAACTGGTCCTTCGGCGATTATTATAAAAAGGAAGCCATCGCCTGGGCTTGGGAGCTGCTCACCGAAGTTTGGAAACTGCCTAAAGATAAACTTTATGCCACAGTATATCTGGATGACGATGAAGCTGCTGAGTATTGGAAGTCCGAAACGGACATAGCCCGCAACAGAATTTCCCGCCACGGCGCCAAGGATAATTTCTGGGAAATGGGCGAAATCGGTCCCTGCGGGCCCTGCAGCGAAGTCCACATCGATATTGGTCCCGAAGGCTGCGGGATGGAGGGGGTGGAGCATAAATGCGAAGTGAACGGAGTCTGCGGGAGGTATGTTGAACTCTGGAATTTAGTCTTCATCCAATACGACCGTGACCGGGAAGGTAATCTCACCGAACTCCCCGCCAAGCACGTGGACACCGGCGCGGGATTGGAGAGGCTTTCCGCTGTGCTGCAAGGCGGGCTGTCCAACTACGACAGCGACCTCTTCACTCCGCTGATTGAGCGCCTTCAGGACCTCTCCGGAATCGCCTACACCGACGCTGTGATTCCCCACCGCGTGATTGCCGACCATTTGAGGGCGCTCGCCTTCGCTATCGCAGACGGCGCGATACCTTCCAACGAGGGGCGCGGCTATGTGCTCCGCCGTATCCTCCGCAGAGCCTCGCGCTTCGGTCACGAAATGGGAATCAAGGAACCGTTCATTCATAAACTAGTGCCAGTCCTGGTGGATTCGATGGGGGATGTTTACCCCGAACTCAAGGACCGGCATCAGCATATCGCCCTAACCATTAAAAGCGAAGAACAGGGATTTACCGCCACACTGGAAAGAGGATTGGACATTTTTTCATCGGTAGCGGAACGGGTGCAGCGGGAGGGTGAAACCGTCATCCCCGGCGAGGACGCCTTTAAGCTCTACGACACCTACGGCTTCCCCCTCGACCTCACCCAGCTTATGGCGCGGGAAAGGGGATATACTGTAGATGTCGATGGTTACGAGGCGGCGATGATGCGCCAGCGCGCCCGCGCCCGCGAAGGGGGCGTGTTTCAAGTCTCGGAAGGCGAGGAAAGCGTCTGGGAAGTTTTAACCGATACTAAAGACAGCCCTCCGGAGGTATGGCAGAAGTTCACCGGATACGATTTCGAGGACTATGAGACCGAAGTAGTGAAATGCCGCGATCTGGAAAGCGGCTTTGAAGTTGTGGTCCGGGAAACCCCATTTTACGCCGAAGCCGGAGGACAGGTGGGCGACAGGGGCGTGATTGAAACCGCCGACGGCTCGGAATATACTATCACCGACAGTTATTACGACAATTTAGGTGAAAGAATCCTCAAGGTCGAAGGTGATTATAACGCATTTCACTCCGAAGTAAAAAGTGAAACGCGGATTACCCTCAAAGTGGATTCGGCGCGGCGGATGAGTATCCGGCGCAACCATACTGCCACCCATCTGCTCCATTTCGCCCTCAGGAAGTATCTCGGTGTACATGTCCAGCAGGCGGGCTCGCTGGTGCATCCGGATTACCTCCGCTTCGACTACACTTACTATCACAAGCCCGATTTTGATACTCTGATAAAGGTCGAGCGCGAGGTCAACCGTCTGATAATGGATAATTCCGACGTCGCTGCGGAAACCACCTCCTACGATGACGCCCGCTCTAAGGGAGCTATTGCCCTGTTCGGCGAAAAATACGGGGACGAAGTCAGAATGATTTCCGTGGGCGATTTTTCCCGCGAACTGTGCGGCGGAACCCATGTCAATCGCAGCGGGGATATCGGTTTCTTCCGCATCACCAGCGAAACCGGCGTTTCCGCCGGGGTGCGGCGCATCGAAGCGGTTACGGGAGACACTGCACTGGATTCGATTTTGGGTGAGCGGCGCGCCGTGGAGAGTTTCAAAGAAATCCTGCACAGCCACGGCAGCGATGTCACGGAAAAGCTGCTCAAGTTCGCTGCGGAAAAAAAGGAGCTGGAACACGAAGTAGAGAAACTGCGTAAAAGCGGCGGCGGTGTAAACCTGAAGGAACTATTTCAGGACGCGGTAGTAAAAAACAGCGCGAAAATCATCGCCAAGAAGGTGGAGGTCCCCGATATGGAGGCGCTGAAAGATATGGGGGATCTAGTAAGGGATAAACTGGGCTCCGGCATCGGCATTTTAGGCGCGGAAATCGGCGGTAAAGCGGCGCTGGTCTGCGTGGTGACCGACGACCTGATACAGAAGGGGGTTAAAGCGGGCGAACTGGTGAAAAAAACCGCCAAAGTCATCGGCGGCGGGGGCGGCGGCAGAGCCCATCTGGCGACCGCCGGCGCCAAAGACTCCTCCCAACTTGAAAAAGCTTTCGAGGAAGGTATGAAACTGGCGGAGGAAGCGGTCAAATGAACGTTTATCATAACTTGCTGCAGCTGAAAAACCGGGGCGAAAAGGGACTTTTTATTCTACTCGACCCGGATAAAGAATCACCGCAAGACCTGAAAAACCGAGCCCAAGAGGCTCAAAGCGCCGGCGCCAAAACCGTTATGCTGGGTGGCTCACAGCTTGACCGGGACGATTTCGACCGCGCCTTCGAAGCCGTCAAGGGCGCGGTGACCATCCCCCTGATAATTTTCCCCGGCAGTTCGAATCAGGTTTCGGCGCACGCCGACGCTATCCTGTTTCTGTCGCTGATTTCCGGCAGAAATCCGCAATACCTCATCGGCGAACATATTAAAGCGGCGCCCGGAATCAAGCGGATGGGTCTGGAAATCATTCCCACCGCGTACATCCTGATTGAGTCCGGCAAGACCACCGCCATCGAGTTCGTCTCCGGAACTAAGCCCCTTCCCCGTGATAATGTCGATATCGTAGTGGCGCACGCCCTCGCCGGAGAAATGCTGGGGATGAAACTGGTTTATTTGGAAGCGGGCAGCGGCGCTATACAGACTGTCCCGCCGCAGATGATTTCTGCGGTAGCGGAGAACATAACAACGCCCTTGCTGGTCGGAGGCGGTATCCGCACCCCTGAACAAGCCGCCGACGCGGCTGTATCCGGAGCGGACTTTGTGGTGGTCGGCAACGCCCTGGAGAATGGGGAGGAAAGAGCCCTGCTAAGAGAAATGGTCGCCGCTGTCAGCGGCGGGTGAAGTTGTATTTATAGATTCAGGATTAATACAATCCCGAATAAATACGGGGACAGCCATGGATGAAAAAAAGATTGAACAGAAAATCGATGAAATCTCCAGTAGAGTCGACGAAAAGCTGAACGATATTGGCGACAGGCTGGATGAAGTTTTCGACGGGAAGAAAAAATCCGAATCCCACCGCCGCGGCGGCGAATTCGCCGGGATTCTGCTGATAGTCATCGGATTTATCTTTCTGGCTCAAAACCTTGACTGGTTTGACTGGGATTTGCCCTGGTTTCCTTTACTTCTGATTGTTATCGGCGTCTATTTAATATACAATCATCGTGAAAAACACTGATTCTTCAAAACAGCGCGGTTTGAAAGCTAAAACGGCGGAACACCTGCAAGCCTCCGCCGATGTCAAGCTGGCGATGGCGCAGGACTGCGCTCAAGCCATCGTCACCGCCGCTGAAATTATCGCCCAAGCCCTGCGCAAGCCCGGAGGGACCGTATTCTTCTGCGGTAACGGCGGCAGCGCCGCCGACAGCCAGCATCTCGCCGCCGAGTTTGTGGTCAGGCTCTCTGCGAACCGGGAACGCAAGCCTCTGGCGGCAATAGCGTTAACCACCGACACATCCACCCTTACCGCCGCCGCCAACGACTACGGCTTCGAAATGGTCTTCGCGCGGCAGGTTGAAGCGCTGGGGAAACCGGGAGACGTTTTAGTCTGCCTCTCCACCTCCGGGAATTCAAATAATGTGCTGAAAGCCGCTGAAGCCGCCGGGAAGCGGGAGATGAAATTGATAGGATTCCTCGGCTCCAAGCCGGGTTCGATAGGGCCGTTGATGGATGTCAGCGTGAATATCCCCTCGAACGACACCATGCGGATACAGGAGGGACACATAACCGCCGGGCATATCCTGGTGGAGTTGGTGGAAGACCTGCTCTTTGACTGGAATTAATCTTGAATTTCCTCAATGCGGGCATACTTGTAGGTTTAACTGCGGCGGCGCTCCCCATACTTATTCATCTTTTCAGCCGCCAGCGCCTCCGGGAGATTGAATTCAGTTCCCTCAAGTTTCTCAAAAAGCTGGAGAGCAAACGCCTGCGCAAGGTGAAAATTACTCAGTGGATTATCTTACTCCTGCGTACGCTCGCCATAATTTTCCTGGTGCTGGCTTTCGCCAGGCCCGCGCTGCAGAAACTGGAGGGAGCGTTATCCGGCGAAGCCCAGACTGCGGCCGTCTTGATTTTGGATAATTCTCTCGCTTCACAGGCGGTCGGTTCTTCGGGAAGCATAATCAGTGAATTGAGGAACAGAGCCGTAAATGCGCTGACTGTATTCACCTCTGAGGACCGCGTAGCTCTGATATCCGCCGCCAGGCCGTCCGCAGCCGGTTTCCCTCAACCGCTTCCGGGAGGCGATGAACGGTTGAGGCGGTGGATTTTCGAGTTGGAAACTTCCGACGCCGCGCCGGATTTTATTCCGGCGCTGGAAAAGGCCGCCGGGATATTAAGCGCAATGGATGAGCCCAATCGGGAAATCTACCTTGTCTCATCCTTCTACGGCTGGACGGTTGAATATGATTCCGCACTCGCGCTTTTACCCCAAGGGATACGGTTGTTTATGCTGGAGACGGGACCGGCGAAACTGGGCAATCAGGCGCTGACCGGACTTGAAATAGAGACACGTATCCTGCAGGTCGGCGGAGCGGTCAACCTCTCGATTACCGCAGCCAATTACAGCGATGCGCCCTGTGAAGAAGCTCCGCTGAGCTTGTTCGTAGGCAGTGAAAGGGTGGCTTCAACAGTGATAAACATTCCGGCAGACGGCGAAACCGTGACCGGGATGACCTTTGCTCCGGAGCAGGGCGGTTATATCAGCGGCTATGCCAGGCTCGAAATTGAAGACGCCCTCGCCGCCGATAACAAGAGATACTACTCGTTCTATCTTCCGGAATGCGTGCGGGTTTACCTGACTGGCGATTCCGCTGAAGTATCGCTGTTAAAAACAGCCTTGAATCCTTCCCCGGATAGACACTATCCGGTGGAGCCGGTTTACCTTAAAGCGCTGGATGAGCTTTCGGAACACCCCGACGCCGCCGTGGTTTTCCTCGCAGGCGTCGATAAAGTCTCACCTTACGCCGCCGGGATTTTAAAGCGGATGATAGAGCGGGGCGGGGGAGTGATGCTGTCGCCCTCTGCCGCCACCGATCCTTCCGCGATAAATCGAGAGTTTCTCAAACCGATGGCGGCTTCCTTGTTCACTGAAATTGCGCTGGAGCCTGAAGGAATTTCCTGGAGTGTTATCGACCGCTCCCATCCCATTTTCGAAGGAATATTCGGCGAGGCGGGCGGAGTCGAATCGCCGCAGTTCTTCCGCCGTTTCAAGCTTCACGGCGCGGGGGAAGACATTATATCCTTCCGCGCCGGAAATCCCTATCTGCGGGAATTCTCCACAGGGAAAGGGCTGCTGCTGATTTTCACCGCCGGATTCGGTGAAGACTGGTCGGACCTCGCCCATCGCGGCATCTTCGCCCCCTTGATGCATCGCGCCGCGGTCTATCTGGGGAGTCGGAACGGTTCAAGCGCGCTTTCGCTAACCGCAGGCGAAGCTGTTGAACATTATGTCCAACCGGCGAAAACCGGATTCAGCCTCCTGACCCCCGCCGGAACGCAGGTTGAATTGCTGCCGAAACCGCATATGAAAGCGAGCCGGGTGGAATATGGCGAAACCGCCCTCGCCGGGATTTACACACTGTTGCAGGACGACCGTACTATCGCTGAGTTTGCGGTCAATCCCGCGGTGGAAACCTCGCGCCTGGACAGGAATAGTATCCCCGGGAATGGAAGGATGAACCTTGTAGCGCCGGATAAAGCTATCGCCGATGCGGTCCATACCGGCAGGGTGGGCCGGGAGTTATGGCGCTGGGCGCTGTTAATCGGATTGACAATGTTATTGGCGGAAACCGTCATCGCCCGCCTGGCGAAATAAGACTATTCCCATCGTTCCCACGCTCCAGCGTGGGAATGCATACTGATAAAAAATATGATTCAATAAACTAATAACATTTAGGTATTATGGAACTAAAGGGCTCAAAAACCGAAAAAAACCTGCTCCTCGCCTTTGCGGGTGAATCCCAGGCGAGAAACCGTTACAATTACTTCGCCGGCGCTGCTCGCAAAGAAGGCTATGTCCAAATCGCCCACATCTTCGAGGAAACCGCCGACCAGGAGCGGGAACACGCCAAGCGTTTTTTCAAATTCCTCGAAGGCGGGGATGTTGAAATTCAAGCCGCTTTCCCCGCGGGCGTAATCGGGACTACGGCGGAGAACCTCAAAGCCGCCGCTCAGGGGGAAAACCACGAATGGAGTGAAATGTACCCGGAATTCGCCAAAGTGGCGAAAGCGGAAGGATTCAAGCAGATTGCCGATGTCTTTCGCGCCGTGGCCGTAGCGGAAAAACAGCACGAGAAGCGTTACCTCGGTCTGCTGGCGAATGTTGAAGCCGGAACTGTTTTTAAGAAGGACGAAATCGTTCAGTGGCGCTGCCGGAACTGCGGTTACATCCATAAAGGTAGAACCGCCCCGGAGGAGTGCCCCGCCTGCGCCCACCCCCAGGCGCACTTCGAACTCCTCGCGGAAAACTGGTAATAGTTCAACGAACTTAGAGGATCGATTATCAACCGAAACAGAAAAAAGGTAATCAGAGAAAAGGTCGGCGATAAACCGGAAAGAGCTATTCTGGTCGGAGTCGCCGTCAAAGGGAGAGGCGCTTGGATCGCTGAAGACTATCTGAAGGAATTGGTCCTGCTGGCGGAAACCGCCGGAGCTGAAGTGGTGGAAACGGTGATTCAACAGCGCGACCGAATCGACCCCGCATACTTCATCGGTAAAGGGAAATGCGCCGAATTGAAGCAAATGATAGCCGTTACCGAAGCCGACCTGGTGATTTTCGATGAAGACCTTTCTCCGGCGCAAATGCGCAACCTGGACCGGGCGCTGAGCCGGAGAATCATCGACCGAACCGGACTCATCCTCGACATCTTCGCCCGTCGAGCCCGCACCCGTGAGGCTAAAATTGAAGTTGAACTGGCGCAGCTTAATTACCTTCTTCCCCGGCTGACAGGCCACTGGACCCACCTGGAACGGCAGGTGGGGGGAATCGGAGTCCGCGGGCCCGGTGAAACCCAGCTTGAAACCGACCGCAGACTGGTGAGAAAAAGGATTGCCAGCCTTAAAGAAAAACTCGCGAAAATTGAGAAGAGCCGTTCCGTCCGCCGGAATAAAAGAGCCAGTCTCCCCTTAATAGCATTAGTAGGGTACACTAACGCCGGTAAATCCACGCTGCTCAACGCTGTCACCCAATCCGAAGTTTTCGTTGAGGACAAGCTCTTCGCCACCTTGGACCCGGCGGTGCGAAGCTTTATCGACTCTAAAGAGCGGAAAATTATCTTCACCGACACCGTGGGTTTCATCAGGAAACTGCCTCACCACCTGATCGCTTCTTTCCGCAGTACCCTGGAAGAGGTGGTGGAGGCGGACCTCCTGCTCCATATCATCGACCTGTCAAATCCACTGTTCCTGGAGCAGATAAAGCAGGTGATAAAGGTTCTGGAGCAAATCGGCGCCGGCGGCAGGCCGGTTTTGACGGTCTTCAATAAGGTCGATTTAGTCGAACGTGATTCGGCGCTGGCCGCGGCGAAAAACCGCTATCCTAACGCCCTTTTCATTAGCGCAAGCCGTAAGTTAGGGCTGAAAACACTGCTTAAAGCCGTGAGTGATAGGTTGTTCACTCACACCATTGAAGCCGAAATTTCCCTCCCCCCCGAACGTTTCTCGGAGTGGAGAGAAAAATTTGAAAACGTGAAGATTCAGTCAAAGGAGTTCATCGAGGGCAGAGTAAGAATCCATTTTATCGGCGATGAAAGCCTTACGCAATCACTGCGTGAATTCGCCGGAGACGGCGAGTTGACTATTACTCGTTTAGGGCAGGTGTATATCTGAATAATGCGATTAATTCCGGGCGCTTACGCCCATTATCTATAATTAACCGGGAATATGTATGTTCCATCTCAATGGAGGATCCATTATTGAAAGCGCTTGGCCGCCAGATTATGGTGGAATTTTACAACTGCGACAGCGAGTTGCTGAATGATCTCGATTACATTAGAGACACGATGCTGAAAGCGGCTCGCGAGTGTGGCGCTACTGTGGTGAAGGACGTATTCCACCTTTTCAATCCCCACGGTGTCAGTGGAGTGGTAGTGATAGCCGAATCGCATCTCGCTATACATACCTGGCCCGAATACGGATACGCCGCTGTGGACCTTTTCACCTGTGGTAATGAAATCGATGCCGAAATCGCCTTCGATATCCTGCAAAGCGAACTCAAAGCCGGCTCCGTATCCGCGGTTGAGATGAGACGCGGCGTTATCAGGGACGCCAAGGGAGAGTTGCTGCACAAACCCACCGCAGTCGGTTGACTGACAGATATGAATAGTCCGGCGACTGTTCCTGTCTTGGTGGAAGACATCGATATTACTAGCTGCTCCGGCGGCTCCTTGAGCAATTGGGGATTTCATAACCATAAATTAACCGTAAGGTCTAACTGAATATGTGGGAGCGGACGCCTGCCAACTTCCATATGACCTGCGGCGCCGGTGAAGGGAATACTCCACTAACGGCCTTCGACGCTGCTTTGGTCGCAGCCGCTATCGGCCATTACAATTTGGTAAAAGTCACCAGTATTGTGCCGCCTTCTGCCGTAATGCAAAAAAAAGTGAATATCCCGCCGGGCGCCGTAGCGCCGGCAGCCTTCGCCAGTATTCATTCCGTCACCCCGGATGAAACCATCGCCGCCGCAGTTTCAGTCGCCCTTCCCGCCGATAATTCCAGAGTGGGACTGATTATGGAATACTCCGCCAGAGGCCATAAAAAGGAAATCGAGGAAATCGTCCGCAATATGGCGGAGGAGGGAATGGCGCGCCGCGGATTCAGAATAAAGTCCTTAAACAGCATTTCCGTTGAATATAGCGTACAGAGAATTGGTTGTGTCATAGCAGCAGTTCTGCTTTGGTAACCGATTTTCCATCGTAATCATAAATTTCTAAGGGCATTGTTAAAAATGCGCAAAATATTAATTCCGCTCATCGGCGTAGCGCTCATCTTCACGGCGTCCATTCAGGGGGAAACCGCCGGTGAAGATGAAGTTATCGAAAAAGCGCTACAGGTCCGGAAACATCGACTCGATAACGGACTGCAGGTTTTCACTGTGGAAGACCACAGCGCGCCGGTCGTCTCATTCCAAATGTGGGTGCATACCGGCTCAAAAAACGAACGACCCGGAATAACCGGTATCTCCCATCTCTTCGAACATATGATGTTCAAGGGCTCGAAAAAATACGGGCCCGAAGAACACGCCAATATCGTCAAACGCCACGGGGGCTCATTGAACGCCTATACCTCGGAAGACGTCACCGTTTACTTCGAAAACATCGTTTCCGACAAGCTGGAACTCGTGATTTCCCTCGAAGCTGAACGACTGGCGAATCTGGCGCTCTCCGACAGTATGCTGGCTTCGGAGCGCGAAGTCGTGAAAGAAGAACGCCGTTACAGGGTGGATAACAGCAACTTTGGCTTGCTCTACGAAGAACTCCTTGCAACCGCCTATAATGTTCATCCTTACCGTTGGATGGTGGTGGGTTCGATGGAGGATATTTGCGCTATATCCCTGGAAGATTGCCAACAGTACTATCGAGTAAACTACGCTCCCAACAACGTGGTGGCGGTGATAGTGGGGGATTTTGAAACCGGTGAGGCTCTGAAACTGCTGAAAAAATACTACGGGAAAATCCCCGCCCAGGAGTCTCACGCTGAAGTAACAGAGGTTGAGCCTGAACAGACCGAAATGCGCGAATCGGTGATTAAGAAAGAAGCCCGCCTCCCAATGCTGTTCGCCGGGTATCATATCCCGGAAATGGCGCACGACGACATCTATCCCTTGAAGGTGCTGCAGAAAATCCTCTCCGACGGAAGAAGCTCACGCCTTTACCGCAAACTTGTCTACGAAGAGCAGGTCGCCCTCTACGCCGGAGGGATGGTGGATGAAACCGAAAACCCGGGTATGTTCTACGTTTGGATGGGGATGAATAGGGGACATGATATCGAAACCGGCAGGAAAATGCTCTTCGATGAGATTGAAAGCTTCGCCTCAGAACCGGTGACCGATAGAGAATTACAGAAAGCGAAAAACCAACTTGAAGCCGATTTCATCTTCGGCATCCAGACTAATTCCCGAAAAGCGAGGAAAATCGCTTTTTATCAGATATTTTCCGGCGACTATAAAAATATTTTCAAAGCCCCGGAAATGTTCCGCTCGGTGACCGCGGAAGATGTAATGAGGGTCGCTGAAAAATATTTGAATGAAAATAAACGCACCGTCGTCATCCTCGAACCGGAAAAATCTTAATGTGTTTCACCGGCAAAACCTCACTATTTCGAACGGAAATAATATGAAACTTAAAATAATCTCCATCATAATCTGCGGCTTGTTGCTGCTTTCCTGCGGAAGCGATGATAAAGTACCAGCTTATAATCCCTCCGCTGATGCGGAACTCGCCCCTGTGAAAATCCCCCCTATTGAGCAGACCACACTTGACAACGGATTGAAACTCATCGCCATAGTCCACAATGAACTGCCGGTGGTGGCTTTCAGGATGATGGTCAAAACCGGCGCCGCCGCCGATCCTGCAGGCTATGCTGGTTTAGCTTCCTTCACCGCAGAACTGCTGACCAAAGGCACCAAAACCCGCAGCGCCAGCCAAATCGCCGAGGAAATCGACTTCATCGGCGGGGAACTCAGAGCCTCGGCGGGATGGGATCGTTCTATGGTCTCCTGCCAGGTCTTAGCGCGTCATTTCCAGACCGGACTCGATTTATTCGCCGATATTTCACGCAATCCGGTGTTTAATAATAGTGAGATTGAACGGCTCCGCCGCCAAAAAATCTCAAGTTATATTCACAGCAAGGACGACCCCGCAGACCTGGCGAATGAAGCCTTCGCCGACCTGCTCTTCAAAGGCCATCCCTACGGTTATCCCGATGAGGGGAACGAAAAAACCATCGAAGCCGTCAAGAAAGCCGATATCGAGAAATTATACCGTACATATTTTGTTCCCAATAACGCTGTCATCGTGGTTTCCGGCAATATCGAGCCGCGAGCCGCCTTCAAAGCCTTGAAGGAAAAATTCGGCGACTGGGAAAAAGGTGAATTGCGGAAAACCATACTGCCGGAAATCGAAGCCCCCTCAGGCTATAAAATCCGTCTGGTGGATAAACAGGACGCTAATCAAGCCCAGATTAGAATGGGACATTTCGGACTGCCCCGCTCCCACCCGGATTATTTCCCCGTATCGCTGATGAACTACGTCCTGGGCGGAGGAGGATTCTCTTCCCGACTGATGAAAACCGTCAGGTCCGAAATGGGATTGACCTATAGTATCCGTTCACGTTTCAGCTTCAGGAAGGAAGCCGGACCCTTCAGCGTTTCCACCTTTACCAAAAGCGAATCCGTGGGCGAAGCTATCGCTGAAATTATCGACCAGGTGAAGGAGTTCCAGGCGGAAGGCGCCCTGGCGGAAGAACTGGAGGACGCGAAATCCTATCTCACCGGCTCCTATCCGCTGCGCTTCGAAACCCCCGGACAAATCGCAGGACAGCTCCTGAACGTGGAACTTCACGATTTGGGTGAGGGTTACATCGAAAACTACCGAAACCGGGTGCAGGCGGTGACCCTGGAACAGGTGAAGCTGGCGGCGGTGGATTACCTCAATCCCGACAATATGGTTATAGTGGTGGTGGGCAAGCAGGAGGAAATCATCGACCAGTTGAAACAATTAGGCGAAGTCGATTTGGTGACGAAATACTGAGCTATAACATATCCGAAACTTGTAAAGGCGGGAATATCTTCCCGCCTTTTTTCTTTATGTGGTGTCGGATTCCAGCGCCCGAAATCTAGCGACTATTAAATCGTGGCGCAGAGTCCCCGCACTCTGCGCCATATAAATAATATACAAATACTTGAATAGGGTGAGGAATTCCTATAATTATCAATAACAATTATAGATATTTAAGCTACTCAAGAACTATTTCCCCTGCGGCGGCTTTGATACTCGCACCGTTCCGTTGATTTGTTTCATCAGCTCCGAGTATTTATCGTGCTCGTTTTTCGGACACCATATTTGGATAATGTACAATGCGTTATGATTCGGTAATCCTGACCAATCGGTCTCAATCACTGTTAGAATGAGTTTTATAGGGACATTGTTATGTTTACCGCTGGTTAATGTCATCCAGGCCTCTTTGTCATGGATAATGGTTTTAGATAATTCCTTATCAAACTTCAAATCCTTCATATCCGCCATTTTCCTCAGATAATCCGGACCATACTGTACGGTCTCGGTATACCAAAGTAAAATATGCACTTTTTCGTCCGGAGAGGATACCTCATATGCATTCCTATCCGAATACCAGGAAATTTCCTTCCAATCCTCCGGCGCCTCAAAACTGATGTTTAGCTTTGGATTAGGATGGCTGTATATCTGAGTGGTCTCTGAAAAAACAGTGTCAGCCATAAACACTATAAGTATAATTGACATTAACTTGATAAGATTTTTCATAACTGTTTTACCTCATCTTTACCGGCTTAAAGGGATACTGATTCGACAGCAGCTACCGCGTTCCTCAGTGTCACAGAACTCTATTGCTCCCCCATTCGCTTCGACCGCCCATTGTGCGATTGACAATCCCAAACCGGCGCCGCCGGTTGAACCGGCGCGGGATTTATCAATTCGGTAAAATCGCTCAAATATTGTTTTACGTTTGTCTTCAGGGATACCGGGACCATTGTCGATGATGTCGATTTGAGCGGTATCTTCCCGGATTCTATCTGTTCTTATCCTGACATTTCCCCCTTCTGGTGTATATAAAATAGCATTATGCAAAACATTGGAGACCGCCTGTCCTAAAATTAAGGGGGATATATTTACCTGCAGCGATTCGGCTTTCTCAATCAACAGACTAATGTCCTTATCCTCCGCTAAAATCTTCAAGTCCGCTGCTATTTGTGCGATAAATATATTCAAATCGACATCCTCGAAATCGAGCTTGACCCTGCCGGAATCGCCCCGGGTTAATATCAGCAGGCTGTTGACCAGTTTGGTTAAACGTTCGGTCTCCTCCAGCATACTGCCGATAGCCTCCATGTATCCGGAAACATCTTTCTCATCCTTCAAAGCGACTTCGCCGATGCTGCGGATGGAAGTCAGCGGCGTCCTGAATTCGTGCGAAGCGTCGGAGGTGAACCGCTTCAACCGTTCAAAAGAAGTTTCCAGACGCTGCAAAGTATCGTTGAAAACAGTCGCCAACTGCCCGATTTCATCCTTAGGATTGACCACCGGAAGTCGTTCCGACAGCGATTGCGCCGTTATTTCCCGCGCTTTCCGAGTAATCAGCTTCACCGGCCGTAAAGCCCGGTTCGCCAGAAAATATCCCCCTAACAAAGCGAGGATGAGCACAAACTGAGCCCCTGAAGCCAGTTTCGCGCCGAGCCCGTCGATACTTTCCCGGGTTTCAGTGTCTTCCATCGCAGTCACCACCAGAAAATTGTGCATCTTATCGAAACCGGTCTGTACCATCCGGGTTTTCAGCAGGAAATGACGCTGATTGAAAAGATATTCTAATAAGCCCTCTTCACCGAAATCCGAGAATTTATATTCCAGAGGCAAATCCAGATCGCTCCAGGCGGTGGTATGGTAAGCGTGCGTCCCGTCCTTCACAATCAAGAACGGCGTGCTGTGCCCCAGATGATACCAGTCGTAAACGTCGCCTCTGGAATTGAGCGTTACGGCGCAGACTACACCCAACCCTTCATCCAATTTACTCATAACCAGCGATTCCAGCCGGTGACGCATAAAAAAATAAATTCCCGTTGCCGCTATTCCATAGATAATCATCACTACCAGCGCATTCCATACAATCAGCCTGAACTTGATGCTCGAAGTCCATTTCATTCTTCTTCTCCTTCTTTCATAATGAAACCCACACCCCGGATGGTATGCAATAGCTTTTTATCGAAATCCACGTCCATTTTCCCCCGCAGCCTCGTGATATGCACATCAATCACATTGTCCAGAGGGGTGGCGCGGTCTTTGACCTGCCATACGTCGTGAGCTAACATCTCCCGGGAAACCGTATTCCCCTGATGCCGAAGCAGATACTCAAGCAGTTCAAATTCCTTCCCCGTCAACATAATCTCATCCCCGCCCCGCCTGACCTTGCGGGTTATACAGTCCAATTCCAAATCGGCGAGTTTCATCTTCAATACCCGGTCAGTCCGCCCCCGCCGGGTCAAAGCCCGGATTCGCGCCAGCAGTTCCGGGAAAGCGAAAGGCTTCACCAGATAATCGTCAGCGCCGCTGTCCAATCCCAATACCCGATCCTCGATAGCGTCCTTAGCCGTAAGGATTAATACCGGAACCTCCTTCTTTTCCCGGCGAAGCGCGGTCAATATGTCGATACCGTCCCTTCCCGGCAGCATCAAATCCAATAGTATCAGGTCGAAACCCTGCGATACCGCCAGGAAAAAACCTTCTTCACCGGCGTTCGTAACCGTGACCTGGTACCCTTCAGATTCCAAACCTTCGCGAATCGCCTTTGCCACTTTCGGCTCGTCTTCTATAACAAGGATATGCATTTTACTTAACGGTCCTTTCGTTTTTCCAGATGCCAAGTTTCTGCGCGCGAGCTGTCTTTTCAATGTCTATGAAGTGTCTCAATTCTTCGGGCAGATATTTATTATCGACTATAGCATATCCTCTACGGAGTAGAAGCTCGTTGAAATTCACCGACCAATCCCTGCTGTTCAGACCTTTACCATAGACTATCTGCGCGAAGGGGTGGCCCTCATCGCCATAGACTATCCCGGAAGCCATATTGTTGGTGGTGTAGGTGAACAGTTTGACTACCTTCCCCTCCAACTCCAGCTTGGTGAAATCGTAAACCTGGTAACCAAGTTTGGTCGATTTGTCGGGTGTTCTTATCCCTAAAAGTTTCACGGTGAAACCGCCTTCGAATTCGATCAGGTCGCCGGAATGGACCGTCATTATCGTTCCGGTGTTCGCCGCAGAAATTAATGGGATAAGTATTGCGATGAACATCAGCGGCGTCATCTTCATATAAATTCTCATTAAAAACTCCAGTGTTTCTGTCGGTGAGGAAATTCGTTTTATCTGTCTGAGAATAAGATAACGCGGATTATCCGATAATGCAACTTAAATAATTCTTAAAATTTAGTAAGGAAAGATAGCGGCAGGCAGGTGACGGTCAATGTGGATGGTCATTTATTGTAGGTCGGCTTATTAAAAGCCGACAAATCCTTCGTGGCGCAGGGTCTCCGCACCCTGCGCCTTATAGCTATAAATAAATCAGATGCTGTCGACTGCGGACAGTCTGTCCGAGAATACCTAACTTCGTGCTTTGTCATTCTGAACGAAGTGAAGAATCTCTTGTTTATAAATAACTTACAAAAATGCAGATGCTTCGCTTCGCTCAGCATGACACATTCTCGGACAGACTGTCCGCAGTCGACAGCACACATGAAGCATTTAGGAAACAGCCCCTTCAAGAATTACTATAAAACAATCATTCCTCAGCATAACAAAACTAAGCGTTAAGTCAGGTCTTTAGTGAAACGGAGACCTGACTTCTAATTTGATAATAACGGTAGCGTTGAAAATGATGTCATTGCGAGGACGCCAGTCCTATGGCTGGACTAAGCAATCGATTCTGCCTCTTCTCATCATTTCGGTTCCAAAAACTTAGGCTTGAAAACCAAACAGAGCGAAGGGATGAGAATAAGCGCGCCCATCAGACAGGAACCGATGGAGACTATCACCAGAAAACCGAAAAACCGCACCGGAATGAAATTTGATATCATCAAAGCTGTAAATCCCACTATCACCGAAAACGCATTGAACACAATACCTCTGCCGGTGGTGGTGAGGGTTTGCTTAACCCCTGTTTGCGGGTCGAGGCCTGTCTTTCGCTCTTCCCGGTAACGCCAGAGAAAATGTATAGTGTAGTCTATTCCCACGCCAATCATTATCGAGGACATCAACGCGGTGGCGATATTGAGTTCGATACCGAAAAAGCCCATCAATCCGAATAAAATAACCATTGAAATCCCCAGCGGTATTATGGAAATCAGACCCGCGGTCACCGAACGGAACAGTATCATTATCAACAACGAAACCACCACCAGCGCGATACACAAAGATATAACTTGCCCCCGCACTATCAACTCCGCCAGCTCCCCCAATATCGTGGCGAAACCGCCCACCGCTTCCACATTCTCATCACCGCTCGTCATATCCCGAACATAATCCACCACACGGTTGATTTCCCGCGAACTTATCTCCTTTATCCGAGCGGTCAACTGAGCGTGCTCATAGGGAAAATCAACCAGCTTCTCGAAATCGTCAGGGTCGCCGCTCATAGAATAAAGCATAAAATACTGCGCAATAGCGTTCCGGTCATTTGGTATCCGGTTATACAACGAATCGCCCTCATCGTTCAAAGCCCGGCTCATCTGCCGAACCGTCCGCGCAATCGATACCGTATTCCCCACTTCCGGCAGTTCCCGCAAATCATCCTCCAGCCCTTCTATCCTGTGCATAATCACGGGATCCTTGATGTCGCCCTGGTAAATGACCGAAATGCTGGTGGAGCCGCCGAACTTGTCGTTAGCCAGCTTGTCAGCCTTCACCACCGGTGATTCCCCGCTGTAATAATTGCTGGGGTTGGTGTCCACCTCGACTAAGAAAATTCCCGCTGCGGAAATAATGGTAAGTATCACAATCACCGCCACAATTGTCCGGGGAAAGCTTGATATTGTTCTGCCGAAAAAGACCAGCAGCCGTTCCAGCAACCTGGTTTTACGGTTCGCGCCGCCCGTAATAACGACAGGCTTGGCGATGGGTAAAAAAGACAACAAAGCCGGCAGAAATAGCAGGCTTGCGCCCAGCGCGAAGGTAATGCCGACCGCCGCCAATATCCCCAACTGCCGCGCCGGTATCAAAACATGTCCCATCAAACAGAGCATACCCGCCACTGTGGTCAGTCCCGCGGCGAGTATCGGCTTGCTCAAGCTCCGAAAAACGTCTTTAGCCAACTCTTTTTTACCAAGACCGCTTCCCGCCGTGTTGATTTCCTGATAGCGGGCGATTAAATGAATCCCGTAATCGTTGGCGACGGCGATGAGTATCACCGGCAGCGTCGAAGTTATAATCATTATCTTCCAGCCCAGAACCGGCATCAAACCGATGCAAAAGAGAATCGACATCACCACCACAATAAATGGGAGCAGGACGCCTCTAAGCTGCTTGAAACTTATAAATAGGAATACTAACATAATAATCAGCGCGAAAGGCATCAAACGCCTTAAGTCTCCCTGGATATCCTTTGAGACACTAACCCGCACCAGCGGCAGCCCGCCGATAACCGTTTCCTCGCTTCCTGGAGTTTCCGCCGCGATTCTTGTTGCCTCCTTCACAATAAATACGTCCGAGACTTCAGTATCCAGGAGACCGATTACCGCTGTGGCGCTGAAATCCTTCGCTACCACATTGCCGAAAACAATGTCGTTATCCCTGATTTCCCGCCGCAATATTTCGCGCTCCTCATCCGACCGCGGAATGACATCCACCGCCGGGTCCACTATCATCGCCCCCTCCTCGCCCCGGATGTTCTTCAACTCGAATAGGGAAAGAACTTTCTCCACACCTTCAACCCGCTTCATCTTTCTGGTCAAGGTTTTAACCCGCTTCAGAGTCTCAGGATTAAGAACATCGTCGGTCACAAGCATTATCATAATCATCTCCGTCCCGCCGAACAGATCTTCTATCCGGTCTGTCAAAACTCTGGAGGGCATATCCAGAGGGAGCATATTCTTAACATTCGAGTCGATTTGCGCCCGCGGTATCTGCAATGCAAAAACCACAGTGATGATGATAAAAAGAGAAATTATGACCCAACGGAGTCTGATTATCAAGTCTGCGGTCGTTTTCAATTGATATACCCCTATTTATAGTATTATTATGGCTCTTCGCTGAATTGTATGGTAATGACAATCACGATTGAGGATTCAGGGCATATTTTAGCGCATATAATCCCC
>CAYQZD010000035.1:0-11506 GCA_964421875.1 uncultured bacterium
GACTTATGATGTGTTTTAGACGAGATTGAACCACAGATTCACAAATACAGCCAAATGCTTCGCCCTTACATTCCATTTAAGCAATCTTAATAAAGCGATTATGGGATTCTGCATCCTGCGCTAATTGTCTGTATGAGTAAGACTTTACTGAAATGAAGTCTGCAATAACACCGCTGTCATTCCGACTTGTCCGGAATCTGACAGCAAATTAGTTGATGTTCAGATTCCCGACGCGTTCACTTCGTTCACTTGCGGGAATGACAAAATGGGTAAGCGCTTCACATAGCTAAATTGATACCTGTATGACAAATCCTTGACAATAATCTCCATTTTGCTTACATTTAAAGAGAGGTTACCACGACCAATCCGATATAACCTTCCATAAAAACTTACAACATTTTGACTGCCAATGAAAAACTACCACTATAAAGGTCCGTGTGATTGACCATTAAAAAAAGGAGAGGAAAATGGATTTTATTGACAAAATTCGCGAACTAAAAACACATGTCCTAAATCAAAAGGAATCTATTAGAACAGAGGAAGGAACAAAACTAAGGCTCATCCAGCCTTTTATAACACTGTTAGGTTATGATGTTACTGACGGCAATGAGGTCCTTCCCGAATTCATTGCTGGAGCGGGAACGAAAAAAGAAGAGAAGGTAGATTATGCAATCCTGAAAAACGGCGAACCAATTATGATCATCGAATGCAAACAGTGTGGCGAGAATCTTGATAAAGCGTACAATCAACTATGTGGTTACTTCGCGTTCACGAAGGTTAAGTTTGGAGTCCTGACAGATGGTATTCTCTATCGTTTTTACAGCGATCTTGACGAGCTTAACAAGATGGACGAACGCCCATTCTTTGAATTCGATGTCATAGAACACGCTGAAGATGAAAATATAGTGAAGGAACTTAAACAATTTACTAAGAATACTTTCGATGTCGGCGAGCTGCAAACGAAGGCAAGTTCCCTTAAGTTTGCCAATGAAACTAAAAGAATTTTCCAAGAACAATTAGATTCTCCTTCAGATGAGTTTATAAACTTCTTCTTAGGTAAAGTTCTTCCGGATCATCAAAAAACACAAAAACTCCGTAACAAGTATAAAGAACCAATAAGAAAAGCGCTAAGAGACTATATCAATGACAAAATAAAAGATAAGATTACTGAGGCAATTCAGGATAAGCCTTTAACAGACGAGTCAAATATTGACGAACATGAAACGTTGAAGAATGACTACGATGTTGGTATTGTCACTACTGAGGAGGAATTGAAATCATTATATATTGTGAAATCTATATTGTATGGAGTTATTGATTTGGAAAGAGTTAGTCTTGAAGACTTTAAGGGACATTGCAACATTCGACTAGATAATAAATGGAATAAAAGGATATTGGTGCTCTATATGAACAATCCGAAGAAAATGAAAATTGGGCTTATGGGTGAACAGAATAACATTTCAGAAACAGTAAAGATAGAGAAACTTGAAGACATTTTAAAGTATTCAGAACAAATTATTGAGCGAGCGAAGTTCTTAGATCGTCTATAAAATCAAACATCCTACGCTACTCTCATAAAAAAAGGCGGACCAAACATCCGCCTTTTTCAATTTCATCGTCCCCCCCTACACCACATCCTTCTTCAAATCGTCCCAGGCTTTCAAGGCCCGCCGCAGATGCGGGATAACGATGGAGCCCCCCACCACCAGCGCGATATTCAGCGCCTCCTCCAGTTCAGTATCGCTCACCCCCTCCTCCCGGCAGCGGATTATGTGATACGAAACGCAGTCGTCGCAGCGCAGCACCAGCGAAGCGGTCAAGCCCAGCAGCTCCTTGGCCTTTTTAGGCAAGGCGCCGTCTTCGTAAGCGCGCGCATCCAGGTTGAAGAACCGTTTCATCCCGGTCCCGGCGTATTCGAAAACCAGTTGGTTAAGCTCCTCCCGTTCTCGGGAAAAACTGCGGATGTCTCGCGGCATATTCTAAATCCTTTGACACACTATTTAAAGCAAAGAATGTCATCCTGAACGCAGTGAAGGATCTCTTGTTTATAATTGATTTATAATAAATTCAGATTCTTCGCTTCGCTCAGAATGACAGTCAAATATCGATAATTTCACGGAACAAACGCTATCTTCTTCACCGCCGCGCCGCCGGGATACTCCGCCCGGATGAAGTAAATACCGGCGGATACCCTCATACCCCGTTCATCCACCCCGCGCCATTGCGCAGCGCGCTTACCCGCGTCGGTGAATCCCCGGAACAGCGTCGCCACCCTCCTCCCCAACAGATTGTACACCGCGACATCGACTTCACCCCCATCATTCAGGCTGAATTCGACCTCCGTCCGGGAGTTGAATGGGTTGGGGCGAGCGGTGAAAAGCTCCAATCCCGCCTCTTGAGGAAACGAATTCGCATCATCCGCAAGGAATTTCTCCCCCAGCCGATAAGCTTGATACGCCTCCGCCGCCTGCGCAATCTGGGCGGTCAAATTCTCCAGCGTGGTGTCTATCGCCAGGGCGAAAGTTAGGGTGATTGAATCCCCCGGCGCTAACACACTGTCCGGCTTCACCACTAAGAAGCTGGAATGATCCCCCTGCCGGCTCTCCCAAAGCGTGTCGTAGATGAAAGTATCGGGCCGGAAAGCCATCGCTGTTAAAGTGTCAATCCGGGCGTCCCTGCCGTTGTTATACCAGTTGTTGAAGTTCCCGTAATCGATTTCGCTCGAATCGGGATAAATCAGCGCTACTCCGGCGTAATCGTCATCCGGGGAATACTGATACACTAAATTAAGCGAATCCACCCTGCCGGTCAGATTGTCATTGTAACTGTCCCCCACATCGAAATCACAGAAAAACAGCGCCCGGCAATGCCGCATCACTCCCGCCACCAAAATCCCGGCGATATAGGTGGGATTGTTCAAATTGCGTACGGTGTATTCCAGGATGGCGAAATTGTCATTGTGTTCCGGGCGCAGGAGGCATTTTTGCGCCACATCGAAAGCGTCCGCGCGCAGTGTATCCGATATTATTCCGCGAGCCACGGTGAATCCCCCGGTGGTGTCCGAAGAATCCACCGCCATCGAATCCAGCGACAGCAGTTCCCCGTCCAGAGGCCAACCCCTTTCGATATAGCGAGTCTGCGTAACCTCCCCGGCGAAACTTTCGAAGGTCAGCCCGAAAAAGCCGTTATAAACGGAATACAGGTCTTCGCGATGGGGAATATAGGTCAGGGTTTCCTGTAAAACAGCCTCCCCCTCGCCGGAGCCGTTCCCCACCCTGATAATTATTCCCTGAGTGCTGTCGGTGAAAGCCTCGCTGAAGCGGAAAAACCGCCCTTTCCCCAATTTCCCCGGTCCCGCGATAAGCGCCGCGCTTCCCCCTAACAGAAGGCAAACGGATAAAATCTCCAAGGTGAGACGCTTCGTCCGCCCGGAGTATTCATTGTTGGTTTTTACTCTTCTGCCGCCAGAAATCATACTAATTCTCCGATAACCTGGTTTAGCCGCGCTTCAGTCAACCTCACCGGATGAAATCCTGATACTTTTGCACCGGGGACAATGACCCTGATATAGTTATCCGTGAATCCCCCCTTGGAACCATCCCCCTCGAAAAACACCGTCTCCACCCCCCCCAGCGACCTCTGCAGGAAATCTGTGTATTTGGCGGATACGGTCCTGCGCAGTTTCTCCGCGCGCTCGTCCTTTACACTTTGCGGCACAATGTCGTCCTCCGGGCTGTATTCGGTGCCCGGCCGGGGCGAAAAGGGGAAAACATGGATGTGGTTAACGGGAGACTCGTCGACAAGCGCCAACGTCCGCTCGAAATCCTCCTCCGCTTCGCCGGGAAATCCCACGATGACGTCCGCGCCGATTCGCGCTCCGGGAAACCTCGCCCCTAATTTTTCCACCACCCCTCTGTAGTACGCGGAGTCGTATCCCCTTCCCATCCGTTCCAGTATCCGGTCGCTGCCGGATTGCAGCGGAAGATGGAAATGACGGCAAATTTTATCGGAATCGGCAATCGCTTCAATCAGCTCTGCCGTGAATCCCGGCGGTTCCACCGAACTCAATCTGATGCGCACAACTTCGGGCAGCGCCTCCAGCTTTCTCAGCAATCCCGCCAGATTCAATCCGCTGGCATCGCGGTAAGAGCCGATGTCCACCCCTGTCAACACCACCTCCCGCGGCTGCTGAGACATCGCTTTCCGCGCCAATCCCAGGACCTGTTCCCAACCCAGCGACACCGAACCGCCGCGAAGCTTGGGCACAATACAATAGGAACATTCCCGGTCACATCCGTCCTGTATCTTTATGAACGCCCTGGAGCGGAACCGGTTCCCTCCCAAAGGTAGTATCTCCCCACCGGGAGCCGGGGAAACAAATACTTTACCTTCGCTCTGATTTAAAAGCTCAATCACCCGGAAACGTTCCCCCACACCCAGCGCCAGCCGTAATTTCTCCAGGGGAGCGATTTCCTCCCGGCGAAGCTGCGCCAGACACCCGGCGGCGATGACCTTGCCGGGATGCTCCCGCGCCAACCGCCGCACCATCCGGCGCGATTTACCCTCTGCCCGCGCTGTAACCGCGCAGGTGTTGATGAAATAGAGGTCGGCTTCGCCCTCTTTGACGATTTCATAACCCGAGTCGGCGAACATCGCCGCCGCCGCCTCGGTCTCGACCTGGTTCAATTTGCAGCCGAATGTATGGAAGGCGATTTTCAACTTCTATCCATCCTCTAAACAACGATGGCGTCGACACCGGCGCCGACGCCATCTATAACATACTACCGTTTGGATTCAATAGCGCAGAAATCACAACGACTAAGCACCGTTGTTGGCTCCCGCATCTTCATCCTCCTCCGTCTTGGTTTCCTTCTCAGGCTTAGGTGCGTTTTCAGTCTCTTTGGAACCTTTAGACTCTTTGGCAGTTTCATCTTTCTTAGTAGTTTTTCTGGTTGGCTTCTTCTTAGCCTCAGGCGTGGCTTCGGTTTCAGCGGGTTTTTTCGCTTTGGTCTTTGGCTTCTCCGCTTTAGTCGCAGCCGGTTTTTTCGTTTTCTTTGGCTTAACCTCAGGCTCCGGTTCAGGTGGAGGCTCCTCCGCTTCGGCTTCAGCAGTTGGTTCCTCAGGTTTAGCTTTCTCGACCGGCGGCTCCGCCGCAGGCTTTTCGGAAGGCTCTGTTTTCTGATCAGGAACTTCAGCCTTCTCCTTCGGCTTGCGGGCTTTAGCCTCCTTAGGCTTTTTAGGTTCGGGAGCCGGCGCAGGTTCCTCAACCGCGGTTTCAACTTCAGGAGCGGGCTCCTCAGGGGCTTCAGTAACCTCTTTGGCGGGCTCCGCTTCCTCAGCCGCAGGTTTGGTCGGTTTATCCGTCTTAGGTTTTGCCTTTTTCTCCTCTTTGGGCTTCTCAACCGGAACCGCTTCAGCCTTATCCTGCTCCTTCACATATTCCTGGTAATCCTTGCGTTCTTTGAGCTTGCGGGCTTCGATGGCTGAAAGCACTATACGCTTAGCGCTTTTTTCAAATTCCACCACCACCAGCTCGAGTTCGTCGCCGGGATTCAACCGCTTCCTGATGGAACCCTGCTTGTCCCGGCCCAGCTGCGAATTGGGAATGAAACCCTCAACTTCCTTGGGAAGCTCAACAATCACTCCCTTGTCAATCAGCCGCACCACCTTACCTGTAGTAAGCTTGCTGACTGCATACTCCGTGGCGAAAATTTCCCAGGGACTATCCTTTATCTGTTTATATCCCAGCGCAATCCGCCGCTCGTTGCGGTCGAAACCGATGATGATGACCTCGATGTCCTCACCTTTCTTCACCACTTCTGCGGGATGTCGAACCTTCTTCGTCCAGGAGAGGTCGGAAATGTGAACCAGCCCCTCGATGCCGTCTTCAAGCTCGACAAAAGCGCCGAAGGGAACCAACTCCCGGACAACGCCTTTATGGCGGGAACCAACCGCATACTTCTCTTCCAGGGTTTCCCAGGGATCAGGTTCTATCTGCTTCATCCCCAGCGATATCTTCCTCTCGTTGACGTCCATACTGAGCACTACCGCTTCAACTTCATCGCCGATGGAAAGCAGAGTTGAGGGATGCTTGATGTGCTGTGTCCAGGACATCTCGGAAACGTGAATCAAACCTTCAACACCCTTCTCAAGTTCGATGAAGGCGCCGTAATTGGTGATGGAAACCACCCGGCCGGTGATTCGGGAGGTGAGGGGATACCGTTCCTCCACACCCTCCCAGGGATGCGGCAGCAGCTGCTTCAATCCCACGGAAACCCGCCGTCTCACCGGGTCGATGTCGGTGATCATAACATTGATTTTCTGGTCCAGCTCCACCACCTCCGAAGGATGACTGATTCTGCCCCAGGACAAATCCGTTATATGCAGTAAACCATCCACTCCACCCAGGTCGATGAACACGCCGAAATCGGTGATGTTCTTGACCATGCCTTCCATTATCAATCCCACATCCATTTCCAGCAGCATCTTTTCTCTGACTTCCGCTAAGCTCTCCTCTATCAAAACTTTGTGCGAAAGGACTATGTTTTTCCGCAGTTCATTCACCTTGACAATGCGGAATTCCATATCCTTCCCCACCAGAGCGTCGAAATCTCGAATGGGATGAATGTCTATCTGTGAACCGGGAAGGAAACAGTCGATGTTCATAACATCCACCACCATTCCGCCCTTTATCCGGCGGGTGATAGTCCCCTTCAGAACCTCCTGGGTTTCATAGTATTGCAGCAGTTTTTCCCAGGTTTCCATAAAGTCGGCTTTGCGCTTCGAAAGCACTAACTGCCCTTCTTTGTCCTCGACACGGTCCAGAAATACCGCAATCTCGTCGCCGATGTGCAGGGTTTCAGGATCGGTGAATTCATCCATAGGGATCGTTCCCTCAGCCTTGAAGCCGATGTCGACCGCAATCTCCTTCTCCGCGATTGCGACAATCCGCCCCCGCACGATTTCGCCCTCTCTAATCTCCTTGAGGCTCTGCTCGTAGAGACTCGACATCTTCTGAAATTCATCCTCGTCGTAACGCGGCTTATCCTTGAGGGTATCCACCGCCAGGACTTCATCTTCAGGCTCAGAAACCGGCGGCTCCGGTTCAGCAGGCGCCGATTCCACTTCAGGCGGAGATTCCGGCTCCGCAGACTCGGTCTGTGACGTGATTTCTTCCGGTGTGGAAGATTCCGTTTCGTTGTCCTGAGGAACCGATGACGGGCTTTCCGTTGTTGGACTCTCCTCAGGGGTTTGGTTAGTGGTTTTGGATTCTTCAGTTACTGGGGAAGGCTCAATTTCCTTTTCACTGCTTTTTTCATTCGTTTCAGGCATTAAAATAATACCTCCTTGGTATTGATTTGGACCCACAAGGGCCTCTTGAGTACTTTTAACACATTAAACCGGCTTCTTAATTTCTTTAACTATAATGTCCGCTATCTCTTCAAGCTGCCACATTGGCGTTGAAGCGCTGCCGGAAATACCGATGGAGCTGAATCCCGCAAGTTTATCGAGTTCCAACTCTTCAGGCTTCTCGATGAAAAACGAATTGGGATTCACCCGTTTGCAGCAGGAGAACAAGACCGCCGTATTGGAACTGTGGCGCCCCCCGACGAAAACCACAGCATCGTAAAGCCCGGCAAAATCCATCAACTCCTCTTCACGGTGCGAAACAAAGGGGCAGATGGCGTCGTAAACCTGAAAATCCTTCAAACGGTTATGCATCAATCCCTTGAGAGCTTCGAACTGCTCCCGGTCAGCGGTGGTTTGAGGAATGAGAAGCGCCGAAGCGTCATTGCTGACCTCCAACGCCTCACTCGGCGATTCTATCACAATACCTTTACTCTGACAATATCCTAATAAGCCAATCACTTCCGGATGCCGCTTCTTGCCGAATATGTAGATTCTCCTCCCCTCCTTCGCCGCTGCAGCAATTACCCGCTGAGACCGGCGGACGTTCCTGCAGGTAGCGTCGATTATCCGTATCCCCTGTTTACGAGCCTGGCGGTAAACCACCGGCGTCTCCCCGTGAGTGCGAATAAACAACGCCTTCCCCGATACCGCTTTCAGTTCCGGACTGATTTTGAGACCTCTCCGATGCAGCCTTTCCATCTCCCGGCGGTTGTGAATCAGCGCCCCCCGAACGTAAATATCGTCACCCTTGCCGAGTTCGTCCTCCACCTTCTCAATCGCCCGCTTAACCCCGCCGCAAAAACCGGCTTCGGGGTCGATTACTACCTTGACCATCGTATCGGCGTCGGAACACATCATCGACCGTTTCTAACTACCTTGATAATATACTTACCGCTATCTCGTACGCTGATATTTTACTGTTCCGGCAGGTCTCCGCTGCGCTAAAGACCTGACTTAACGGGAAAATCCTCGCCCCAACAATTATAGGTTCCCCGATTCCCTGAGATTCACCACCGCAGACTCTATCTCCCCCGCGATTTGCTCATACCGGTCATCGCCCGTATAGTGTTCAGCCAGTCCGAAAATTGGCTGCCCGAAACGCAGGATTATCCCGCCGGGTTTAAATAAATGCTGCTTCAACCGGTTGGAGCCAGCCAAATATGCGGGCAAAACCGCCGCGCCGGTTTTCTCCACCAAATAACCCACTCCCCGCTTGAAGGGAAGCATCCCCTTAGAACGGCTGCGCGTGCCCTCCGGGAACATAATCAAAACGCCGTCAGATTCCAGAGCTTCAATCGACTTCTTCAGCGCCGTCGAATCGAATCCCGAACGCCTCACCGGAAAAGCGTTGAAATGAGAAATCACCCCTCCGGACCAGCGGTTGGTGAAAAGCTCCTTCTTTGCGGCGTAAAACGCCTCCCGATGAATCGAAGAGCCCAACACCGGGGGGTCGATGAAGGAGATATGATTGGAAGCGATTATCACCGGGCCGGTTCGAGGCAGGTTTCGCGCGCCGGACACCTTCAACCCCCAAAAAACCTTCAGAACGAGCTGAATGAATAACTTCGCCAATCGATAACTGAATCTCAACCGCTTCGACTCCAAATTCTGCAGATTTATCCTGAAAATAGCGGCGGCGTCAATACGCAAACCGTAAATTTTCATCTTAAGTTGTGCGAGGTCGCGAAAGAGACCCTCGAATGAGGGTTTCCCGGACTACTCTTTGCACCACCTCCGCGACGCTCAAATCCGTAGTATCTATGACCACAGCGTCCTCCGCCGCCCTAAGCGGCGCTAATTCCCGCTCCCGGTCCCGAAGGTCGCGCGCTTCAATATCCCGTAAGACCTCATCGTAATCCACCGCCATACCCTTATCCGTCATCTCTCGCCATCGGCGGCGGGCGCGCTCTTGATGAGAAGCCTCCAGATAAATCTTCACCTCAGCATCGGGGAAAATCACTGTGCCGATGTCTCTGCCTTCGAGCACAGCGCCGCCCTCCCCGCCCAGCTTCCTCTGCAGCCGGCCCAGCAATTTCCGCACGCCGGGTATTTCGCAAATCGGACCGATTTTAACCGTGAGTTCAGGCGTGCGGATTTCCGCCGATACATCCTCGCCGTCGATATAAACCAGCGTCCCGTTTTCACCGGTTTCCAGCGCTATTTCGTGAGAACTCACCGCCAGCGTTATTTTTTCCGCCTCGGTTGCAGTCAATCCCGCCCTCATTGCAATTAAAGTGGCGGCGCGGTACATCGCCCCGGTGTCGATATAGCGGAAACCAAGCTCCCGCGCTGCCAAGCGCGCCACCGTGCTCTTACCGGAACCCGCGGGACCATCGATTGCCACCACCGGTCTGGACCGCAATGGGGAAACCGGTTCGCTCTGGGCGCTATAATCGATACTTACTTGAGGTAACCTGTTTGTATATGTGCTGCAGACTCCCCGCAGTCTGCAGCATTATTTCCGCTTCATAGTCGCAGAGTGCGGGGACTCTGCGACACGAAGGGATGTTTAAATTTATATTACAGAACGCAAAGGAACAAGATGAATAATATCGACCGGGAAATTAGTCCTTTATCCGCTCCCCTTGCTCCTCCTCGATGAAAATCCAGGTCACCAGCCGGCCGATATGCAAATCCTCATTCAGTTTCCAGTATCCAAGACCGTGATGGTAACGGGAGGAAGTGTCGTCAGGATTCACTTTGCCCATACTGTCCTTAATGCTGTTCAGCCGCTCCAGCCAGGTCTCCATATTGGATACCCGCAGGTCCACCCAGCCGTTGTAGGTCCACTCGTCCAGATTCTCCGCCGTGACTTCAAGTTCATCGCTGTCTTTGAACACCGGAATCTTCATCGCCGGTCCCCGGAGCAGCGTCTTGCCGTCATCGAACAGGATGGGGATACCGATAGAGATGATTTCACTCCGCAGCTTGGAACCGCTGTTCACAATCTTGGTGAGTTTTTGCGAAAGCTGCTGCGCGCTGAAACGCATTACTCCGTCGAGAGACCCTCCCGCCAGTTTCAGAAGGAAAGCCTCATAGAGCAGTTTGGAAAGCCGCGGCGGTCCCAGATTTTCGAAAGCCACGCTGGGGCATTCGTGCAGACGGCTTAATTCCTCCATCTTCTCCAGAGCGGTCTGCCGCATATACCCCGCGCGGTAAGTGCTCCCCATCACCGAGGAATCGAGCGCAGCCATAATGTCGCGGCCAGTGCTGCCGCCTTTTATCTCGGTAACCACGTTCCGGGCGATTTCCTCCGGCGTTACATACTGCATCTGACCCACGCTGGTGATGGTGAAAAATTCCCCGTAGGAGAAAATCCCGTTCTCGCCGGTGTCGATGTAAACCGCTTTCAGGTTACCATCGACCTTCTCGCAATCGACCGCATCGCCCTTCTTCACTTTAGCGCCCAATTTGACGCCTTTATCAGCCGGACAGTCGTAGAGGGGGATAGGATTGCCGCGGCGCAGGATTTCGCCGTAACCGATTTTCTTCCAGGCGATTGCAGTGGCGGGCTTGATTTCCTTCACCATCGGCGCTCCCGGTGTGCGAGCCATCAGGAACAACAGCAGGGAATGCGCTCCCGCCAGCGAAGTCTTGCTGAGGAGCACCCGCGACGGTTTCTCTTCCGAGTGCGTGTAGGGAATATTCAGCCCCATACCGCCGGTGCCGCTGGTGCCCACCTTGACATAGGTTGAAACCTTGAACCGGCTGGTCGATTCCGCTAATATCTGAATATGCCTGATGAGCTGAGGAATATAAACCGTGCCTAAAAATTTCTCCACCTCGGATAACAGCCCATTGCCGGGCGCGGCTCCGCCCCTCCACAAATCCAATTCCCGTTTGACCTTGTAATATCCGGTGTATATGTCCTGGTAAGCCAAAGCTGTGGCGGAATTCACGCAATCGACAATGATGTCGGGGCGGTGTTTCTCAATCAACTTGTAAAGATAGGAATGGACGAGCGTTTCCTCGTCCAAAGTTTCCAATACATCGTGTAAAAGTATCGCCCGGTTATGGGGATTGTCCATTATCTCAGACCGGGAAAGGTCCTTCAACTCCTCCCGGACGAAAAGATTCCCCCATTCTGCCTTGAAAG
>CAYQZD010000035.1:11516-33068 GCA_964421875.1 uncultured bacterium
ACTCATTGCAAGCCGCTTCAGCCTCCCCCTTAAACAGAGAAGTTAATACGACTTCCGACGGCTTTTCGCTGAGGATTTCTTCGCATACCGCGCGCCCTACCAAGCCGAAGCCCCCCAGTATCATTACCTTCCTGTTTTTGATTATCATAACTAAGATTCAATTTAATTACAATTTATCTTCATTTTATTCCGAAACCTCCCCATCCTCCCGCTCGCGAATCAGTACCACCGAAGACTTATCCTCCGGAAAAAGACTCGACTGCTGTTCCATCGGCGGGGGAAAATCCTTATCCCGAGGCAGGTCTTTGACGCTGGTCAATCCGAAATACCGCAGGAACTCCTGCGTTGTGCTGTATAATATCGGTCTGCCGGGTGAAGCCTGCCGGCCCGAAATCCGTAACAGCCCCCTCTCCAGCAATCCCTGAAGCACCGAATCGGAGTTCACTCCCCGAATCTCCTCCACCTGAAGCCGCGTAACCGGCTGGCGGTAAGCCGCAATAGCCAGCGTCTCCAGCGCGCTGCGGGTGAGTCCCGAACGCTTGCGCGCCGTCCAGAGTTTCTCAATATAGCGGTGATACTTGGGGAGCGTGTATATCTGGTAACCGCCGGCGATATACTGGATTTCAAAGCTCCGGCCCGTCCGGTGGTAATCTTCGTTCAATACCTCCACCGCCTTCCGGTAGATTTCCCCGGAACCGTAATCCAGCGAAGCTCGAATCTGTTGATTCGTCAGGGGAAGTTCCGAGGACATCAGCAGCGCCTCGATAGCCCTGCCCAGGTGTTTAAAGTCTATCGCAGGTCCCTCGTCAGCCTTCGACATTTTCCACCGCAAGTATGGTAATGTTACCAAATAACTTGGCCTGCCTGAGCCGTAAAATCCCCCGTTTTCCCAATTCCAGCATAGCGATAAAAGTGCCCAATAACTGTACCTGGTTCAATCCCTCCGTTAGTTCCGCGAAAGTCGTCTTCCCCAAATGGGATAGCCTTTCCCGAATGTACCCAATCCGTTCATCCAAATCCACCATCACACCCGGAATCGCCACCAGCGATGAGCTGTCCGCTCCCCGCACCGCTGTAACATAAGCTCGATATAAATCATAGAGGGAATAGTCTATCTTTAAATCGTCCCACTGCCCCATAGAGGAGGGGTCGAAACGACGGGGAAAGAACCGCTGACGCTCCAACTCTATGCGCTTGAACTCCTCCCCGATCTGCTTGAACTTCTGATACTCTATCAGCTTCTGCACCAGCGGAATCCTGGGGTCCTCCTCCTCTTCAATCTGAGGCCGGGGCAGCAGCATCTGCGCCTTGATATACAGCAGATAAGCCACCATCAGGATGAATTCACCCGCAACCTCCAGGTCCAGGCTCCGCATCGCCTCCAGAGCCTCCAGATACTGATGCGTTATCTCCCGGATGGGAATATCGTGGATATCAATTTCCTGCTGGCGGATAAGATAGAGCAGCAAGTCAAGCGGACCCTCGAACCGCCGAAGCCTGACTTCAGGCGTCTCACCCATCACCCCATTCCCATCGCTTGACGCAGGGCTTCCATCGTCCGCTCCGCTTCGGAACGGGCGCGGCGGTTGCCCGCTTCGATTAGGTCTCGAATCCCCTTCATATCGGTAAGCAGCTTACTCCGCCGCTCCTGAATCGGAGCCAAATACGCGCTGATCTTCTCCGCGCAACGCTTTTTGTCAGCCACGCATCCCAGTTTCCCCGACTTGCAGTCCGCCTCGATTTGAGCCGCTTCCTCCGGATTGAATTTCTTATGCCAGGTGAAAACGTTGCATATCTCAGGATGACCGGGGTCGTTCTTGCGTATCTTTGCTGGATCGGTGATAGCGGACATCACCACTTTCCGAACCTGTTCCGGCTCATCCGACATCAATATCACATTTCCCAGCGACTTGGACATCCGGTTCCCGTCGGGACCGGGGAGGCGGGGGAACTTGGTTAGTTTCCCTTGAGGGAGGCGGAAAACCTGGTCGTAGGTTTTGTTGAACCGCCGCGCAATCTCCCGCGTCAATTCGATATGAGGAAGCTGGTCCTCACCCACCGGAACCATATCCGCTTGATAAAGCAGAATATCCGCCGCCTGCAGCACGGGATAACCCAGATGCCCGTAAGTTATGCGGTCCTCGATTTTCAAGGAGCGAGCCTGCTCTTTGACCGTGGGATTCCGTTCTAACCGGGCTAATGTTACCAGCATAGAGAGAATCAGGAACAACTCCGCGTGCTCCTTCACCTGAGACTGGAGGAAAATCACGCTCTTTTCCGGGTCTATCCCCCCGGCTATCCAGTCAACCACCATCTCCTCGGTGAGTTCCTTGACTCGGTGCGAGTTTTCGTAATCAGTAGTGAGCACATGCCAGTCGGCGACCAGGTGGAAATTCTGATATTCCTCCTGGAGTCCGACCCAGTTTTCCAGCGCCCCGACCAGATGTCCCAGATGGAGTTTTCCTGTCGGGCGCATTCCGCTGAGAATACGCTTTGTCATTAAGTTATAAATATCGGCAGCGTATCACGCCAGCCGTGATTTTCATCCTTCGTTGTTCGAGGATTCGCGAAGTTAATCCATCGAATGATGGTTTAACCTGTAAATATACCCATTATTTATTAAATTTTCAAATATATCGGCTATTTTTCAACTCGCGACCGATAAAAACGGGGGTGTTCCCCTAAACACCCCCGAAAAATTTCAGAATCATTACTGCTAAATCATCCGCAATCCTTCACCTTTCAACATATACTATGGATTGAGGACCATCCCCCACCTCGTAGGTTTCCAAAACATTCCCAGAGGCATCCATTTTCACTATATGGTCGGTATTGAAACAGCAGACATAGATACTGCCCTCGGAATCGAACGCCACCCCTTGAGCCCCGGCTTCACCCGATAGCGCAATCGGATTGGAAGCGCCGTTAAGCACACTCTCGGCTTCTGAATCGTATTTTAAAACATAAGCTTCATCAACCCATCCCCCGGCTCCTAAGTAAACCATCCCGTCCGAAGCCAATCCCTCATACCCGGGGGAACCGCCAATTTCATACGAATCCATAACCTCAAGCGTGACCGGGTCCACCCGGCAGACCTCACCGAATACCGAGAAATAATCCCCGGTGCACACCACATTCAACTCCCCTTGGTGGTCGAGGAACAGAATGCCTGGATTGGTTCCGACCTCCACCGAATCCAGCAGCGTCATCGTCGAAGCGTCGATAACCGCCACCCGCCCCTGACCATAGCTCCAGGTAGCGGGGTCGTAATTGGAAATACCAACATACAGCCTGCCTTCATATTCGGTCATCCCCCACAAACCCGCGCCGACGGAAATCTCACTGAGTACCGAGTCTCCGGATAAATCCAGAAATGAGACCGTCCCCGAAACCCAATTACACACCGCAGCCCTGTCAGCGCCGATGAATTCGATATGAGAGGGATTGCGGTAATCCCCGATTTCTATGGTCCGGGTATTATCCGTCTCCAAATCTACAATCGACAATGAATTGTCGCCGCTGTTGACAATGAAAAGCTCGCCCGCTCGATATTGAATCTCAGCAGGAATCTGACCGGTAAGATAAAGGCCATTGGTCACCGTTTCTTCTTTCAAATCGATGCAGGAAACCGTTTCTTCCAGTCCGTTCACCACATAGAGGAATTCTCCGGTATCGGAAATATCCGGATTGGTGGACTTGTCGCTGCAGGACACAACGAGCGCAGCGATTATAATAAGTGAAACTATATTTTTTCTCATTCTAATACCCTTCAATCGATCTGGCGGTTAGCGCCCGATTAGTGAATGCTGAAATTTATATGAAAGCGGACATAATCCACCTTCTCAGCCGGCAACGCTCCGCCGCAGCGACTGCATTCTTTCACTCAGCCGGGAACGCGGTTGCGGAGCTCCGCTTTCCAAGCCAAGCAATTGCTCTTTTGTTATTGCGGTCTAAAAAGTTACATCCTGAATCGTCAATCCAACTCTATAATAACATTGCCCATATAGTGCCTCCCCGGCATCGGAGACTCCTTGATTATCGAATACTGTTCATCGAGTAGATTCACCGCCCTTATTCCGATTTCCAGGTTCACCGCGCCGAATTCACGCGACCACCGCGCCCCCAAATCGAATATTGAAGCCGGGTCCACCCACTTAGTATTGGCCTCCAGAGTATACCTTCGGGAAAGATAGCGGTGTTTAAGTGAAAACCGGAACACCCCGGCTTGGTGTGAAACCTCGCTGTGAGTCTGGACCCGGGGTCGGAAAGTGAGGAATTTACCGTTATAGTCCGGCCCCGTGTTGCGAGGGTCGGATAAAACCGCGCCGCCCGCCAATCCCCAGCGCCCCATTTCGGCGCTGAAACGCATCTCACAGCCCCGGATACGCGCCGCGTCGCTGTTCACCGGCTTCCACTTCCGGCCGGATTGAGTGAAGGTTTCCCGCCAGATAATCAGGCTCCGGATATTGCGCTCGAAATAGGTTATCCCGCCGCGAAAAATCCCTCCCGACCATTCCAACCCAACATCCCAGCTCTCCATACGCTCCGGCGCCAAATCCCGGTTAGGCTCGGCGAAAGCATTCTCCGCCCAGAACAACTGATTGAAAGTGGGAAGGCTGAAACCGCGTGACAAATTCCCGGTCAAGGATAGACTACGGTGAAAAACCGATTCCAACCGCCCGCTCATCGAGGCTGACAACAAACTGCCGAACCTCCTGTAATAGTCCCCCCGCACCGCCGCTGACAAGCGAAATTTTTCCCAGGCCTCGCTGCGGCGAAGGTAAACGCCGAAGTCTTTCCGGTCCTCAATCCCCGCCAACGCGCTGCTGCTAACCCCGTCATAACGGTAAGACACTCCGGCGGAGCTTATGCCATCCTCCGTCTTTCGGCTAAGACTCCCTTCAAGCTCCATCGCTGTAGTTCGATGGCGCGATATATATTGCAGCGTATCACTCCCCCAGAAGTAATGCGAAAGGTTTTCAGCGCCCGATTCATAATATGAAAACCGCCCTTCCCCGCTCCAGTCGCCGTCTCGCCTCTTCAGATTCAAGGCAATTCCGTTGGTCGTCCGAACAATCCGGTCCAGCGGCGCTGGATTCTCTATCCCCCCCGGAGCGCCGCGGTCGGTGTCGAGATGATGAAACGCCGCGGAAATATCCCACCTTCCCCGGCGGCGGGAATACTTCAGGTAGAGGCTGCTGTTAACTTGGTCATCGTTAATCCTCGACTTTTCCACGCCCTTATGCTCATATTCGAAATCCCCCTGGGAGCCGTCCCGAAAATAGCTGAAGCTGAACCGATGCCCCTCCCGGCTGTTCCCCAGCTCTAAACCGTACCGGTAAGCTCCGAAACTGCCTCTGCCGAATTCCACCATCCTGCCCCCCCCCTCCGCAGAATAAAGCTCCACCGAACCGCCGGGATGGGAAGCTCCTTCGGCAAGGTCGGGATTGGGCTTGACCACAATCCTGTCCAGCGAGTTCACCGGTATCGATTTCAAATCGACCTCGCCCGTCAAAGGGTCGTTCAGACTATGGCCGTCGAGGTAAACTCCAACCTGCCCGGGCTTGGCGCCCCTGATGGTGATTCGCGCTTCCTTAGCCCCTCCGCCGTCCAATACCGCCGCCTCACCCGCCCGCTCTAAAAACGCCGCCAGATTCTCCGCCGAAGCCTTCCGAATCTCAACCGAATTATACACCCTGCCGTTGACAGGCTCCAGCGCTACAGTCACTTCGGACAGTTCCACCGCCTCCCGCGCCAGAAATATCTCCAACCGCGACAACCCCACCGAACTCACCTCGACCTGCCTCAGCACAGTTCGGTAGCCCACAAAGGATACTCGGATTTTATAAGCTCCCGCAGGCACATCCTCAAAACCGAATTCACCCCGGTCGTCGGCGGCGGTAATCCAATTCGTGCCTGCGATTTGAATGTGAGCGCCAGCTAGTGGCGCGCCGTCGGCAGCATCCTTTATATAACCGGAAATCTTAACCATCGCCCAGGCTTCACCGCTGATGAGTATCAGTGAAAGCGCCAGAGCGGTTATCAGCGATATTATCTGTAGATGCTTGTTCATCGATTTATTGTGCCGCCGGGTCCCCGCACCCGGCAGTATTTCCTTATAATACGGTAGGCGGTGGTTTCATCCACCCGCATAATTTGGCTGGGGACAAGCCCCGCGGAGATTCGCGAAAAAGACCATCCGTGATGGCTAATTCCAGAACACCCAGTTGACCCCCCAAACCTCCTCCCGGTGCATCATCCTGTATCCCGGGATGATTTCATATTCACGGGAAAGGATATTCTCATTCCCCCAGAACAACATAAAATTCCCTACCTGGAAGGTGACCCGCGCCCCCAGCGTGAAATCGCTCGCCAGCGTATTGTAATTCCCCCCCGCCATCCCCTCGCGGGAACCGTAATACCGGCAGTGAAGGTCTATCGTGTACTGCAATTCATCCCCGAAAATCCGGTTCCGGTAATCCAGCCGCCATATCCCCCAGGTATCAGGAATGAAATCGCGCTTCTCCTGGGGATACTGGAAAGTGAAAGCCCCCTCAAGATTGAAACCATACCGCCTGCCCAGCGAAATCATCCCTTCCAGCGCCGGAAATTCCTGAGATTCAACGTTCTCCCAGCGGTAAGTGTCTGAGCCCGCCGGCTCGATATCTATCGGGTTATCAACATATTTGTACAAAACGGAGGGCTTGATGCTTACTAAATCGAAGAATTTCAGGTACCCGAAAAGTCTGAAGGATGAGACAGTCTCCGGGTCGAGTTCCCGGTTGGGCAGGATTTCAGCGCCGGGAGTCAGCCTCCAAACCGCCCCGCCGGGAAGAAACATCTCCGAGGCCTGGTAAGGCTTTGCTCGGTAGATCGCGGCGGGCGGTTCGCCGCTGTGCGCTGCCGCGAAACCAGCCCGATTATCCTCGGAAAAGGCGTACCATCCCTCCACCGCCGCTGAAGGAATGATGTTCCTTCCCACCTCCAGCGAAACCGACTCGCGCAAGGATACCCTCTCGTTCAAGGCTTGCTCAAAGGCGATACTGCCAATCCCCCGGCCGACCTCCTCGCTGGAACCGCCCTCCAGTTCCGTATTGAAATAGTCAAGGTAGAGCGAGGGAACAGCCTTGAATCCCAGGAAGTTAAATCCCTTCAAAACCCGAAAATCGACTCCTGACTCCTTCGAATCTAAATAGTCCTGATACAACTCCTCCGCTTCATACCAATGCAGAACCGCCTCAAAGTCCTGCCCCGCATCCTCCCGCACCGTAGTCAGAAACAAATCGTTGCGGTCGAGGGTGCGCTTCCCCGACCTCAAGGTGACCTCAGCCTTGTTGCGATTGTTTAAGAATGCGAGCCCAAACCTCCATCCGTTTTCCCTGCGCCAGTACAGGTCGCCGCGAATCTGCGTGCCGTCCAAGCCGCTGTTTCGCAGGTAACCGTCATTTTCGGAAATCCTCCCCCCCACCTGAAATCCCAGATTGGACCTGATTCGCTGCGCCATTATGAAATCCGCCGCGCCCAATCCGTAATAACCGTCGCGGTAATTGACCCGGCTGTATGGCGTTTCCGGATCGAACAACCTTGGCGTCAGCGCGGTTAATCCCCTGCCAGACACCAAACCCCGCCGGTAAGCCTGCGCAACCTCGATATTATCGATATACCCCGGCGGAAACAGGGTGAAATCGACACCTCCGTGGAAACGCGAATTCATCGGCAGCCCGTAGAGCGTCACCTTCGGCGCTCCCCCCTCATAGAACAGATAAACCGGTTGACCCAGCAGCGCCAAATCATAATGAAAAAAACCGGGAACAGACAGCAAAATATCCCCGGTATCTTCGTAGTAAATATATTCCCAATCCCCGCTTTCACTCCGGTACACCGCATCTCCCGCATAGACTCCGCCGGGAAATCCTACCGCCAGCGCCAATATGACCATTATCCCCGCCGGAACCAAACGCTTTAAGTTCCGGTAAGCCGGTCCCAGCGCTAAGGCGAATATCAGCGTGTTCCCCGCTAAGTGAGGAATGGCGAAGGGGATGCCGAGTTTTAAGGTGGTCAGGGTCTGCTCTGCGTTGAAACCGGCTGACAGGGGGAAACTGAGAGTGGTCCAGATATCATAGTTCAGTGTCAGCAGGAAACCAACCACTCCCAATGCTATTGAACGCGCCCCCGGTCGGAACGAAGTCAGCGCCGGCGCTATTATCCCCCCGGCGAAACCCGAAAGCGCCATACCCGCAACCTGAGCCGCCATCAACGGTGGGAAAGACATCCCCATTGGATTGAGCCCGGCGAATATCAGTTCCGCCACTACCCCAACGATAATCCCCCGCGCCGGTCCCAGCAGCATTCCCGATAAAAATATCGCCGTAGTTATCAACTCAATATTGGGGACGGCGATAAAAGCGAATCCCAAAGCCGCCGAGGCTCCGGCGCAAAGCCCGGTAAGAGCTATCAGCCGCAGGTTCTCCCTGCGGGCGCGGAGTGGTTCCGACGTTCCGGCGCTTTGTAATGACATAATATGAACCCGGTTAATACATAAAAAAAGCCCCCCCAAACGGAGGAGCTTAATTATCCCTGACAATCTTCCCTCCCCTCGGAGGAAGGTTTCGCCCGCCGTGCAAGTTGTCTTCGCTTGGCTATATGGAGCGATACGCACGGTAACGAAACGAATTCAGGCAGGTTTCCTGGCTGTCGGTAGCTTCCCGAAACGCCTTCCCAGGAATAGGCGTTCCCAGTGGCAGATGTCTCGGTAAACCGACTACAGTTGCGGGGCAGCGACTTTTATCGTCTTCCCTTTTAACCCTGTAAGGGGCACCTGAATTAATATGTCGAATCGATTATTTCTGTCTGTAGCTTTCCTTCTCCTTGATTCTGGCGGCTTTACCGCGCAAACCTCTGAGGTAATACAGCTTGACGCGCCGCACCACGCCCTCCCGAATACGCTCAATTCTCATAATATTAGGTGAATGCAACGGAAAAATCCGTTCCACACCGATTCCAGCCGAAATCTTCCGAACCGTAAAAGACTCGTTAATCCCCGCTCCCTTGCGGCGAAGAACCACTCCGCGAAACACCTGAATCCGTTCCTTGTCACCCTCCCGCACCCGATAGTGCACATCGATGGTGTCGCCCGGTGCGAATTCCGGAGATTCTTTCATCTGGTCTGCCGCTGCTCTCGATAAATCCACTTTATCCGATTCCTGATTTACACTCTTGAAAGTAAGCTTATATAAAAATCTATGTAAGACTTTACCTATATGAAATCAGCATAAACACTGCTGTCATTCCAGCTTGACTGGAATCTGACAGCAGAATAGCTAAAGGTCGTATTCCCGACGCGTTCACTTCGTTCACTTGCGGGAATGACAAATAGCGCTGGCGCTTCATATACCTAAAGTGGTACAAATCCGCAATATTATATATTAACAAAAATATGGGAAAATATCAACTTTTTTCTTGATTTTCACGCTTCAAAAGCTCCGGTCGCAAACACTGCGTCTTTTCAAGGGCTCGCTCCGCCCGCCACTCTTCTATTAATCTGTGATTACCCGATAACAACACTTCAGGCGTCTTCAATCCACGGTACTCCACCGGACGAGTATACAGAGGTCCCTCCAGCAGCCCCTCCCGAAACGAATCCGTGAGAGCGGAATCCCGGTCGCCCAAAACTCCAGGCAATAAACGAGCCACCGAATCCACCACCGCCATCGCGGGAATCTCGCCCCCGGAAAGCACATAGTCGCCGATGGAGATTTCCTCGTCCACACAGGCGTCGATGAAACGCTGGTCCACACCCTTGTAGCGTCCGCAGACGATGATAAGATGCCGCTCTTTAGCCAAAGAATCCGCCTTCGCCTGGTCGAAGGTTGCGCCGCCCGCGCTCATCAAAACCACCTTCGGCGCAGTACCCAGCCCGGTCTTGAGGAATTCCACCGCCCGAAATAAAGGTTCCGGCTTCATAACCATCCCGGGCCCGCCGCCGTACTGAGTGTCGTCCAAACGGTTATGCTTATCCCGCGCGAAGCGCCGCAGATCGACCACTTCGATTGCCAAAGCCCCGAACTGAACCGCGCGCTTGATAATGCTGTGAGAAAACACGCTGTCGAATATACCAGGGAAAGCGGTCAAAATCTGAATCAGCGTTTTCATCATTTATTAGCTCTAAAGACCAATCTAAAAACTCGATTCATTCCTCCCAGAGGGAAGGCATATCCACCACTGTAATAATCCCGGCTTCAATATCGACGCCGGAAACCAGCTCCTTGACAAAAGGTATCAACCGCTCCTCCCCCTCACGTTCCACTACCAGACAATCCGATGCTGGAAGATGATACACGTCCTTGAGTATCCCAATGGTTTCGCCCGCAGCGGACACCACCCTAAACCCCTCAATCTCATCGAAATAGAAAGAATCGTCAGGCAGCGAACCACGCTGGCTTCGTTCAATATACACCTCCGTACCCACCAATTCCTCCGCTTCATCAACAGTATCGATCCCTTCCAAATTCATTAAGGGCATATTGCGATGAAAAGCCATTTTGGAAACAGCGTAACGTTCCATTGAACCATCTATTTCAAGGAAGACGGACTCCAACTCCCCGAACCGTTCCACAAAATCCGTCAAGGGTAAAATCTTCATCTGACCTCGAAGTCCCCGAACCTTGACAACTTTACCCACCAGGATAAAGTCAACCCCGCCTATGGATAAATCACTGTTTTGCAAATCTGCTATACTATATTGAAATTCGAACCTTCAGACCGTGCTGCTCCCTTCCCCCTTTCTTGATTAAAATCCTCGTCAAAGATTTCAAAACTGGCGCGCCTCCTAAGACGAGCGGCTACCGCCCCCACTAATATCCGGAAAGCCTTGATGGTCCGTCCCTGCCGCCCGATGATTTTGCCTCGGTCGGATTGTTCAACATAGAGACGGTACCGCTCCCTGCTCCCCTCATCTTTGAGCCTCTCAACTCTAACAGCATCGGGATTGTTCACCAGCTGTTTCGCGATGTGTTCGATGAAACCTTCCATCGGCAGGCTCCTTGTTTTGTATAGGGAATATATCGAAATGAGCGATTCGCCAATGAAACCGGTATGGACAGTCTATGTTATCACTATCCACAGCCTTCAACCAAAATAATGGCTCACAAGGCAGCGGCAAGGTCATTGCAAGAGAAAGAACACAAACTCCCTAATAGAAAATAATCCACTATTCGGAAGACGCTTCTTTCTTTGAATCCTCACCGGCAGTCTCTTCCTCGGATTTCTCTTCAGCGCTGTCAGGCGCCTCAGCCGCGGCCTGGGGTTCTTCGACCTCAACAGGCGGGATTTCGCCCGATTCCGCGGGCTCGGCTGTGGCTTCCTCCACAACTTCAGTCTTAGCTGCTTCCACTGCTTCCTCTTTAGCTTCTTTAGCAGCCACCTCAGTCTTTTCTTTGGCTTCGGTATCCTTGGAGGGCTTGGCTTTTTTCGGTTTCTCTTTTTCCGCCACTGCCGCTGCCTCTTTCACAGTTTCAGCCTTCTTTTCTTCAACAGGCTCAACTTTGGCTTCTACCACCGGTTCAAACTTATTTTCCTCGACCGGTTCCGCTTTAGCTTCCGCAATAGGTTCCTCTTTTACTTCCTTCGCAGGTTCGAGGGGGGCTGTATCCGCAACCTCTTCCGCCTTGACTTCGGATTCAGCCTCTACCGAGGGTTTTTCTTCCTCTGGCTTCTCTTTCTCTTCCTCGGCTTTAACCTTCTCAGCAGCTTCTTTCTCTTTCTTAGCTTTCTCCTCAACCTGGGCTTTGCGGATAAGTTCGAGCTTCTTTGTCTCCTCTTCGATCTTATCTGCAGAAACACCCTTCTTCTTTAAATCATGCTTGAGCATCACTCCCACTTTACTGAGCAGCGACCGAACCGTATCCGAGGGTTGAGCGCCCTTGGAAAGCCAGTCCAAAGCCTTCTCCTCATCCAGCACTAATTCCGGAGGCCTGGTCAAAGGATCGTAGTGCCCTAATTTGTCGAGATAGGCCCCGTCACGACGGCGGCGGGAATCCACCGCTACTATACGATAAAACGGTCTTTTCTTGCGCCCCAGGCGCATTAAACGAAGTCTGACTGCCATTGTAATTCCTTGTAGGTCATTTATTTGTATTATATATTTATCACTTTAAGTTTGTTAAGCGACTGCCCAATCAGTCATTCCCGCAAGTGAACGAAGTGAACGCGTCGGGAATCTGAACCTAAAATTTACCTGCCTTCAGATTCCAGATAAGCTGGAATGACAACAGTGTTAAAGCTGACTTCATATAGGTAAAATGATACCGAAATTATTGAAATAAACAGAGTTTACCTCAATTCTAGTAGAAACACCATCAAAACGGAAACTTCATCCCCCGCATCCCCCTGCTCCCCATCCGCTTCATCATCTTCTGCATCTGCTGGAATTGATTTAAAAGCTGATTCACTTCCTGCACCGAGGTTCCGCTGCCCCGGGCAATCCGGCGCCGCCGGCTGCCATCGATGATACGGGGACGGTCCCGTTCCTCCCGCGTCATCGAACAAATTATCGCTTCGGTGCGGCTCAGCGCCTTCTCGTCCAAATCTATATTCTTTAACCTGGCCCCCATTCCGGGAATCATTTTAAGCAAATCACTTATAGAACCCATACTTCGAAGCTGACGCATCTGCTCCAGAAAATCCTCCAGCGTAAATTCCGCCCGACGAAGTTTCCGCGCCATCCGCTCCGCCTGCTCCGTATCGACCCGCTCCTGAGCCTTCTCCACCAGACTCACCACATCCCCCATCCCTAAAATGCGGGAAGCGATGCGGTCCGGATGAAACGGCTCCAAATCCTCAAGTTTCTCCCCCACGCCGATGAATTTAATCGGCTTGCCGGTCACCGCCCGTATCGACAACGCCGCGCCGCCACGGGCGTCCCCGTCCAGCTTGGTCAACACTATCCCAGAAAAATCCAGCGCCCGGTTGAAAGCCTCGGCGGATTTCACCGCGTCCTGTCCCGTCATACCGTCGGCGACGAATAATATCTCCTTGGGCTGTAGAAACTTCGCCAGCTCGCTGACCTCCTCCATCATCGCTTCATCGATGTGAAGCCTCCCGGCAGTATCGAATATCACCGGGTCGCAGCCCAGCCGCCGCGCCTCCGCCAAAGCCCCTTGGGCAATAACCATAACATCATCCCCCCCGCCGAAAACGGTAATCCCCAAACCTTCGCCCAGCGTTGTGAGCTGCTCCACCGCCGCAGGACGGTAAATATCGGCAGCGACCAGCATCGGCTTCTTACCCTTTTTCATCAGCCGCCGAGCCAGCTTGCCGCAGAATGTGGTCTTGCCTGAACCCTGCAGCCCCGCCACCATCACCGCCACCGGAGCCTCCCCGGAAATGTCCAGCGGAGCGTTCCGCGCCCCTAAAAGTTCCACCAGCCGGTCGTGGATAATCTTGATGACCTGCTGACCGGGAGTGATGCTTTTCAACACTTCCGCGCCTACAGCCCGTTCCCTGACCTCGGCGGTAAAGTCCTTTACCACCTTGAAATTCACATCGGAAGCCAGCAGTATGCGGCGAACTTCCCTTAGTGCCTCGTTGATATTGCTCTCCGAAAGCTTGCCGGAACCCTTGAGCTTGCGAAAAAAATCGTTAAGTTTTTCGGTCAGGTCGTCGAACATCTGTCAGCGTGATTCCAAAATCCTATCAATCAATGAGGTGGTGGATTTCCCCGGCGTCAAAGGAATTATTACCACTTTCCCCCCGCGTCTTTCAACCGTCTCCCGTCCCGACACTTCCTCCGGTTTGTAATCTCCCCCCTTAACCACAATATCGGGCAGGAGAGCCTCGATGAGTTCGGCGGGAGTAGGCTGGTCGAAAACCACCGCAATGTCAACCGGGGCGAGTTGAGAGACGATGAATACCCGGTCCTCAACGGTGTTCAAAGGACGCCCCGCTCCCTTGTTCAATCCGCGGGCGCTGGCGTCGGAATTGACGCCCACTATCAGCGTCTCACCCAGTCCGCGGGCTGCCAGGAGATAATCCAGATGGCCTCGATGAATCACATCGAATACGCCGTTGGTAAACACCACCTTACCTCGAACATTCCGCCGACGCGCTGCCGCTTCTTCCCAGGATAATAACTCTCCCAAACGAATCTCTCGTTGGTAAAATACCAATAAAACTACTCAAACAAAAAACTTATTACATAACCGAAACGATAATAAAGCGGACAAAATCCACCTTATCTCCCGCAGGATTATCGCTATCGCAAGTGGGCGATACAGGAATTGAACCTGTGACCTCTGGTATGTGAGACCAGCGCTCTAACCAATCTGAGCTAATCGCCCGACATTATATAATTTAATTATCTATTGGTAAATAGCAAGAATTCAAAGAATCAGGTCACCCCTATACCGAGGCCTCCCGCAGCAATATCTCGCGCAACCTTTCCCCTTCTATGGGAACCACACCTACCTCTTCGCACACCGCTCCCGCCGCAAAATTGGAAATAACCGCCGCTTCACGGATACTGGCGCCCGCAGCGTAAAACGCCGCCAGCGCGGCGATGACAGTGTCGCCCGCTCCGGAGACATCATGCACCTTTCTCGCCCGGGTGGAATAGTGAACCGGCAACTCCTCCTTGTTCTCAAATACCGTCAAACCGGCCGCGCCCCGGGTAATCAGCAAATACCGCGGCTTAATCTGCTGATATATTTGTTTTCCGCATTCGATGATATCCTCATCGCCGCGAATTTTTACCGCCAGGGCGGTTTCAGTCTCCTTAACATTCGGTTTAAAAATTGTGACCCCTTCATACAAAAAGAAATTGTGAAACTTGGGGTCCACCGCGGAAGGGATGTCCGCCTCGCGCGCAATAGACACCACCTCCCGAACCACCCTCTCCGTAACTACGCCTTTATTGTAATCCTGGAATATCACCGCATCGAACTCACTCGATAACTGCCGAAACCTCGTAATCAGTTCCCGCTCAATCGCCCCGGGCATATCCTCCCGCGACTCCCGGTCCAAACGTAAAATGTGCTGATTGCGGGCGATAATCCGAGTCTTGATAGTGGTCGGCCGGGAAGGATCGGTGAAAACGCACCCCGTGTCGATGGATTTCTCTTGCAAAGCCTGCTTCAGCGCCTCGCCGTTATCGTCAGCTCCCACCAAACCAAAGGGAATCGGAGCAACCCCCAGGGAAACCAGGTTGTTGATAACATTTGCCGCCCCGCCCAAACTGGTATAAGGCTCGGAAGTCACCTCCATCACCGGAACCGGCGCTTCAGGCGAAATGCGTTCAATCTCCCCCCTAAAATAACGATCCACCATCAAATCGCCGATAACCGCTATCCGTTTCCTGCTAAGAACCCCGACAAGCTCTTCTATGCGTTCCTTGCTTAAAGTCATAACTCTATTATATATACATTGAAAATAGGGCAGTAATAATAAACGCGAGCCGTTAGTTTTCACACTTCGTTGCGGATGGTCGCAATATAAACCTTCATTGAAGGATTAATCGAGTTTAGCTTTTCCGGGAGAATAAGCGTCGAAATAACGTCCCCACTCGGTCTCGCGTTTCCACTTATTAACCGACTTCATCCCGATAACGGGATACCAGAAGCGGTCATGATAAATCGCGGAAGCGTGGATAAAAACATATACCAAAGGCGTATGAAATAGCAGCCGCTGCAAAACCTTCAACGGCGAGAACCAGAAAAGGTCGCCAGCCCTCGAAGCTAAATTGTCCCCCACTGTGAAACCGAAATTCCAGCCGGAAATGTCCTCACCCACCACCTCTATTTCCTTCAGGTCGCCCACGCCGATTCCGCGCTCGTGCGCCAGACGGATGTACTTTAGACTCATTGGGTCGAAGCCCATAATCTTGGCGGCTACCGCGTCGATGGCGGTGCTGTCCCCGGAAGCTAACATAATGTTCTTAACCGCCGGGCGCATTGTCCGAGGCCCGGGACCGGAGCCGCAGGTAGTCCCGTCCATCACTGTAAATATCCCGGGATGTATTTCCTTCTGAATCGCCAGCAAGTCCACCAGTGTCTCATGAATCACCGAATGGGTATAATGACGCCGCGTATTTAAGAGCCCCCCGAAAGCATTCTTCATCGAACCGGTGGTGGTGGTGTATATATGGGTCTTGACTGTGGGAAGATGGATGATATTCTTGCCGTGAAAGTAATCCGGAATGAGGATGCCTTCAGGATAAATTTTGGGCAGAACCAGCATCTCGCTTTTGGGCTTATAGACGCTCCAGGAAATATCCCGCTCCAGATAATTATAGAGCGTCGGAATCCGGTAATGGTCAAATATCGGCCGGTATTTGTTAAGCCTCTCCCCCTTGGGAGCGTCGGTTACCACCGTCTCGTTCTGCACGCACACAACCTTATGGAATCCGCCGCGCTTCAAACCGGCGAAAGTCCCCTCCAACTGCCAGGGAGTAGTGTTGGCCCCGGGGAACATTAAATGCCAGGAAATATTGTCCTTGAGGATGGTGGCGGCTTTATTATCAAGGTGCACCTTATAGTCTGCCATCTCCATCAGTTTTGGAATATCTTCCAAAACCGTCTCAGGAACGGTCTTTATTACCGCTACCTTCGATTTAGCCATAGTTTAGAAAGGCGAGTTTAACTTCATACCGTTATATATGTTCCGAAAATAATATCCCCGTTGAATTCGACTATCGATTTAAATCTTAGTCTTATCCACAGACAATTCCCCAAAAAAAGAGCACAGGAACCCCTGTGCTCATACTTGAGATTGGACTCGAATTTTATTATTCCACTTTAAAGATGCATTCAACAGGGCAGACCTCGATGCACTGAGGTTCGTCATGATGCCCTTCGCATTCAACGCACAATTCAGCGTCGATTTCGTAGTATTCTTCCCCTTCACTGATTGCCTCCACCGGACATTCCGGTTCGCAGGCGCCGCAGTTGATGCAGTCTTCGTTGATATAGAGTGCCATCTTTTCTCCTTATAATCTAAAAATAACGGCAGCGTTAATACGCGAGCCGATGATTCTTTTATTCTTCGGTGCGGAGGAACGCGATAAAGACTCTCCGCGAGGTTTATATCTGTTAAAGCCTTTAAACTGAACTGAGGTCTATTTGGGACCGTCGGAAACCAACTTTAGTCAATTTCCATTATCTCATTTTCCTTACCCGCCAGTAGTTCATCGATGTTTTCGACATATTGGTCAGTGAGCTTCTGAACTTCAGTTTGAGCCCGTTTGCTCTCATCCTCGGAGATGTCGGATGATTTCTCCGACTTCTTCAGTTTCTCATTGGCGTCGCGGCGGATATTCCGAATCGCCACCCGCGCCTCCTCAGACATCTTTTTTATCATCCGCACTAAATCCCGCCGCCGTTCCTCAGTGAGCTGAGGAATGGTCAATCGCACGAAATTGCCGTCACTGACCGGGGTGATACCCAACTCAGACTTGAGAATTGCCTTCTCAATCTTTGACGCAAGCCCCTTTTCCCAGGGTTGAATCGTAATGGAACGGGGATCTGGAATGGAGATGGAGGCCACCTGATTCAATGGAACTTCGCTGCCGTAATACTCAACCTTAATCCCGTCAAGCAGGCCTGGGGTGGCTCGACCGGTGCGGATATGGATTAAATCGCGTTTGAAAGCGTCAACCGATTTACTCATCCGCTCCTCGGCGTCTAACAGTATGTCGTCGGTCATATTCAAAGAGTATTAATTTGAAGAACTTTATCTCAATTGGTATAAGCGCCGCATATACTTTAGCAACTATCCACCGTTCACTATTTCCGATAAGGACACGTTTCCCATCATCGAATTATTCTGTTTCGACCATCGTCCCCACTTCATCCCCCAAAATTATGCGCTTCAAATTACCCGGAGTGTTAAGGTTGAATACCCGAATGGGAATACGGTTGTCCATACTCAAAGTCACTGCCGTAGCGTCCATCACCTTCAAACCCAGCTTGACCACATCGAGATGAGAAACCGACTTGTACATCACCGCATCCGCCCGTTTCACCGGGTCGTGGTCATAAACGCCGTCGACCTTAGTGCCTTTTAAAATGATTTCAGCCTTGATTTCGTTCGCCCGCAAAGCCGCAGCGGTGTCGGTGGAAAAGAACGGGTTGCCAGTTCCCGCGGCGAAAATCACCAGACGCCCCTTCTCCAAATGGCGGACGGCGCGCCGGCGGATAAAGGGCTCAGCAAGGTCGGATACATTGATCGCAGACAATACCCGGGTCTGAAGACCGCGGCGCTCCAGAAAGTCCTGCAGCGCCAGCGAATTAATCACCGTAGCAAGCATCCCCATATGGTCTCCGGTAACTCGGTCCATACCCTCGGCGGAAGCCTTCAAACCGCGAAAAATATTGCCGCCGCCCACTACAACCGCGACTTGAACTCCCATCCCGGCAACCTCCTCCAGTTCCCCGGCGACATACTCCACCATCTCAGGGTCGATTCCGTACTCCTGCTTGCCTTCCAGAGCTTCACCGGATATTTTGACCAATATCCGGTGATATATCAGATTCTTATCCATAATATCACTCGCTTACACACAGAACAAAAACAAGACGAACCGACTTTTCAATACTCTGGAGTTTAATTCCCACCTAAAGCGAACCGTGCGAACCGTCTGGGATTTACTTTGACTCCCTGCTCCTTCTCAACCTGCTTCAGATAATCGGTTACACTCGTCTTTGGCTCTCTGATGAAAGGCTGTTCCAGCAGGCAAATCTCCTGGTAGAATTTCCCCAATTTACCCTGGGCGATGCGGTCGATAATCTGCTCAGGCTTGCCTTCGTTACGAGCCTGAGCGCGGTATATCTCCATCTCCTTCTCGATATCGCCCGAGGGAACATCATCCCTGCTGACCGCTGAAGGATTAGCTGCGGCAATCTGCATCGCCAAATCGTGAACCACCGGGTTCACATTGTCAGCCTCACCCTCGAAATCCACTTCAATCAGAACCCCTAAACGGCCTCCGCCGTGGATATAAGTATGCTGCAGACCTTTATCTGTTTCAAAACGCGCGAATCGGCGCACCGCCAGCTTCTCCCCCAGCTTGGCGGAAAGCTCCTCCAACTTCGAACCGGCGCTGCCCCCGTCAATCTTCAAATCCACCCATCCCTCCGGCGAAGGATTACCCTTGGCAATCGCCGCGCCTAACTTCTCCCCGAAACCGCCGAATTCATCCGTCCGCGCCACGAAATCGGTCTCACTGTTCAACTCCAACAGCGTCCCAACCTTAAAATCACCTGAAATGTAGGCGATGACGCGGCCTTCATCAGCGCTCTTCTCGCCGCGTTTGCGCACCCGGGAAAGACCCTTCTCCCGCAGTATTTCCACCGCCTTCTCAATATCGCCTTCGGCCGCAGTTAAAGCCTTCTTGCAATCCATCATTCCGGCGCCGGTCTTCTCCCGAAGTGACGCCACATCCTTGGCTGTAATAGTCATAATCCTTGACTGAGTCCTTTCACTGGAAAATAAAAAGTTTCTGAAATATCATTCCTAACTCGAAGCGTTGTTTCCCGCATTGCCCGAAACCTCGCGTTTTCGCTCGCCCCCTCCGGAACCCCTGCGCCTCGGCGGACGGCGGCGGCGGGATTTTTTAGGCCTTCCCCCTTCCTCTCGAGAAGGTTCGGGGCGGGGCGGTCTGGTTTCGAGCGCAACCTTCTGCCCCTCCAGCATCGCATCGGTGAATATCCGAGTGATCAACCCGATCGATTTGAAGGAATCATCGTTAGCGGGAATGGGATGATTGACCTCGTCGGGATCCACATTGGTGTCCACTATGGCGAAAAGGGGAATGTTAAGCTTGCGAGCCTCCGCTACGGCGATGGACTCCTTCTTGATGTCAACTACGAAAACCGCGCCGGGAAGTTTGACCAAATCCCTGATTCCACCCAAAACCTTCTCCAATTTCGCGCGTTCTTTGTCCAAACGGAGACGTTCCTTCTTCGAAATCAAGTCGTAAGTCCCATCCACAACCTTCTTCTCCAGCGACTGCAAGGTCTTGACGCTGCGGCGGATAGTAGCAAAGTTGGTGAGCATCCCTCCCAGCCACCGTTCAGTGACATAAGGCGAATGGCTCCGTTCCGCCTCGCTCCGAATTATGTCCTTAGCCTGTTTCTTGGTTCCCACAAACAGAACCGTCTCACCGGAAGCGGCGATTTTTGTGACAGCGTCACAGGCCTTTTCTATACATTCCTGCGTACTTTTCAAATCGATGATATGAATCCCCTGCTTCGCCATGAAAATGTACTGGCGCATCTTAGGATTCCATCGACGAGTAAGATGTCCGAAATGTGAACCAGCCATAAGTAGCTGTTGAATCGTAATCCTCAAATTATCCCTCAAAATATTGTGTATTTGCTTCCAAGGTAAACCATCCGGATGGTCTCTCTGCAGCCATCCGCAATCCCCTGAACAGCGGAAAGTAAATCGGCTGGCGTATAGACGACGCCGATAATTTCAGATATGAAATCGAACCCAATCGAACTCGGTTCCATTAACGCTTGGAATACTGGAAACGTTTTCGCCGCTTGGCCAAACCGTATTTTTTACGCTCCTTCTCCCGCGGGTCTCTGGTCAACAATCCGAATTCGCGAAGCGTTTTGCGAAACTCAGGATTTATCGCTAACAATGCGCGGGAAATCCCCAGCCGCATCGCGCCCGCCTGACCCGAAAGCCCCCCCCCCTTAACCGTTGCGAAAACATCGTATTTGCCCACTCCGTCGACAACATCGAAAGGCCGCTCCACCACCATCTTCAAAATCTCCCGGCCAAAAAATTCGAGCAAACCTTTATTGTTGACCTTGATGTCACCGTTTCCGGGCGAAACCCAGACTCTGGCGATGGAACGTTTCCGTCTGCCGGTGGCGTAATATCTGGTTTCTGGCATACTATCCTGCTTTTGAATTAATACCTGCTAAATGATAAAATAACTGAACATACAGTAAAAATATGATTGAACTTAAATATACTTCAATTCAACTTTGAAACAAGATTAGTCTCTATAAACCCAACTGCTCCGGCTTCTGAGCCTGATGCGGATGGTCCGTCCCTGGGTAAACCTTGAGCTTCTTGATCAACTTCCTGCCTAAACGGTTCTTGGGAAGCATACCCCACACAGCGCGGGTGATGACACGTTCCGGTTTCTCCGCCAGCATTCGCTGATAAGTAGTGAAACGGCCTCCGCCCGGATATCCGGTGTGACGGAAATAGACCTTCTGCCGGCTTTTATTCCCGGTGACTCTAACCTTGTCCGCGTTTATCACCACTACATGGTCGCCCAAATCCCAATGCGGAGAAAACTCCGGACGATGTTTCCCCCGCAAAATCGTAGCGACTCGAGCGCACATACGTCCCAAAATCTGGTCTTCCGCATCCACCAGATACCATTTGCTTTCCACCGAATCGGCTTTCGGATTTAATGTCTTCAATATAACCTCATTATGAAAATAGTATAATTTACAAATTTAAAAATATAAGTTTAAAAAGTCAAATTTAACGCTCTCTATTTTAATCCTGCTATCACTTTATGTATATGAAGTGTAT
>CAYQZD010000036.1:0-32701 GCA_964421875.1 uncultured bacterium
AAGCAAATCAAATATCACAAATCAAAAATCGAAAATCAATAATCATCGCCGTAATTGCCGTAATAGCCAGTGAATTCTTCTTCCCCAGCACCCAGCGCCAAGCGCCCAGCACCTAATCACCATTCACCAACCACCAAAAAATACGAAAAATACACTACTGTAACATACTGTTAATCATACACATACAAAAAACTTCAAATTTCTCCCCAAAATACTTGACAAATGTTCAGCAAATGTGTATATTACTTGTGAGGGGGTATTGATAACGTGGGCAGCGGCGTTGAGGGATTTCATTCGCCTCGCCCTCATAATTGTCATTATCATAATCATCATCATCATCATCGCCGCATCGAGTCGCCGTGCTGCATAGTCCCCGCACCCGGCGGAATAAGATTCTACCCTAAAACATAACCACAATATCCATCATAGCCAGTGAATTCTCTTCACCAGCCCCTAACACCCAGCACCCAGCACCTTCCCAATCACCAACTACTAAACACTAAACCCTGCTTCGGTCGGTAATCACTACAGCGCTGGCAAACCAATATTGAAACCGGCTGCCGGCTCACCACAATATTCGCTCCGGGATCACCCGGTAGAAATGTATCCCTCCCGCGGGGGGCGCATCGTCGATAAATTCGCACTCTTCGGTCCTGCCGATGTAAACCGTATTTTCAGCGTTGAAACCGGGAGCGGGGGAACGGTAGATATTGTAGATGTAACCTAATGTCCCCTTCCAGGATAGTTTTGCGCCGCCTTCCGTGAGTGAAATCGTCAATCCCACGACATCTTCCGGGCTGGTTACGGTCAGTGATGCGGGAATCTCCACCACTTGATTATTGGGGTCGTTGGTGTTCAGGATAATGTCGCTGCGGTAGTTCCCCGGCGCAAAACCGCCAGCATCCGCCGCCACCGCCACGATATCGGTGTCGCCGCCTACCACCGTCCCGGACATCGGGTCCAGACTCAGCCAGGGTTTCAGGATGTCGATGCGCAGGCTGTCGTGGACATAGTTCTCGTTGTGGGCGATGGTCAAGCCGATATTGCGGCTCTGGTTCTGGATGCCGATGGTGGCGGAGTTGCGCGTCCCTGTCATCGACAGGTACTGGAGCGTGAAGTTCCCCGCCCGCTCCAGGATGAGCTGGAAGGTGAAACGGCTGTTGGAGGTGTTCCAACGCTCGATGTTATGGAAGCTGATAATTGCGCTGTCGCCGTTGTTGACCCAGTGATAGACCTGGCAGTTGCCCCTGAGCGGGTCGAGGTCGTCCCAGAAGGGTGAGATGAGGTTCTCCGGCGCCATATAGCTGGGCAGAGCGCGGTTGTTGTAGGCGTTGGAATGGGAGGTGAAACTGCACCAGCCGTTGGCGGATACGATGATACTGTTGAAGGTCAGTCCGTAGAAGTTGAAATCGAAGCCCAGGTTAATAGGCGCGGAGGTGGAATCGTTGTGGGGAAAGATTATTTGAGTGCCGGTTTGAGTGATGTCCACCCAGTTGAAGGGGCGGCCGATGTTTTCGTCCGAATCGACCCAGATGTAGCCGTAGGAGTCGGGTCCGCCGCTCCCTTCGGGCAGCCATAATTCCACGGAAAAATTGTAATTCAGGTCCGCTTCACCCTGGTTGATGATGAAGATTGAATCGGAATCGGTTTGTCCCGGCTGAAGGTTGAAAGTGAAGCTGTTGGGCCGGTAACTCAGCGCCGGCGGGCGGACTCGAGCGCCGGGGTCGGTGGTGAAATAGAGCGCGGTGTTGTCCTCCAGAGTGTCCGCGCCTGGGGTATAGAGGCTGGAGAAAAGGTACTGCAAACCCGCGTCACCCTCCGGATTGGAAATCCCCACCGAAGACCAGTTGAAGAAGTAATCCACATCCTCGACCTCGTCGTAGAGGAAGCTGATGGGGCTGTCGCCGCTGGGGGTGGGATGGGCGGCGGCGTCCCATATCACCGCCTCGAAGGTTTCCGTCTCGGAGTTAGCCGCGTTTTCCGTCTGATACCATTCCACGATGAAGGCGCTATCCGTCTGGTCGTGATAATAGCAGACTACGGCGTTTCGTGTCAGCATCAGGTCGTCCCAGAAGGGGGCGATGACGCCGCGCGGGGTTCCCGCGGAGGGGATGGGTTTGTTGCGGAACTCGCGGCTGGAGGTTGCTCCGCAGGCGAGCCAGCCGTTGGAACAGATGGTGATTTGGTTGATTTCCTGCCCATAATGTCTCATAAGGAAGCCTGCTGGGAGGTCGATTACGCGGCTGTCGCCCCGATTGGGCTGGTCATCGGTCAGTTCCAAAACTGTCCCGCCGCCGCCCTGATTGGGATTAATTTCCCGCCACTGGAAGATGGGTGAGTTGTCGTAAGCCACATCGCCGTCATCGAAGCATAAATAGCCGAAGCCGTCCGAAGCGACCACCGGGTCGAAGGGGGAGGGAGGATTCACGTTGAAGGTCGTCTCAAACGTATCGATCCGGACGCCATCGGTTTGGAAAAGTATCTTTACCGGAATCACCGAGCCGTAGAACAGCATCTCATGCGCCGACATTCTGAGGGGATTGAGGAGGCTGCTGACAACGCTGTCCGGCGGGCAGGAGGGAAAAACGCATACCGAATCGGTGAAAACCAGTCCGGTGTCGCTGGACTGCGCCAAACAGTACACTTGCTCCCAGGCATTGCGCCCTATATTTCTAAGCTGGATGACAATATCGGTGGAGCAGCCGGGAGTGAGCAAGGTGTCCGGCGCGATGCCGGGCAGTTCGAGGGACACGATTTCCAAACCGGGCGCATAGGGCGATAGCGGACATAGGGAGTAATACCAGCGCCCCTGACTGTCGCTGGCAATCATTCTGATTTCAAGAAAGGCGCTGTCGGGAGAAACCGGGTCCAGCGATATGACATAAGGCTGAATATTTATCGCGATAGAATTAGTGGGTATATTGCCGAAGGTTTGACGATTTTCCAGGATGTTGACCAGAGGATTATCCGATGAAATCGTCGCGGCGACTCCGTTGATGATAACGGGACCTGTATTCATAAGGCTTACGGTGAGTTCAACGGTTTCGCCGGGATTGAGCTGACCGTTACTGTTTCCCTGGCTGGCGCCTAAGGAGTCGTCGTCTATGAGGACGCTGGCGCAGGTGAGCTGGCGCTGATCCGCCCCCACCGGGATGCGGGCGATGTGGGGGATATAATCCCGCTTATTGACCGCTAAGAGGATTTCGCCGGGCGCTGTCTGCTGCGTTTCAAAGATGGTGCGTCCGGCGGGATTGGTGAGCCTGGCGGCGACGATTTCACCCGCCTTGTAAATCGAAGCGCAGGCTCCTTCCAGGGGCGCTCCCCCGGCGCTGGCGATGATTTCCAGCCCGTTCTGCCCTAAGGGGATGGAGCGCTGGCTCCGCGCGGCAATGGCTTCAGGCGGCATGGTGCGAACCGACATCCCGGGGTCGCCTAACAGATTGTAAACGTGGAAATAAGCTTCCACCGAATTCAGGACAGTGCCCGTTCCCCGGTTGAAGGGGAAGGCGAGCCAGGCTTCCATCTTTCCCCGGTCCAGCATCGCTGCCGCGCGTTCCACTCCTTCGCGGTAAAGCCCCCACAACATCCCCTGGCAGATGGTTGCTTCGTAACGACTCCAGGTGTTTTCCGAGGAGGGCCCGATGCAGCCAACCGCGCCTTTGCTGCCGAAGGTTCCGGCTCTGAGCCAGGCTTCGCCGTGACATTCCGCCCCGCTGAAAGAGTTAGCCGCGGGTCCGCAGCCCAGCACCAGCGGGGTCATAGTCCCGTTGTTCAAACCGTAGATATTGTTGGGGGTGAGTCCGCCCCAGTCCGCCCATCCGCGGAAGGCGATTATCCCCACTCCCCGGTCGATGAACTGCATCGTCTGTGGGACGGGTATGCTGGAAAAGTAATAGACCGTGTCGATTTCCGCGCAGCCGTAGTCCGCCATCATCTCTCTTGCCCAGTCCATCAGGGAGCGGGACTGCAGGGCGCTGGTGTCGGCGATGAGGAGGGCTCGGTCCAGCCAGGCGGTTCCGGCGAGCTGGGGTTTCACTTCGTAGAGCAGGATTTTCCGCACTACGGCGGCGAGTTCATCGCGGCTGCGCGCCGGGAGACGGCCGATATGGAGGTCGGGGAAGTAGTCCTGGCCTTCGAGCAGGGTGTATTCGTGGTCGGAGGGGACGATTTCTCCGGGCCAGCATTCGTAGTCGAAGCTGGGGATTGCCAGCGCCCCGTCCACATCTCCCGCCAGCAGGACGTATTCCGGCGGAGTTTCCCAATTGTAGTAAGCGTCACTTAAAAACTGCTTCAATTCCGCTGCGGTGGCGCCGATTTCCCGCATCGAAGACACGGTGGCGGGGAATCCCTGCGCCCGTTTCCAATCTACCAGGCGACGGATATCGGAGTAATAGAGGCTGTCGGGAAGGATGAAGAGGTAGGCTCCCCGTTCCAGGTCGTCGCGGCCGCCGGTCAAGATTTCCGGGTTCATAAGTTCAACCGCCGGGGAGGTGAAGCCGGTCTGCCGCCGGATTTTGGGATTGTCTCCGCCGGGGCTGAAAGTGATTTCCAATTCCAGGCGGCGCACTGTCTCCAGGCGGTTCTGCGCGGGATGGAACCTGAAGGGGTAGAGGTTCAGCGCCGCTAAACGCTGTCCACCGGCGATTACCGGGCGGCTGAGCGAGGCGTATTCCGCGGGGAAAGCGGCGTCGGCGGCGTAGAAGTCCGGGTTTGGTTCAGGCGCGGCGCCGGATTTACCCAGCACCGGAACCACCTTCACGCTCTCGATGAATTCCCGCTGCAGGTCGATGACCCTGACCGAAGCTTCCAAATCGCCGGGTAGGGCGAAGGCTTTGGAGAGCGCGGGGAGGTCTGGCTGACCGGGATTAAGGTTTTCCCCGAAGCCGGCGCTTCGCAGGCGCTGGCAGCCGCCGGGAGCCTCTTCGAGGCGGTAGTCGTTAAGTTCGAAGACTACTGTGAAACCGCTGAAACCGCTGCGGAGGACGGTGAGAGAGTAGTCTGTGCCGGATTCCGCCGGGGCGGCGTTTAAGACGCCGGACACCGCCAGCATTAACGCCAGCGTGAAATAGAGTTTAACTGAGCGAATCATAGCGCACCGTAAAATTGCTTTATTTTTAAAAATCAGTCTTCAAGTCAGCAGGTCTGCAAGTCATCAAGTCGAAGATTCCAGGGAGTTGAGTTCCCTGCCGGGCGGCATAGCTCTCTATCTGTTCTTTGCCGCAGTGGAGACCTGATTTCCGCCTTCGATTCCCGCACTCCGGTATTGATATTCTATATAGGTAAACTTTTCAATATAAGTCTTTTGATTTATTAATGCAAGATATATCGGTCATTCAGTTAGTTCTGCAATATTAACGGTTAGAGTATATTTGTGGTTCATTCGTGTCACAGAGTCTCCGCACTCTGCGACTGTGAAATAATATGAAATGCTGCAGACTGCGGGCAGTCTGTCTGACAATTCATTATGTCATTCTGAACGAAGTGTAGAATCTCTTGTTTATAAATAACTTATAAAAATGCAGATGCTTCGCTTCGCTCAGCATGACATATTCTAGTGCTTCAACATGATAATAATACTATAATACAAAATAAAATTTACGGCGCTGTCGACTCTCCGCAGTCGACAGCATATATAATATTTACAGTCGGTTGGTGTCGGGTGCGGAGACCCGACACCACAAATTAGCTTGTGATTTTATAGTAATATTTATATGTCATAGCACTATGACAGACTACGGGGATCCGCATCACATTAGTATTTTTTCCCCAAAACAGTCTCTCAACCGCCCCGCTCCCCTTGCGGTTTCGCTTGAAGTTGTTTATATTAATTTCAAATAACAGGGATTGTATTTTATGGCGGAATATTTCGATTTTCTGATTATCGGGTCTGGGATAGCGGGTCTCACTTTCGCGCTCAAGGTCGCCGACACCGGGACGGTGGCGATTGTCACTAAGAAGGAGGATACGGAGTCGAGCACCAACTACGCCCAGGGCGGCATCGCCGCAGTGTTCGCCTCGGATGACAGCTTCGAAAAACATACTTACGACACGATGAAGGCGGGCGCGGGTTTGTCCCATTACGATGCGGTTGAGACCATCGTTCGCGAAGGGCCTGTCAGGGTTCGTGAACTGTTCGAATTAGGGGTCGAGTTCACCACCAAGGCTAACAGCGGCGATTTCGATTTGGGGCGGGAAGGGGGTCACGAAGTCAACCGCATCGTCCACGCCAAGGATTTCACCGGGCAGGCGGTGGAAAAGGCTCTGGTAGAGAATTGCAAGAGCCACCGCAATATCCGGTTTTTCGAAGACCATCTGGCGCTGGATTTACTTTTGGACAGCCGGAAGCGTAGTTGTCTGGGGGCGGTGGTGATGTCTCCGTTGGAACGAAAGCTCAAGAATTTTTACGCCAAGGCAACGCTTTTATGCACCGGCGGGAGTGGTCAGGTTTATCCTCACACCACCAATCCTTCGATAGCCACCGGAGACGGACTGGCGATGTCTTACCGGGCGGGAGCGGTGCTGGGTAATCTGGAGTTTATGCAGTTCCACCCCACCTCGCTCTATCATCCCAAGGCTCGCTCGTTTCTGATTAGCGAGGCGGTTCGGGGTTTCGGGGGGATATTGCGCAACACAGGGGGGGAGCGGTTTATGGAGCGTTACCATAGGGACAAGGAGCTGGCTCCGCGGGACGTGGTGGCTTGGGCTATCGATACGGAGATGAAACGTCGGGGAGAGCCCTGTATGTTCCTTGATGTGACCCATATCGAAGCGGGGCGTTTGACGGACCGTTTCCCCAAGATTTATGCTCAGTGTTTGCGTCATAACATCGACATCACGCGGGATCTGATTCCGGTGGTTCCGGCGGCGCACTATATTTGCGGAGGTGTGCTAACCGACCTTTACGGCCGCACCAGCCTGAAGCGGCTGTTCGCTTCTGGGGAGGTGGCGATGACAGGGGTGCACGGGGCAAACCGTTTAGCTTCGAACTCATTGCTGGAAGCAGTGGTGTTTTCGCACCGGGCGGCGGAGAAGGCTCGGGAATTGGTGCGGGATTTCAAAAGCAGACGGAGCTATACTTCTGAAAATGCGAAGGAAGCGGTGACGGATTCCGATGAAATACTGATAACTCACGACCGGCGGGAAATCCAGAATCTGATGTGGGATTATGTGGGCATTGTCCGCTCGTTGATGCGCCTTCAGCGCGCGCAGGAGAGGATCAAAACCATCTCCAAGGACGTGGAGGATTTTTACCGCGCCAATCCTCTCACTGAGAGCCTGGTGGAACTGCGCAACATCGCCACTGTGGCGGGGCTGATAGTGAAATGCGCGGTGCACCGGCGCGAATCCCGCGGCTTGCACATACTGGTGGATCATCCCGATCGGGATGACGCTAATTGGAAGCGGGACACTATTGTGACGAAAAGGGGGATTGAATAGGGGCTGGGGCTGGGTTCTGGGTGCTGGAGGCTGGTAAGAGGTGAGAATATTGTAGGGCGGGTCATTCAAACCCGCCCTTGACACAAAGAAAGTTAATTTGTCGGATTGGAATAAGCCGACCTACAACTTCTTATTTCCCCCTTAGAATAAGGTTGGCAGGCGGGGATTATTATAATGCGTAATTGTGTAATTGCAATGTAGAACAGTTATGAACTAAAAAAGGCTCTTCACTTGAGGAGCCTTATTCTAAAAAAACTTTCTAACCTTCGACACTCAATCAATCCACCTCGTCGTATACTTCCATATAGTTCCTGGCGACGCGGTTCCAGCTTGAGTCGTATTTCATCGCGCGGCGGGTCAGCGCCAGCCATTGTTTTTCATCGCTGAAGGTCTCGACAGCTCTTTTCAACGATTCTACCATCGACTTGTCGTCATCCGGTTCGAAGAGGAAACCGGCGCCTTCATCGGCGCTGTCGATAATGTCGTCGCCGAAGTAGCCTGTTTTGGGCGCGAGGGGGATTGCGCCGTATTTCATGGCTTTGAAGTGGAGGAGTTCGCGGTGTTTCGAGGGGTGGAGAAGCAAGATATCTGAGCCGGCGAGGAGCTGTTTCAGTGTGAGTCCGGTGAGCAGTTTCACCGCTCCTATCCGTCCGGGAGAGAATTTCACGAACTTAGCTACCTCATCTTCACTTGCGGTTTTATCCGACACCACCAGCGCACCGCCGGTATTTTCGAGCAGTTTGACCACTTTTTCCAGGGTTTTGAAGTCTCCGCCGTCCCAGATGCATCCAAGGAGAGGCGCGCCCGGGGCTAAATCAAGCGAATATTTTTCCAGCAGTGCGGTTCGGTTTTCCGCTTTGCCGGCGAAATTTCGGTGGGAATAGTTGGCGGATATCTTTTCGTCCTTATCCGGATTCCAGATGTGCTGGTCGACGCCCAGATGGAGGCGGGCTTGTTTTTTGGGATTGTCAGCGAGGAATTGTTTCAACCAATCGCGTTCGGGGCAGGGTACGGAATTTTCGGAGATTTCTCCGCCGGTGATAATCTTGTCGGCGTGGATGGCTCCGGCTTTGAGGAAAGAGAACTTCCCTTCAAGTTCGATGTCCGCTCCGGGTTTGAATTCCAGGGGATTAATCCCGGCTTTGAACACGGTGTCTCCGGGGAACATACTGGCGGTTTCGCAGTTCACCAGCGAGAGCACCAGCTTGGAGGACTGATAGAAGGGATTATCCCCGTAGAGGGCTTTAATATAGTAGCTAGCCATCGCGGAGGTCCAATCGGTGCAGTGAATTATTTGGGGCTGCCAGGACAGGGTTCTGAGCATTTCCACCGAGGCCCGGGCAAAGACGATAAACCGCTCTTCATTGTCGGGGTACGGTTCTCCGGTAGCGGGGTCGATTATCACGCCGTCTCGGGCTAAGAATTCTACGTTTTCCAGGAAATATACCTGAACCCTGGTGTCGGGAACGAATCCGGATTTCACCGAGACCCATATCAGCTTTCCCCCCATCGGCACCGGAATTTCCCGCAGGCGTATGACTTCCCTGAGATTGTATTTTCGGTCGCGAATGAAGCTGTATCTGGGCATAATCACCCGGATGTCGTGCCCTTGAGTTCGGTAGATTCTGGGCAGGTGCCGCGACATCTCCGACAGGGGGGTGTCCGGGTTAAAAGGCGAGATTTCGGTGGTGAGATAAAGTATCCGCCGCTTCTTTTTCATCTGCATCCCCTAATAATTGAAACTATCTAATATAATGATTTTTAGGGAATTTTGCAAATTTTAAAGAGATACCCTGCGGTCGGGATAATGCTGAAATGTCATCCCCCTAATTTGCCTCCCTGTTATTCGAGATAATCCCCGCTTGAATTCGGTATAGTCTGTTGTAGATACCTTTACGGCTTATCAATTCCTCGTGGGTCCCCGCTTCGCGCACCTCTCCCCGGTGAAGAACGACGATGCGGTTAGCTTCCCTGATAGTGGACAAGCGGTGGGCGACCACGATGGAGGTTCGCCCTTGAAGAAGGGTTTTCAACGCCTTCTGAATCAACGCTTCGGTTTCCGGGTCGACGGAAGAGGTAGCTTCATCCAACAGCAGTATTTGCGGGTCGATAGAGAGCGCTCTGGCGAAGGATAAAAGCTGGCGCTGTCCGGTGGAGAGGGTGGCGCCTCGCTCGCCGATGCGGGCTTCGAGGCCCTGTGGGATAGAGCTGATGAAGCCTCCAGCTTGAACCGCCTCCGCGAAGGAGCCGACCCGCTCAGGGTGCGACCTTTCCCGGTCGATACAAATGTTGTCGCCGATGGCGCCGTTGAAAAGGAACAGTTCCTGCTGCACCAGACCGATGCTTTGCCGCAGTTTTTCCGGCGAAAGGTCGCGGATATCGATTCCGTCCAGCAGAATCTCCCCCTCATCGACATCGTAAAAGCGGCAGAGGAGGTTGATGAGGGTGGTTTTCCCGGCGCCGGTGCGTCCCACAATCGCCAGGGTCTGACCCGGCTCCACCGTAAAGGAGACATTATTCAATACCGGGAGGGCTTTATCATAGCCGAAGGTCACATTTCTGAATTCTACCTTCCCCCGCAGCTTTTTCATTTCCGCCGGAGCTTCAGGGGGGGTAATATCCGGTTCGGTGTCCATCAGTGCGAAGATGCGTTCCGAAGCAGCCAGGGCGTTCTGCAGGATGTTGTATTTATCGGAAAGGTCTCGGATAGGGCGAAAAAGCCTTTCGCTGTACTGCAGGAAAGCCACCAGCGCTCCCAGTGTCATCGCTCCTCCCAGTATCAATTTACCGCCGTATCCGACAATCAGCGCTATGGCGATAGCGGCGAGCAGTTCAATTGTGGGGAAGAAAACGGAGAAGTAGAGGATGGTTTTCAGGTTGGCGTCAAGGTATTTTCGGTTTAGTTTCGCGAAATTACGGTTGTTGCGGTTCTTTAGGTTGAACAGGTGATTGACCGCCATCCCGGCGATGTTTTCGTTCATATATGCGTTTATGCGCGCCACCCTGCGCCTGATTTGTCTGAAGGCGGCGCGGGCGTAGCGGCGGAAAATGAAGGAGGCTAAGAAAACCAGGGGCATCAGGGCGAAGGTGACCAGCGCCAGCCTCCAGTTCATCCAGAGCATTGCTGCGACAATTCCGGCGATGGTGAAAACGTCGCCGAAGACCGCCACCAGCCCCGCCGACAGGGTTTCGTCCAGCACCTGCACGTCCGAGGTTACCCTGGTCATCAGGCGTCCTACCGGATTGCGGTCGAAATAAGATACCGAGAGCTTTTGCAGGTGGGAGAAGACCGCTATCCTCAAGTCCAGCACCGCTTTTTGGCCGATGAGTCGTGTATGGTAAACCTGAAGGAAGCGGGCGATTAAAGCCGCAACCAAGATGATGAAATAGATGGCGACCGTTTTGGTCAGTCCGGGGACGTCCTTTCCCGCGATGTTTACGTCGATGGCGTATTTGGTCAACACCGGGCCCAGGAGTTCGAATGCCGCCACTAACAGCAGCAGGAATGTCGAAAACGCCACCCGCCATTTGTAGGGGAGGACATATTTTAACATCCGGCGCAGCATACGGGCGTCGAAGTCTTTCTCGGCGTATTCTTCTTCCCGGTGGAGATTCATATTGTCAGCGTCTATACTCTATATAATTACGCTTTTTCCGGTGGAAAACTGTATAGTAATTAGCGATATCTGAAAAACATAGTTCACAAGTTAAACGATGTGGCGCACGGTCCCCGCAGCCTGTCTAAGAATTCCGAAAACGCGCCTATTGTCGTGTCGCAGAGTCCCCGCACTCTGCGACATATGCCTATAAATCAGTTAATTACTGTTGACAGTGGAAAGTCGACAGCGCAAAAGTCATCTATAATCCCCCCTACCCCCCTTTAGAAAAGGGGGGAAAAGCGGAAAGTCCCCCTTTAGAAAAGGGGGGAAACGAGAAGAATAGTAAGGTCGTATTCATTCCCACGCGGGAGCGTGGGAACGAGGAAAGAGATTCTTCGCTCCGCCTACGGCGGGCTCAGAATGACAATATTTACCACGTGCCTATTAACTTACTTGATCATAAAGCCTCACTGTTCAAATTCTCCAGCGCTTCTTCGACCGTAAAAATCCTTATATCCGGCGCCCGGCCTTCGCTGACAAGTCCGCTCCAGGCTGAAGCCAGTTCCGGGGGAATCAGTTTCCAGGATTCCAGTTTTTCCTGGTCGTAGAAGACTTCGCGGTCACCGTCGTATACTATTTTCCCGTTATGCAGGATAATCACCCGCCGGCAGTTTTCCATAGCGAAATCAAGGTCGTGTGTCGCCATCAGCGCGCTTTTTCCTTCGCTGAGGCGGGTTTTAAGGATTCGCCGCAGCATAGTCTTGCCGGCGGGGTCGAGTCCCGCGGCGGGTTCGTCAAGCAGCAACATATCGGGCTTGAGCGCCAGCACCGACGCCAGCGCCAGGCGTTTCCGTTCGCCGCCGCTGAGTTCGAAGGGGGATTTGTCGCTGAATTTTTCCGGGTGAAGGCCTGTAAGCCGGAGGGCTTCGCCCGCCAGCTCCTCGATGTTTTCAGGGGGGAAGCCGAAATTTTCCAGTCCGAAGGCGGCTTCCCGCATTACAGTGGTTTCAAAAGCCTGCGCTTCGGCGAATTGGAAGACAATCCCCACCTGCCGCCGCAGTTCCCTCAGTTTTTCCCCTTTTGCGGGGAAGGCTCCGCCCCGGAAAAAAATACTCCCCGCTGTCGGCTTCAGCAGTCCGACCAGGATTTTGAGCAGGGTGGATTTTCCTGAGCCCACGTGTCCCGCCAGCGCCGCGATTTCACCTTGCCGAAGGTTCAGATTCACCCCTTCAAGCGCGTTTTTCCGCCGCGACTCCGGGTAGGAGAACCCGATATTATGCAAATTGAACAGCGTCATCCTCCCCTCCGCGCCTTCAGCAGGAATTCAAGGGGAGGGTCGATTCCCGCCGCCGAGGTCGATTCCCGACGGGTGAAGAACGATTCCGGCGAGCCGTCGTAACAGACTTCGCCTTCGCGTAACACCCCCAGCCGATGACAGTCCAGACTTTCGGAAGAGGACTGGGTGATGAGGATAATACCCACGCTTGACTGGAGCTTTCGCAGGCTTCGGTGGAAATTTCTTCCAGAGAGGGGGTCGAGCAGGGCGGTGGGTTCATCTAAGATGAGGTAATCGGGTTTCATCGCCATCACCGAAGCCAGCGCCAGTTTCTGCATCTGTCCTCCGGAGAGGAGGTGGGGAGGGCGCTTTCGCAGTTCTTCGAGTCCGAACAGAGTCAGGGCTTCATCGACGCGGCGGCGCATTTCGTCCCGCGAGAGGCCGATGTTTTCCAGTCCGAAGGCGATTTCCCGTTCGGCGGTGGAAGCCACCAATTGGTCTTCCGGCTGCTGGAACACCAGTCCTACTTTACCTGGCGGAGACGCGGCGGGCGGCATTCCGTCGAGGAGGATTTCTCCTTCATCCGGTTCGAGCAGTCCTTTGATGAGCAGCGCCAGGGTTGATTTACCGCTGCCGTTGGCTCCCATCAGCGCCAGTCTTTCGCCCGGTTCGAGGCTGAGGTTTACGCTATTGAGCGCCGGTCTGCCGGAGTATGCGTAGGAGACTCGGTTCAGGGAAATCATTTCATCCTCCCGCGGTCCCGGAGTATATTAACCTTGCCCAAGCCGGTTTGAACCCAGGTTCATCAGTTCGATTGTTTTATGGGCGAGATAATCGGCGACGCCCGCTTTTTCCTTTACCAGCTCGCCTGCCACTTTTCCACAGGTTTTCCGGTAAGGTTCATCCTCGATGAAACGCTGCAATAAGGGTTTGAATTGGTCGAGGCCTTTGACGGTGAAGCCGCCTCCGCGCTCGACGAGTTCTCCGGCTTCGGCGCTGACATGATAGTGGGGTCCGAATATCACGGGGATGGAAAATACCGCCGGTTCAATCACGGAATGCACTCCCCGGCCGAAACCTCCGCCCACGTAGGCGATATCCGTATAGCGGTAGAGCGCCGCCAGCGCTCCTACCTTATCGACCAGCAGGGCGCGGGCTTCGGACTCCGGTTTAATCTGGGAGAACCTGATATGGGAGATTCCGGCATGTTCCAGCGCTTTTTCCACGCGGCAGAGGAAACCTTGCGCCGGTTCGTGCGGCACCCAGATGAGCCGCCAATCGGAGTGGCTTTTGCAGATTTCGAGGAAAACCTGCAGGGTGAAATCCTCTTCCGGCCATACCGACCCGCAGATGAAAACCGGATTATCCGCGAATCCGCGGGGGAGTTCCACCCTCTTTTTCAGGGTGCGTTCCACCACTCGGTCGAACCTGGTGTCTCCGGGAGCTTCAACTCTGGATTCCGAGCCTAATATTAGTTCAAAGCGGCGGGCGTGGCTTTCGGACACCGCGAATATGGCTGTCATCGAACGGTAAACATCCCGGAAAAAACTTCTCAGCAGCGGATGGAGTCTGACGGAGCGTTCGTGCATATTTCCGTTGACCAGCGCGGTGGGAATGTTCCTTCGGCGGCATGCCCATACTATGTTGGGCCAGACGTCATGCTTGCAGAATACGAATAGATCGGGTCTCAAGCTTTCCAGAAAACCTTTGACGGCGTGGTTGGTGTCGAAGGGGAGGTAGGAAATCAGGTTCGGCGCGGAGTTCTTAAGGGCGATTTTATAGCCAGAAGGCGAGAAGAAGGTGGCGGCGGCGAGCAGTCCCTTTTCCTGAAATGCTTTAATCAAGGGTAGAGCCGCCTCAAATTCCCCGGCGGAGGCGCAGTGAATCACCGTTAGGGGACCGGGATGCTTTTCCCGCCACTTGGAGACGTCGGAGAGCAGTTTTTTCCGGCCTTGCCAGCCCTGGCGGGCTTTACGGTTAAAGGGCTGCGCCAGGAAAAAAACCAGCGGCCCCAACGGCGCCGCCAAATATCGGTATATATTGCGGTGGATAACTTTCAAATCGGGGAATCATATAGAATAGTGCCGGTAAAGAATAGACATGAATACATATTTTAGCGCAATTTGGCAGGGGTGTTCAATTGAATGTCCCTACAAGATAAGCGCCACTGTTGGAATAAGACCCGATGTAACTCATTTCAATTACAGGATTTTCCCTCGATTCCACTCTCGATCATATGAGTGTAAAAGCCGCCCTCGCAAGGATTCAGTCGATTGGTCTGATGTCGATCATCCGCTTCAGCGCTTGGTAGGCTTTCTCTCTAATATTCCGGGGGACGTCTATTTCGTACTGCTCTTTTTCAATAGCCCAGCATACTTTGGGCAGTGTAGTAAGTTTCATTGTCCGGCAAATCCCGCCGCTAGAAAGAGGATATATCTTACTCTCCGGGAAACGTTGCTGCAACTGCTCTACCAGCCCGATTTCGGTGCCGATAATGACTCCCCGCTGTTCGATAAGGTCCAGGTTATCCTCGGTCCAGTGCACCATCCCTGAAGTGGAGGTCACCAGGTCGGCGCGTTCCAGCACTTCCATCCGGCATTCCGGGTGGGCGATAAAAAGAGCGCCGGGATGTTCCCGCAGCGCTTGCTCCAGGTGGTTTCGGGTGAAGTTGTCATGAACGTAGCAGAATCCTTCCCACGGTATAATGTCGGCTCCGGTCTGGCTCTGCACGTACATCGCCAGGTTTCGGTCTGGTGTGAAGATAATTTTCCGGTTTCCCAAAGAACGGACGACTTCAACGGCGTTGGAGGATGTGCAGCAGATGTCCGATTCAGCTTTAACTTCGGCGGTGGAATTGACGTAAGTCACCACCAGGGCGTCGGGGTGTTTTCTTTTCAGGTCTCTGAGGATTTCAATGTCCACCATCAACGCCATTGGGCAGTTGGCTCTGCGGTCCGGAATCACCACTTTTTTATCGGGGCTGAGAATTTTAGCGGACTCCGCCATAAAATCCACACCGCAGAAGACAATCAAAGAGGCGTCGCTGCGGGCGGCTTCGATGGAAAGCCCCAGTGAATCCCCCAGAAAATCCGCCAGTCCCTGCACCTCCATCCGCTGGTAGTTGTGCACCAGCAGCACCGCGTTCTTCTCCCGCCTGGCTTTCAGTATCCGGTCTCTCAATTCCTCCGGGGACATCCGCTCATAGTCGGATAGTTCAGCGGCAGTCTCTGCTATCGAATTCGTCTCGATTTCAACCGTATCACTGGAATTCCGTGTAAAGTCGGATTCTGACATATCAGTTTCTATATAGTATATCGTAAATTGTGTAGTTACGACTATCTAAATGTAATCTTAGATGTCAATATAGAGAAGTTCGTAAGACTATAGCTGTCTGAAGTCATAAGTGAAATAGTCATTCCGGCGCAGCCGGAATGACGAATATGCTTCATATCAGTAAAGTGTTACAGAAGTTCTACTCCACAAGTCAACGACGCCGATTTTTAGCGTAAATATCAATTTACTGAAAAAATGATAAATATGCAAGGATATGATCTATTCCCATCCGGTTAACTGGCTAATTCACCTTTGCATCATTAATTTTTTATTCACACCTTCGACATCCACTTCCCTCGCAGGCACCTGCTCTGTGTTTATACCCGGTCGAGGAGAGCGACGGTCTCCAGTTCCGGTGTATGGGGAAAGAGGTCGAGGGGAATGAATTGGCGGGGCCGGTAGGATTTCAACCGCTTCAAATCCCTCGCCAGCGCCGCCGGATGGCAGGAGACGTAAATCAGCCGGCGGGGACCTTCCGCGTTCAGAAAATCCGCGAGGCGGCGGTGAATACCGCTTCGGGGCGGGTCCAGCACAGCGGCTTCGAATTTGCCCCGGCGTTTCAATTGAGGAAAGCTCCTGGTCAGGTCTGCCTTAATGTAATCGACCGGGAGATTGTTAATATCGGCATAGCCCTGCCCGGCTCTAACCGCCTCGCCGGAAGCTTCCACCACCACAGCCTTACCCTCTTTGCGTTGCGCGAATCTTAGGGCGAAGGGTCCGTAGCCGCCGTAAATATCCATTATCCGGCCTCCCGATGGGAGATGGTTAAGGACGACATTGAGCAGTACTTTCCCGGCGGCGGCGTTGGCTTGGGAGAACACCGCGGGGTCAACCGCGATTTTCTTCCCGGTTGGGCTATCCAGCCAGATGCGGCAATCCCCGGCCGATTCGACCGTATCGAACTTGAAAAAGCGGGATTTCATAGTCCGCACCCGGCGAATCTGCCACCCGGCGAGTTTCATCCGGTCCAGGACTTTCCCCAGCCGGTCAATTTCGAGTTTATCATCGGCGCTGACGAATATGACCGCGACAACGTCATCTCTGCCGTTGCAGCGCAGCAGCAGTCTGGGTGTATCCTTGGAATTCATCCTCATCAGGGGAAATGATTCCTGCGCCAGCGCCCGGTTCAACGCTTTGAGCCGCTGGCGGAAAAGTTCATCCGCTAAGAGGCAGTCCTCCACCCTGACCAGCCAGTCGGCGCCCCGGTAGCCGGGACGCAGCCTCCCCTCTTGAGGGAAAAGCCTGAGTTCCAACCTTTCTCGGTAACCCCAGGTATTAGGTGAAGGGAGCGGGTCGGTGATTTCGCTTTCTCGCAGTCCTCCGATGCGGCGGAGGTTCTCCCGCAGGTGTCTCTTTTTCCATTCCATGCCCGCCTGATGGCGAAAAGCGCCCAGGGGAGAGGCTGCGCACCCATCCCGATAATGGGGGCAGGGGTGTTCCTGCCGGTGAGGCGAGGGATCTAAAATGTCTTTAACTGTGCCTGACAGGGGAGCTTTGGTGCGGGGAGTATCAATCTCCGCCGACACGGTGTCTCCGGGAAGGGCGCCTTTAATCATCGCCACCCTACCGTTCAGCTCCCTTCCCACCCCTCTGCCTTCGCTTGACAGGTCCTCGATGAAGAATCGCTTGATATCGGTCATTGCTGTTTCTTCCATGATGCGTGTCTAAAATTACGGCCGCGGCTATTATCATTATATTAAGGTTTAACTCCTTAATTGCTTTAATGCTCCCGTTTTAATTGAATTTTATAGAATAAATCCCATTGTACGTAAAGAAAGCCCCATTCGGGGCTTACATTTTACTTAGGGATGCTAAATTCACACCGTTTTTGCTTCTACGTTAAATTACTGTTCGGGACATATTTACTAATAATCTCCTTGTGTCGATGTGAAATCTGCCGCCGGAGTGGCGGGTGAATTTTCCAGCCGCTCAGAAAACGGCGCTATAGTGAAGCGCTGCGTATTCGCCTTCAGGATGGGATTAAACCGTTGTCCGAGCCGCCTCCCGGCTATTGTCGACGAAGGGACAATACTCGATTCACCCGCCTCCGACAGATATGAGCTTTTCGGCGCTATTTATAGCCATTCGGGAAAAGAATGGCGAATGAAAACTGTCATTCCGAGCGATTTATACGCCGCAGGAGTGACATTGATAGGACTACCTGTTTGGGAATCGCTATAAAGATGAGATTTTTTTCAAGAACACAAGAACTCATTTTTCATAAAGGCGTAAACATAATCCGCTTCGCTCAGCTCCTCCACCAACTCGCCGTCGGTGCCAAAAGATGTGATTAGCCGGATTTTTGCCTTTACCGCGGTTTCAGCGTCTTCCGCCGGCAGGCAGATAAAGATACCGGCTCGCTCTATAAGATTATGGCGAATAAGGATACTTTCCCAAGGTTTCCCCACAGTACCTACATACCAGGAATCTCTCTCGCCGCCAAAGGTATTGATGAAACTACCGATTTCCAGGACAATTTCACTCATTGATTTCGACATTAATCCTGCAGCCTTTTTCGGAACATTGATGGTACGATGCGCAAATCAATCACGACAGCCGTTGAAAAAGGAGGAATGCAACTTCAATGCCGAACCCAATAGGATTGATATGGTATTGTTTGTATTGCAATTACGATGAGCACAGAGTCGAAGACTTATACAGTTTTATCGATAAATCACTGTGATAATGAACAAGATGTCGATATTTTGCCGGTGTTACGGAAAACAGCGCTCGGTGGTTAGCAGTCAGCTTGTGCAGCGGTTTGCGGAGGGCTAAGGAGAGGGCTTTCAATAGAGGTTTATCCATAAAAAAACGCCCGGTTTGAAACCGGGCGCAGAGGTATAATTTATGAATGAATATCATTCAAGGCGCTCACTATTTTTCCTGAGACATTTCCTCCATAAAATACGCCACGGTTTTAATGCCGTTAAAAAAGTTGGGGAGGTAGAATTTCTCATTGGGGGAATGCGAGTTTTCGTCAGGCAGTCCCAGCGGCAGCAAGACGGTGTCTGATTTCAGCACGTTTTTAAAGGTAGCCATAATGGGTATAGAGCCCCCCTCGCGGACAAATACGGGTTCACAGTCGAATCCCTTTTCCAAGGCTTTGGCGGCGATTTTAATAGAGGGGCTGTCGATGGGCAGGAGGTAGGGATCTCCGCCGTGGTGGCGAAATATCTCAAGTTTCACTGTTGAGGGGCAAATCTCTCTCACGTATTCTTCGAAGAGCGCTGCGATTTCCTCCGGGTCCTGATTGGGCACCAGCCGCATACTTACTTTACAGGAAGCGGTTGAGGGGATTACGGTTTTTGCGCCTTCACCGATGAATCCTCCCACGATTCCGTTGGGGTCAAGTGTGGGCCGAGCCCAGAGGCGTTCCAGGATATTGAATCCTTCCTCACCCACGAATTCCGGCGCTCCCACCTCCTTCAGGAATTTGGCTTCGTCGAAGGGGAGGGAGCGGAAGTTATCCCGTTCGAAATGAGTCAGATCCACAACTTTGTCGTAAAACCCGGGAATAGTAATCCTTCCCTTCCCGTCTTTCAACTGCGAGATGATTTTGGTCAGCGCTTCGATGGGATTAGCCACCACGCCTCCGAAAGAGCCGGAATGGAGGTCTTTGCAGGGGCCGGTGACCTTAATTTCCAAATAGGCCAATCCCCTCAGTCCATAGCATAAGGAGGGGATTCCGTAATCGTACATCGATGAATCCGAAACCACTATCAGGTCATTGTCGAGGAGTTCGGCTTTATCTTCAAGGAAAGCTTCCAGACTGGGAGAACCGATTTCCTCCTCCCCTTCCAGTATAACTTTCACATTGATAGGAAGTTCACCTTTGACAGCGAGGACGGTTTCAATCGCTTTCATGTGAACTAAGAATTGTCCTTTGTCGTCGGCGGAGCCGCGGGCGTAGATATGGTCACCCTTAACCACAGGTTCGAAAGGGGGGCTGTCCCATAAATCAAGGGGATCGACGGGCTGGACATCGTAATGTCCGTAAATCAACACCGTAGGAGCCTTATCATTCTTAATCCATTCACCATAAACCGCCGGATGGCCCTTGGTAGGATAGATTTCGGTCTTTTCCAGACCGATTTTCTTCATATGCTCCAGCAGCCACCGGGCGCATTTTATCATATCCTGTCGGTTCTCCTCCTGTGAGCTGATCGAGGGAAATCTTAAAAGCTGGTCGAGTTCGTCAATGAACCTGCTTCTATTTTTCTCGATATAAGTATCGAAATTTTGGTTCATAAATCCTCTCTGTAATGTAAGTGCGTTGACAGTTGTAATTATCACATTCGGCAGATTTCTATCGCATTGACACTATACCTCACTGTGCGGATTTTGTTTTAAAGCTAATCAATCTCAAATGATAGATTCTCACCAAAACTTTAGAGAACAAGGCGTTAAAGCATAGTATCAACACCGACTATACTGTTGTGATTTGAATCACATAAAGTTACTAATAATAATTCACAAAATCAAATTCCGTCAGGGTCTTAAGGCCGGATTACGATGGTTTTATTCAAATATACGGACTATTACTCAATGAAGACGGGCACACCGATATTCACCAACAGTTGCAGGTTATTACATTCCAATGGCGAAACCAACTCCGGTAAGACCACTTTTGTAATTATTATCATAGATGAAATCCCAGACCAGACGGACGTTGGTCCTGAGCATATAGCTGAAATGGGCGGAGGTCGTTTCATATTCCGTGAGAAAATCATCCGAATCGATGTAATTGTATAGCATTGAAGCGTACCATTTACTTTTATCTCCCTTCGGTGAAATAATGAATTCCAACAGCGCCGAGCGCGTTAGATACTTTACGCCGGCGGCGGTGAATAAGGGGTTGGTGTCTTCCCGTTCCAGGTATTGGACGTTCAGTTCGAAGGGGCCTAAAGTGACAGAGGCGTCAGGTCCCCAGTAGGTCACCTTGTTCAGGTTATCGCCGCTCTCCTCCTTGCCCTGCAGGCCAAAAGCTCCGATACGGAAGGCTTCGCCCAGGCTCTGCGATACCCTCAAGCTGAGGGGTTTATACTTGTCGTCGTCGAAGGCCTGGTTTCCGCCCGCTTCTCCGATGCCGTTTCCGTTCAAGACTTGGAAGGTTAGGTCGGTACCGTAGGGGAGGCTGTAGAGAGCCATCAATCCCCGGTCATAGGAAAGGCTGATTCGGGATAAGCCCGGTTTCACCTTATAAAGGTGATAATCCTCATAGCTTAGCCGTAACTCTCGTTTGAATAAAGGATCGGAGACCTGAAACTGGCCGACCATAATGTCGAGGTCGGCGTTAAATATATCGTTGAACATCAGGTAGGCGTCCTCGATTCCCGCCACTTCGCCCCTTTCGCTGAAGAAGAAATAGAAATAGTAAGCTAAGTTTTCCGACAGCGCTCCGCCGGACAGCATTTTGAGCTTGTAGGGAGTTCTGAAGTCGAGTTTTTCCTCATCTTCTGCGTACATAAGATGCCCGTCCAGGCGCACGGCGAAAGGGAATTCCCTGATGAGGTCGAGGTTTTCATCGCCGGCGTCGACATAATAGCGCGGCGCATCCTTGTCCTTAAGGACGAATCCGTCTCCGGCGAATTCTTCGCCGTAATCTTTGAGCCGGGGGAAGGGGGAATGGCACACCGAGCAGGACATCTTGTACTTCCGGGCGAAAGCGGGAATCGCAAACAGGCTCTCCGATAGCGCGGCGCTGAATATCGCCGTCAGGGCGGTGATTACAATTATTCTCCGCATAATTCCTCCTAATCTATAACATTGACAGTTGTTGAATGTTCATTGACTAACACCGGTTCGGATTCCTCTGCGGGGACTTTAAGGAAGTCCGCCACCGGCTTCACCAGCTTGCTGTAGTAGATCCTGGCGGTGACCTTCATCTCCCCCAGCGCGAGGTTGTCGGGCAGGTTGAAGGTATAGGTTTCCTTTATGGTTTCGCGGGGTCCGATGCGGTAATCGATTCCCAGCGATTTGGTGTTCCATTGCATAATGGTCATCCGCCCTTCAGGGTCGAAATAGGGCATTCGAAAGATGCGGTCTCCCGCGGGGACGCCGTCCCGCTGAACTCCCTTGAAATTCGGCAAATCCAGAGGTACGCCCATATCCTGGTAAGCGAGGATTTCAGCGGCGATGGTGTATTCTTCACCCTCAAAGCCTTTTTTGTCGACCGGCAGGTGGTGTACGTTTCCCTCCGCGTCCACCGCTTCGACATTGCACCATACAATGCGGTCTTCCACCGAGCCGGTGGGGAATTTGTGGCCGGTTTTCTGATTGAACAGGTAAAGGTAGAAGACGGCGGTTTCGCCGGGGACGACTTCGCGGATATCGGGTTCAATCCTGAGTTCGATAGTCCCCGCTATTTTGCCGGGGTCATGAGCGCCGTGGAAGAGGTGGAGGCGGACGTCGTCGTAGCGTTTCCCCATCGAAGCGGTTATCCCCGGCGCGGTGGTCATATGGCAGTCCTGGCAGCGCACTCCTTCGACAGCGTAGGGTCCCGCTTTCCATTCGAGATGGGTGGATTTCACCCATACTCCGAAGGGACTCATCTCGTTGTGGCAGGTTCCGCAGAATTCCGGTTTTGAGAGGAATTCACTGTATCTCGCTTGATGGTTAGGGGAGTCGATGTTTTTTCGAGGTCCGAATTTAACGCGCCCGGGGCTTTTGATGTGGTTGAAATTGTAGGGCGTGTCGCCGGTGAATCCGGTGACAGTGTGACAGAAATCGCAGGAGACCGATTCGTTGGCGCGGCTGCCCAATGCCGGCCGGGGCGGGGGATTGTCTCCGGCATGGTAAGCGACAGGGGTATGGCATCCGTCGCAGGCGTCTCTGACCTCGGTGAAATTCTTATCACGTTCGGCATGCCGGACTGCCAGTTCGAAGTATTCGATTTCGTCCCAATGGTGGGTATAACACTGGGACATCATCATCTGCCGCCACTGTTGATAGAACGCGGTATGGCAGGAGGCGCCGCAGGATTTGGGGGTTTCGTAGTCGTCGTAGGAGCCGGGTTCGCCGGTGATTGCGGTCGATATCATTAGGAAGGCGCTCAACAGGATGGAGACAGTCTTTAGGTTCATAGATGTTTCCTCCTCTCTGTTTACAGATTAGTAACTTTATATGGACAGGCGGTTACACATCAGGTATTGGGGTATATTATATTTAATTAACATTAATGTTTGATATTTGCAAATATTTTATACAAATTAGAAAATATCTTGAAAGACCGGAGTTGCTTTTGGTCGATAAAGACATACTGATAGAAGAATTGGTGGAAAGATACCCTTCCTCGGTGGGATTTTTGATGAGGAAAGGGGTGGTCTGCGTCCAATGCGGCGAGCCGGTGTGGGGGACTCTGGAAGAGGCGGCGCGGAAGAAGGGGATTGAAGGTATCGAGGCACTGGTCGATGAATTGAATGAGTTTCTGGAGCTTTCTGTTTGAAACCGGGTATAGTGTCACGGTATTTGCACATTTATAGTTGCTTATTATTTTCAAACAAACTACGCAAAATCAGATTATTCGGTCAACAAATTGGTAAATTTTGCATAATTTGTCAACCCGCTTTCCTCTTCTACGCGCTATTAAAGAAAATATTTCTGAAAACATAGAGGTACAGATTATGAAGCGAGCATTATTCTGCGCATTTCTGCTGATTGTGTTCTCGACCGCGTTGTTTGCGGGCGAGGTTACACACTCATTGAACGTTCCCCGGCCCGTTATCGAAACCATCGACGGGGGGTATAAGGTGACGCTGGGCGAGGCGATGTCCACCGGCGAAATCGGCGATCCCAGGCTTCCGGTATGGGGGCTTTCACTGCTATTGCCGCCTGGGGAAGAGGCGGTATCGGTCACGGTGGAAACCGGGACGCTGATGTCTCTGGGTTCAGGATTCGAAATTCCCCCGGTTCAGCGGCAATATCCGCTGAGCTTTGAGGGGCAAGTCGAATACGACCAGCCCAATCCGGTGGTTTACGGCACGGACGCGATGTTCCCCGCGGAGCCGGTGAGGGATTTCCGCACCGATTTCTATCGGGGGCACAGTATCGCCTCCATCGCTTTGAATCCGGTGGTTTATAATCCGGTTACCAAAGAGCTGGCTTACTACACCAGTATGAACGTCAGGGTTCAGACTTCCCCATCGGCGCGGAGCCAGGAGGCTTACGGCCGGATGCTGAGGCATGACAGCAAAACTATCGCCCGTTTGGAACAAAGGATTGACAACCGGGCGGCGGTCTCAATCTACGGACCTGCGGCGCCGGGTACGGACAACCCGGATTACGATATTCTGCTCATCACCACCTCCGAGTTCACCGCCAACTGGGCGGATTATATCGGTTGGAAGACCCGGTGCGGATTTCACATCGCGGTGGAGACGGTGCAGAGCATCTATTCCAGCTACAACGGCATCGACAATCAGGATAAAATCCGCAACTGCGTCATCGACTATTACACCAACCATTTCATCGATTACGTGTTCCTGGGCGGAGACGATGAATTTCTTCCCCACCGGGGATTTTTCGCCGGTTCGGGGGCTTACACCGATGACGACATCCCCGCCGACCTTTACTTTTCCAATCTGGACGGCAACTGGAACAACGACGGGGACAACCGCTGGGGCGAGCCGGGCGAGGACGATTTGTATGCCGAGGTGAACATCTCCCGCGCCGCGGTGGACAGCCCCACGGAAATCGCCAACTTTGTCAACAAGCAGATTTTATGGCAGCGCAGTCCGGTGGTGAATGAAATCGAAACCGCACTGATGGCTGCCGAGGATTTGGGATGGCCCATTTGGGCTTGGGAGTATAAGGAAGAGGTTCGCACCGGCAGTTCAAGCTGGGGCTTTCAAACCGCGCCCTTCCCCGTAAATTTTGCGGTTGACACCCTCTATGAACGGCCTGGAAACTTTTGGTCCGGCCTCGGCGATTTGGTACCGCGGCTGAACCAGGGACCGATTTATGTAAACCACCTGGGTCATGCCAATGTGACTACGATGATGCAGCTCAACAACAGCCAGGTCAACACTTCCAATATGACCAACAACGGAGTCAACCATAATTTCTATCTGGTTTATTCCCAGGGCTGCTACTGCGGCTCCTTCGACAACAGAACCACCGGCGGGTCTTATACCAGCGACTGCATTACCGAGTCCTTCTCGGTTATGGAGACCGGCGCGGCAGTGATGGTGACCAATTCCCGCTACGGCTGGGGCGACAACACCACCACCCAGGGTTCTTCGCAGTACTACGACAAGCAGTTTTTCGACGCTCTGTGGGGCGAGGGGATTACCGTGGTTTCCGACGTTAACCGCGACTCCAAGGAGGACTGCAACTCCTACATCAATATGAATATGAACCGCTGGTGCTATTATCAGGTGAACGTTTTTAGCGAACCCACGCTCGACCTCTGGACTGCGGCTCCGCAGCAGATGGCGGTCAATCACGCCTCCGCCGTGCTGCTGGGCGCGCCTAATTTCCAGGTTCAGGTTCCGGGTGTGGAGGGCGCCAGGGTCTGCTTATCGAAAGAAGGCACCATTCACGGCGTGGGATTCACTGACGCCAGCGGCAACTGCACTTTGACCTTGAATCCGCCATTGCTTTCGGTGGGAACCGCAGACCTTTACGTCACCGCGCACAATTACCTTCCCTATGAAGGTACGTTGGCGGTTACTCCGCCCAGCGGCCCCTATGTGATTTATGAAAATGCGGTTGTAGCCGACCAAATCGGCAATAACAACGGCCAGTGGGACTATGGCGAAACGGTCGATTTGAATATAACCCTTCAGAACGTGGGTGTGGCAAGCGCTACAGGTGTTTCCGCCCGAATAACTACCGAGGATTCGCTGGTGACGGTGATTGTCGACAGCGCGGCTTTTGGGAACATTCAGCAGGGCGGCAGCGCCACGATACAGGCTGCGTTCCGGATTCAGGCTTCGGGTTCTGTGGAGAACGAGCGCTGGGTGCCCTTCACCTTGACAGCCACCAGCGGCGGGGATAGTTGGGACAGCTACTTCAACCTGCAGGTTTACGCTCCGATAGTCGGTTTTGACGGCTTATTAGTGGACGACAGTCAAGGCGGCAACGGCAACCGCTGTTTGGACCCGGGTGAAACCGCCACACTGCGGATTTCGCTGCTGAACGACGGCGGATGCTATACTACCGGATTGAACGGGACGCTGGCGACCAGCGACATCCATGTCATCGTGACTTCAGCCACTCACAATTACGGGACCTTGAATCCCGGCGCGCCGGTTGAAGGGGCATTCACTGTGACAGTGTCTCCCAGCTGTCCACTGGAGCATCAGGTCGATTTCGGGCTGACTTTCAGCGACCAGGTAGGCTACGCCGGGCAGGACGGATTCAACGCCATCGTGGCGGACCGCACCTTCCAGCCCTCGGGTCCTGACAATTACGGCTATTCCGCATATGATATGAACGATTACCCCGAGTTCCCGGTATTCGAATGGATTGAAATCAGCGCCGATTCCGGCGGCCCGGGAACCAGGGTGAACTTCACGCAGGACGACCAGGTCTTCCAGTTCCCCCTGCCCTTCAATTTCCAGTACTATGGAATTACTTATGATACCATCTCTATCGCCACCAACGGCTGGCTGGGTATGGGAGTCATCACCGAGGAAGATTATTCCAACAGCGCTATCCCCGACCCGGACGGCCCAGCGCCGATGATTGCGCCGTTGTGGGAGGATCTGTCGCCGCAGCGGAATAATTCCGGCGGAGTGTGGCGTTGGTACGACGCTACGGGACACCGCTATATCGTTGAGTTCAACCATGTGGAGCAGTACCGTCCCTATGACGCCTTCGAAACTTTCCAGACCATACTCTACGACCCGGCTTACCATCCCACCACCACTGGCGACGGCAGGATAAAGATGCAGTATCGGGATATATCCAACACCACCATCGGCGCTGAAGGCACCCTCGGCATCGAAAACCACACCGAGACCACCGGTATCCAGTTCCTGTTCGATGGGGCGTTGGACAACAACGCTGCCACCTTCGGTGATGAATACGCAGTGATCTACACCACGCCGGTATCAGGTTCCAGTCTAACCTTGACTATGACGCCGGCGAATCCGCCCATAATGATTGCGGCGGGGGGCGGGATTTTCAACTTTACTGCCTCCATCACCAACAGCGGCTCCAGCCAGGCTTCTTTCGACGCCTGGATTATGGTTACGCTGCCTTCGGGCAATCCCTATGGGCCTATTATCAACCGCCCGATCGTTATGCCCGCCGGAGCCAACACTTCGCGGTATCTGGCGCAGACGGTTCCGGGTATTGCCCCTATGGGAACCTACACCTATACCGGTTATTGCGGGGATTTCAGCGCCCAGACTGTTTTGACCGAGGATTCCTTCAACTTCACCAAGTTAGGTCTTGACGGTTCAGGCGCCTTCGATGAGTGGAATTTGGATGGATGGGACAGCGAGAATCCTCTGGCGGGTATAACGCCTGAAGAATTCAAACTGCGCCAGAACTATCCCAATCCCTTCAATCCGGTCACCACTATCAGCTTCGACCTGCCGGAAGACAGCCGGGTAAGGCTGGAAGTGTTCAACGCGTTGGGCCAGTCGGCGGCGCTGCTGACCGATGGAATGGAGAGCGCGGGCTACAAAACGATAGCGGTGGACGCTTCCACCTGGTCCTCCGGCATCTATTTCTACAAGCTGGAGGCCGGGGAATTCAAGGATATCAAGAAGATGATTCTACTGAAGTGATGGATCAGGCATGCTGTGGAAAAGGCGGGACTTTAGGGTTCCGCCTTTTTTTATGTCACAGGATCTTATTTGAGAAAGTAGGTAAAAATGAGTATATTTATCGATGGCTCATCTCCATTTTAGTTGCAGCAATTATGAATAATTCATATTTGGAGTATTTTTATTAAAAAACACTGATTTGTCATTCCGAGCGAAAGCCGGAATCCAGGCTTTAGTATTAGGGAGATTTTCCTGGACTCCCGCTTCCGCGGGAGTGACATTACTGTGAAGCTTAATAATCAGAACAATGTACATTAATCCGTAAAAGCAAACATATTGCAACTACTTTGGAGAAGAACCTTATTGATTAATATACTTTCAACCGTTTGGGCAACAACTTTTTAAAAAGAAAGTTGAAACCACCGGCTGGTTTTTCCGTCACTATTATCCGCGGGCGCGTTGCCTAAATACTTACAGAGCGGCATAGTAGGGGCTTGATTTATCAAGCCCGTTTTTAAGTTATTGTTATCCAAGGGATTTGATAAATCAAATCTCTACAAGTTTACTTATTATCCAATTTATAAAATCTGAAAACCGATTAGGGCAACAGATCCCCGCAGGAATACTATATCTATGAAAAAGCACTTACAAGCCTCGTTGATATTCTGGACCTTTATGGTCCTTTTAATGGTAATAATCACGACATTCTGGAGCAGGTTGTTCATCACACCCTGGGTCAGTTTGAAATTCCTGTTGGCGGCGCTGGTTACATATAATCTTTTAGGACTGGTTCTGGCGTTGTTCAGTTCTACGCTGGATTGGGGGATTTCTAAGCTTATACCATCGCTAAAAAAGAATTTCCATCCCTGGATATTTGGGGCTTTTCATGGCGGAGCCGCTCTGTTTCTCAGTCTGTTTTATTATTATAACAAGGTTGTGCTATCGGACTATTGGGCTTTTTCCCTGAAGGGGTATTTGTTTAACGCGGGCTTCTTAGCGGGTGTAATGGTAATCGGCGGCGTCATCTTCCCTTTCATATTCAGGCTTTCTCCCCGAATTTTTAAATGGAGCCTTGCGGGGATTGTCGCGCTTTTTATCATTGGCGATTATACTTTCTATTTCAAGTCCCTTTCTGTGCAGAAGCAGCCCGCGCGGGCTCCTGAAGTTGCGCGCCGAGATTCCGGCTTGAAAGTTATTCTATTCGGTATCGACGGCGTAACCTGGGATGTTCTCGATGGATTAATCGATGAAGGCAAAGCTCCAAACTTCACCCGCCTGGTGGAAGGAGGATTCTCCGACCGTTTCCGCACCATCCTCCCTACTATGTCCCCCATTATCTGGACTACCATAGCCACCGGCAAGAATCCGGAGAAACATGGGATTATCGAGCGGACTTCTCCATTGGTCCCCGGTATGGGGAACGCGCTCTTTCGTTTCCCCCAAATCCTGGGCGCTAAGATTATCTGTCAATTAATGATTCAAAGGGGGATTTTCAAGACGGTTCCGGTTTCCAGCACTGTGAGGCAGAGCAAGGCTTTATGGAATATAAATACGGATTACGACTTGACCACACTGGTGCTCGGTTGGTGGGGAACCTGGCCGCCGGATAGTATAAAGGGTTCTATCGTATCCGACCTTGCCAGCGCCAGGAAAAAGGAGATGCGCGCCGGAAAGAAGCAATATACCGCCGGTTCGAAACTCGCCTTAAGCAGGTCTGCCAGAACCTATCCCGCGGAACTGGAGTTGGAGCTGGAGCCCTTCAATCTGGCTACACAGGCGTTGAGTCTGTCGGAGGCGAATTGTTTTTTTCCCGCCGATTCGAATCTTCTGAACCGGATTAACGATGTTACCAAATGGGATTCGCGGGATTTCACCACCGCGGTCAAGTTCGGTTATCTGGCGGATAAATATTACTTCCTGTCCGCTAAGTTTCTGATGGACCGCGAGGACTGGGACTGCGTGATGCTCTACCTTAATCAGGTGGATGTTATGGAGCATTACTTCTGGAGGTACTACGATTCCGACGCCGGATTGCGTAAAAAATTCGGAGATATGCCGTTTGAAGACGTTGTCCCCAATACTTACTTAGTTATGGACCGGATGCTGGGTGATATAATGAGTTTTATGGATGACAGCACGGTTTTAATAATTGTGTCCGACCACGGTTTCGAGACCTACCGCACTAAATTCGGTTTGTTCACTGACCATACCCAAGCTCCCGACGGAATAATCATAGCGTATGGAAAGGGAGTGCAACAGAAGCGGCAAAGGACCGGGGAATATTCGGTGCATGATGTGACGCCGACCGTTATGACGCTGCTGGGTATCCCGTTAGGCCGGGATATGGACGGCAGGGTGATGGAGGGGATTTTTGAGGATGGTTTCCTGAACCGGTATCGGCCGGAATACGTGAAGAGCCATGACCGGGGATTTATCTTTCGCCGGAACCGGGTGACACAATCCGATGTGGACGATGAGCTGCTGGATAAAATGCGGGCTTTAGGCTATATTAAATAATAATAAGCCGTAAAACGGAAACCGCGCAGAATCGACGATTTTAAGGCTGGATTGGAATCCAGCCTTTTTAATCTGTAAATAGCTGCAAGCCATGTAGGGCGGAATCTTATTCCGCCGGAAAATCCAAGCGTTATGTCAGGTCTTTAGCGCAGCGGAGACCTGACATTCTCCTCGTTCCCACGCTCCAGCGTGGGAATGCAGATGAGCGACCGTTAACATTTTCATCCTGCGTTGAGTGAGGTCGCGATAGAGACCCTCGAATGAGGATTTTATCACCCTTCTTCGCCGGATTTATTCTTCAGCAGTATTCCAACCGGAATCAGCACGCAGTACCCCAATACCAGCAGTATCGGCGCCAGAGTCAGCGACCAGAAACTGTTCACCGGTCCCTGCCCCAGAGCTACATATCCTAAGATTATCACCGCCAGCCCGATGCCGAGCCAGAGGTAATTCCTGCCGGAAAAGGGGAGTCCCCATTCCGCTTTTCGCGATTTTTGTCTTCTCTTTTTTTGTTCAGCCATAAATCATTTGGAGTTTTAGCTTTTTAAAAGTTAAATGCTTGAATTGCGGGTAAAGTTCCCTATACCCCGCCGAACCAAACCGCCGCTCTTATATGGTTCATATTAATAGCGTCAATTCCTAATTTCCAGAGAATCGAGTATAGTCTGAAATCATCAGTTAAAACCAGAAATCGTCCTGCGGCAGCCTTGATAATAGTCGAATCCGTCAAACCTAATTTATTGAATTCCTTAATCCTACTGACATCGCGGCTTGGATAATACTCCTCGTTTATTATCTGAACATAGTCCTTGAAGGATTCATAATATTCCGGTCTAACCTTATCATCAAGCTGGTTTGATAGATTACTGACTTCAGTTAAAATATTGGGGGTGGTGAAAACAATATTGAAAAACCTCAATATGCTTGATAACAGCCGAAAATCTTCTGTTGAATATTTTGCTGTGCGTTTGAATCTGGGAATCAATTCACATTGGTAACGACCGATAAAATATAACAATAGCAGGTTAGAATCGGGTATTATACCCTTAGATTTATATCTTATACACAGCTCTTTATTGTAGTCCGTTTTCATCGGATGACTCTTATTTTCATTGCTATCACTTCACTCGTTTCAGCGTTCACCTTGAATTTTTTAAACTTCCTCCTTTCGTAATCGAAAAGAGCGACACCCGTTTCGGAGAAACCAAGTGTAATCAGCCAGAATTTTCTATTTTCGACCAGTTCAATCTCTTCCACTAAAATGTTTCTGATGTCCTGGCCTTCGTAGATACTTCTGAAATACTCTTCCGCTTTAACTGCGGCTTCTTTTGCAGAAATCATTTAATACTCCCAATTTATAATATGTTATAGATTAAAACAATTTAATGTTATCCCTTAATCCTCCTCCAGCCGCTTCCCCATACTCACAACCTCGTCCATCTTATAGCCGATACTCTGGTAGAACTTAACCGCTTCCAGGTTGCCGTTTCTTATCTGCAGGTTGATTTTAGGGCAGCCTCTCGCTTTCAGCAACTCCTCCACCGCCGCCATAATCTCCCTCCCCAGCCCCTCCCGCCGCCGTTCCGGCGATATTCCCAGATAGTTCACCCACCCCCGGCGCCCCTCATAGCCGCCCATCACGCAAGCGACAATTTCCCCCTCGATAAGCCCTACCAGGAACAGCTCCGGATTCACCTTCAGCTTGCGCTCGATGTCCCGCCGGGGATTGTTCCAGGGGACGGTTAGGCTGCATCTTTCCCAAAGGTCGACCACCGCTTCCGTGTCGCCCGGTTTGAAGTGGCGGATTAGCATCCGGTTTTTCATCCGGAGACCTTCTGCATCAGCTTTTCCCATTCCCGGTCGGTGTTCTCCTGGATTCTGCGGCGCGCATCTTCATCAAGATGCCGGAACCTGCCCTGGATTTTCAGGTATTCTTCCACCGGAACCGGGTCGGGATTGAGGTTCAAGGTATAGGTTTCCCCGTTTTCCACTTCATAGAGGGGGAAAACGCGGGATTGCACCGCCAGGCGGGATTCTTTAACGCTGTCGGATTCCTTCATTTTGTGCCCCGGCGGGCAGGGGGAAAAGATATGAATCAGGCGCAAGCCTCGGAGGCTTTTCGCCTTTTCGAATTTTCGGGTCAAATCCTCCGGGTAGGCGATGGTGGCGGTGGCGGCGTAGGGGATGCGGTGCGCCGCCATTAATCCCACCAGGTCTTTTTTGGGTTCAGCCTTGGGGTAATTTTCCGGGGTGGTGGTGGTCCAGGCTCCCCAGGGGGTGGCGGAGGAACGCTGGATGCCCGTGTTCATATAGGCTTCATTGTCGTAGCAGACATAGACGATGTTTTCATTCCGTTCCGCGGCGGCGGATAAGGCTCCGAAGCCGATATCGAAGGTGGCGCCGTCCCCAGCCCAGGCGACGACATTGATATCCTCAATTCCCTGCGCATCTAACCCGGCGCGGATGCCGCAAGCGGAGATGGCGGCGGTCTCGAAAGCCACATGCAGCAGCGGCACTCCCACCGCTGATAACGGAAAGGGCCCGTCGATGACCGCCCAGCAACAGGCGGGGACGGACATAATGGTGCGCCGCCCCAGCGCTTTCAAAGCCATCCGCATCGCTATCGCCCCGCCGCAGCCGGGGCAGGCAAGATGCCCGGAGGACATAATCTCGTCCGCGCTGAGGCGGAAATTCTTATGATCGGTGCGAGGTTTGGTTTCCATATATTCTATGTAATGTATATTACTGGACAATATTTTTTGGCTCAGTAGGGGCGAAGCATTTTTAATCTGGTTGTCTTTGTGAATCTGTGGTTCGAATTT
>CAYQZD010000037.1:0-32581 GCA_964421875.1 uncultured bacterium
GGGATTACCGGAATCGGACTATAATTCTTGCCAAAATGAAAATGAACTTTTATACTTAACTAAGTAGTTTATAATCATGGGGGTTTACACCTATGGACGAAAAAAGCCTGGAGAGGATAAAAGAGGGATTGTTCAAAGCCATACAGGCTGAGGACGAAGGCTATAGTTTCTACAGAATGGCCGCCGGCAGTTCCGCCGATCCCAAGGGCAGGGAAATTTTTCAAAAATTGGCGGAAGATGAACTGCTGCATATGGATTTCCTGAAAAAGCAGTTAAAAGCGTTCACTGAAACCGGCGAGGCCGACCGCAATGCCAGCTTGGGAACAGCCACCGAATACCTCGGTGAAAGCCCCATCTTTTCCCAGGGATTCAAGCAGAGAATCGGCGATGCGCACCAGGAAATGAGCGCACTCTCCATCGGTATTCAGCTTGAACTCAATGCGATTAAATTCTACAAAGCCGAAGCCGGCGCCGTTGAAGACGAAACCGTTAAGAAATTCTACTCCGAATTAGCGGACTGGGAATCGGGACATTACCACGCGCTATTGAAGCAGTACGATTCGCTGAAAGAGGATTATTGGAACGCCGCCGGATTCGCGCCGTTTTAATGGTGGTTGGTGTTTGGCGAAGTGGTTGCAAGGGATTCTTCATTTGAATTTATCCATAAAAATAGCCGGGATTCGGTTTAAACACCCGTTTTTACTGGCCTCCGCGCCGCCCACGCGCAATGGGGAGATGATTATGCGCGCTTTCGCCGAAGGCTGGGCTGGCGCGGTGACCAAGACTATCACCCGGGACGGCACCGCCAGCCCTCATCCCCGGCTGACCACCGCGCGCGGCGAAGCGCGGAATTACTTCCTGGAGAATATCGAACTGCTGAGCGACGCCGGTATCGGCCAATGGCTGCGCTGGATAGAGGAAATCCGGGCGAATTTCGAGGAACCGGTCATCGCCTCCATAATGGCTCCGGCGGACTGTCCGAAAGAATGGGCTGAGCTGGCAGAGGCGGTGATTCAAGCGGGAGCGCGGGGAGTGGAGCTCAATGTGTCCTGCCCGCACGGGATGCCGGAGCGGGCGGCGGGAGCCTTCATCGGTCAAGACCAGGCTTTAACCGGGGAAATCACCGCCGCGGTGCGGGAAGCTGTCGATGCGCCGGTCTGGGTGAAACTCACCCCCAATGTCACCGACATTGTTTCCATCGGGAGGGCGGCGGTGGAAGCGGGAGCGGACTGCCTCGCAGCGATTAACACTTTATCCGGCATCGCCGGAGTGGACATCGAAACGATGAGTCCCCTCCCGGCGGTCAAAGGGATGACCGCTTTCGGAGGGATATCCGGACCGGGGATAAAACCGGTGGCGCTGCGGTGCGTGGCGCAGCTTGCGGGATTGAGCAAGCCGGTGTCCGGGATGGGGGGGATAACGGATTGGCGGGACGCGGTGGAATTTTTCCTGTTGGGGGCGGGAACGGCGCAAATCTGCACCGCGGTGATGTACCGGGGTTACAGCATCATCTATGAACTTACCGCGCGGCTGGAAGCGTATCTGGAGCGCAAGGGATTCGATTCCTTCGCCGAGATAGTCGGTTTGGCGCGGGAACGGGTGGTGGATTTCGACTCGCTGCCGATGAAAAGCCGCGTAGCTTACGAAGTGGGACCGGAATGCAGCTTCTGCGGCGACTGCATCGTAGCCTGCCGCGACGGAGGCTACCAGGCGATATACGCCGAAAAAGGCAAGGCGGTCATCGACCAGAAAAAATGCGACGGATGCGGTCTGTGCGAAGTGGTGTGTTCTACGGGGGCGATAAAAATAGTTAAAAATTAAGAACATAGTATAAATAGGTAAAAAAATGGATAAAAAAAATATGAAACAACTTGAATTGGAATCAGAGCCTTTTGGACTGGGCTCAATTATTATTAATAAGGAGAGGTTGGTTGATGAAATCAACAAAATTTCTAATATAAATGAAATGAGTATATTTAAAAGAGAAGTGTTGGCGATAGTTGATATAATCAAATATTCATCGAAGGATGATAGAGGTTTGGTAAATATTGATACAAATGGAGATACAATATCAATTAAAAAAACTATTCTAATAGGTAACCTAAATCAAATTCTGTCATCGAAAACACTGCCGAGAGCAAAGTACTATTTAGAAAGACTTGAGAAAAGTCTCTCCAAGATTAAGACCAACAAGATAAATGAAATCAACCTATACAGATGGAAAGAATATGATAGTATTATTACAGATAGTCTTTGGGTGTTAGATAAAAGAGATACTTCAGGAGCACATTTAGGATGGTATTGGGGCAATTTTATTCCTCAGATTCCTCATCAACTGATATTAAGATTCACTAAGAAATATGATTGGATAATCGATCCTTTTGCTGGAAGTGGTACGACCTTGATTGAAGCTAAAAGACTAGGGCGTAATTGCTTAGGAATTGAATTGAACAGTGAAGTTGTATCAAGTGCAGATAAACTCATAAAAGCTGAAAGCAATAAATACAATGTAAACACTAATATAATATGTAGTGATTCGAGAAATTATAATTATAGTACTTTATTGGCAGAAAACAATATTAAGAAAATCCAGTTAATTATAATGCATCCACCTTATTTTGACATAATTAAGTTTTCAAATAATCCCAATGATTTATCCAATGCGAAATCGATTACAAATTACTTATCAATGTTTGGAGAAGTATTGGATAACGCTATGCAATACCTTGAGAAAGGTAGATTCTTGGCTGTAGTTATTGGTGATAAGTATTCAAGGGGAGAATGGATTCCTCTTGGATTTATGTGTATGAATGAGATTCTAAAAAGGAAATTACAGTTGAAGAGTATAATCGTTAAAAATTTTGATAACACAAGAGGAAAAAGAGCGCAGCACAATCTATGGCGATACAGAGCTTTAGTGGGTGGATTCTATATATTTAAGCACGAATATATCCTAATTTTTAAAAAGAAATAGGAGGTTAAAATGCCTTTAATAAGCAGTAAGGAAGCGCTTAATCTCAAACTGAAGACGATACCAGCGAAAAATCTAAATGTGCTGGCGAAACAAGTTGGGATTATGGTAAAAGGTAAAAAAGCTGATTTGATCAAGTCAATTATCAATGAGGGCGTCGAAGAAAGATTTGTTAATGACTTCATTAAAAAGGAGTTCTTAAATGTAATTCAAAAACGAAGAGAACTAATATCAGATGAGGAATTGAAAAATGAACTGAGGAAGGTTAATTACTTTTCTTGGGGAGTCGTTCAAGGACAACTCGACCAAAAGATACAGGTGGAGTATGTGCGGAAATACTACAGGTTTAATGAACTTGTTAGTAATGTGAAAAGAAAGCTTCATGATGATGTAACAGATTATGTAATCTGCACTTGGTATAATCATTGGACTACATTATTAATTGAAGAGCATATCAGTTATCATCCGCGAGTAATACCGACTCTTATGGATGTTAAGGGAGTTGACATTTTCTTCGATGGACAACCATTTGACATAAAGACAACCTACCTCCCAAAAAACTATAACATCGAAGATGCTTTGAAAAATCCGGGCGATTTAATAACCTGGATGTATGAAAATCAAGGTGCTCCACGATTTGGCGCAGATAATAGATTTTATGTCATTGTGTTCGATAGAAACAATATTGATGAAAGTTGGAAATTAAAAAGAGATTTTGATTATGTGTTTCAGGAAGTAGATAAATTTCTAGATTCCGAAGCAGTTAATGGCAATAATGAAATTGTCTTCAAGTTTAAGAAAGAAACATTCACAGCGGTTTCTAAAATCTTGGTTATCCAAAAATGACCTTCGACAAAATCATTGAAAACGGAACCCTGGCGGACGGGGAAGGCATATTCCCCGCCGACATCGGGATAAAGGACGGAATAATCGCGGCGGTGGGGATGAACCTGCCGGAAGCGGGGGCGGAAATCATCGACGCCAAGGGCTGTTTCGTCCTGCCCGGAGCGATAGACGTTCACGTGCACCTGCAGTTCCCCTTCGGCGGGACCGTGTCGGCGGACGATTTCGTCACCGGCACGCGCGCCGCTGCAGCGGGAGGAGTAACCACCGTAATAGATTTCGCCATCCAGGGCAAAAATCCCACTTTGACGGAGGCGGTGGAAAAGCGCCGCGGCGAAGCCGATGGGCGGGTCTGCGTGGATTACGCCCTGCACGCTGTCCCCACCAACTGGAACGACGCTATCCGACGCGAGATGAAAGCGCTGGTGGATTACGGCGTCACCAGTTTCAAAATGTTTATGGTTTACCGCAGCGAGGGGCTGATATCGGAGGACGACGCTCTGTTCGCCGCGCTGGAAGAAAGCCGGGAACTGGGCTGCTTGATAGGCGTGCACGCGGAATCGGCGACCATCCTCGATTACCTGGTGGCGCGTTACCACACGCCGGAGATGATGAAAAAGTACGGGGCTTACTGCCACGTCCTCAGCCGCCCCGACTATGTGGAAGCGGAAGCGGTGAACCGGGCGATATACTGGGCGGACGCCGCCGGCGGGAACCTCTATATTGTGCATATGTCAACGGCGCGGTCGGCGGATTTAGTGGCTTCGGCGAAAAATCTGGGGGTAAACGTGTACGCTGAAACCTGCCCCCATTATCTGCTGCTGGACGACGAATTGTTCAACGAGCCCGACGGGCATCTTTACGGCACCTGCCCTCAGCTTAAGAAGGAGGAGGACATTCAGCGCTTATGGGAGGGGCTGGTGGGCGGCGAAATTTCGGTGATTTCCACCGACACCTGCACCTTCAACCGGAAGCAGAAAGCGATGTGGCAAGGGGATTTCACCCGCATCCCGTTCGGTATGCCGGGGGTGGAAACGATGCTGCCGCTGCTATACACTCACGGCGTGCAAAGCGGCGCGTTCAGTCTCCCTAAGATGGTACAGAAACTATGCGTCAATCCCGCCAAGCTGATGGGTTTGTATCCTGAAAAGGGTTCATTGAAGCCGGGAACCGACGCCGACATTGTCATCCTCGACCCGAATTCTCATCAGAGGATATCGCACAGGAACCTGGAGACCAACTGCGACTGGTCGCCCTACGAGGGATTCGAAACCGTGGGAATGCCGCTGAAAACTCTGCTCCGGGGGGAAGTGGTGGCGGAAAACGGGCGATTTACAGGGCGCGAAGGAGGGGGAAGATTCTTGAAGCGTGGTTTGCCGATTCTGGAGGTATAGTTAGGTTTATTACAAATGGCACCAATATTGTGTTAAGCAATAAAAAAAACCAGTAAAGGATGATACCATGAAAACGATTCACCGTTTTCTCGTTACAATCCCCTTAATTCTAACCATTTTCTTCGCGGTTTTCGCCCAAGAGAAAATTAAAGGATTCACGCCGGTTACAAAAGGTTACCTGGATATGCCGCGATGCGCTATAGTAGCTATGGACGGTTCATTTTTAATTAAGGAAGGGGAGTTCGTCCCGCCGTTCTATGCTAATAAAAAACAATATAAAAGGGCAAATCCTTATTGGTATATTAGCTCCTCAAATTTTTACTCAGAAAGTCCTGATAATAGAGTATGGTATTGTTTTGAATATTACTTATATGAATATATTCTAGAGAAATGTGCCGCAAAGCCCGTTAAAATTAATCTGAAAGATAATGACCGAAGTTTGTACGGACTTCTGCTTTTTAATTATGTCAAAGACGAAGCGCTGTCCAATCAGCAAATTGAATACTACATTTCCATACCGGATGAAGTCATCAAATTTGTCAAAAATGGAAGAATGTTTACCATAGGTCAGCCTGTTTCATATATGAAGGGAAAGAAAGAGAAAAGACAGTTTCTCTGGACGATGATTATATCGGATGTCCCTTTTGGAGATTATAATGAATCCGGATTAGAGCACTGGAGTGTGGGTTTTAAGAAATATAGAGATGATCATAAGTACGTACCGCTCTATGGAGAATTGCTAAAGCCGGGATGCAGAATCATGGGGGAGGATGATCCTTTTGTCATCGAAGAAGGGAGATTCATTATGCCTTTTCCTGGGCGCAACCCTCTAACGCTTCATACTACAGGATATCTTGATAATATAAATAAATACTGGAAAAAATCACTTAACAATTATGGAAAACGAGTCATTATAACCTTTGAGAATGAGCCTTCCTCTTTTTACGGAGTCTTGCACATAAACTATGTTAATACAAAACTTGCGGGAGTTCCCCCGAATGATTGCTATTGTTTCGACATTCCTGATGAATTCATAGAAGAGGCGAGAAACGGTGGTATGAGTGTAGTATATTCCATAGCGGAAGCGCCTGATAAGGAATACGACATGCTTGACTGGATACTATGGTTATCCGATTCGAGGGAAGTGTTTAATAAATAGGTAATTATTCTTTAATGATTAAGAATGAGAGTTCAAATGAAGAATAAAGAAACCAAGAAATATACCCGCTGGATCTTAGCAATAACTATAACTATTATGGCTGCAGTGTTAGGAATCCCCGGTATTTTAATGACGGGGACCAGCTATAATATGGAATACATTGAGGATTTCACTGATGAATCCAGGCTGGCGGAGATATATGCGGAGAAAAATCTTTACGGTGAAGAGCCGACTCCGTTAATAATTGTGGGAGAGCGGATATACCTTCCCGCCCGGCAGTGTCTGTGTGTAAAAATTGCCCGAACCGCCATTAAATCGGCGCGAAAAATCAGCGGATTGGTTAATAAAAATGAAAAGAAAATTGAAAAGACTGAGGTTGAGAAAACGACACAGCCTAAATCAAAACGAAAAATCGGCGGAGTGACCAATAAAAAGGAAAAGACTGTTGAGAAAGTTGAAAAAAAAGAAACTCCCAGCCGCCGAATCGGAGGAGTCACAAAAGAAAAAGCGAATCATAAGGATACTCCTGAAGTAAAGAAGGCTGAAAAGAAACCTTTAACCGAAAGGCGAATCGGAGGGAAGGCGGTCAAAGTATCATGTTTTCGTCTTGAAAACAACACCGGATTCAAGATTATAAATACTCTGAATTATGAATTAAGGGCATATTATAAAGGAAGACTATATCAGCTGAAGGATAATACTTTCTATTATTAGATTTTAATTGGCGCCGCTAATGCTGTTAATTGATATTACTTAATGATGTATAGTATTTGCATATGTCCGGTAACAGTAGCGGCTTGATTTATCATACGTTTTTCTAAGTTGTTGTATTACAATAGTTTTAATAAATCCTCTCCCTGCTTCCTGCGCTGCTGATTCCCCGCAGTATCTCCGAGAATGTCTTTCTGAGCCCGATGAGAAGCATCGGAGCGAAGAATCTCTAGTTGTAATAATCTATAATTATTGCTATAATCCGAATCCAATTCGTGTAATCCGTTTAATCCGTTGTGAATTTTCCCTCCTTCCCACGCTCCCACTTAGGAACGCATATAGTCGCCCACTCTAATAATTGAACCACCGGTTAAACTTTATCAAAAATATATCGTCCGGCTCCGCCATCGCCAAATCCCCGAAGTTCCGCCGGGGATTATACCTTCCTGCATTCTCCTCGTCGCACATCCCCCGGCTCCAAACCGCGTAAATCGTGCTTCCCGGCGCGTATTCCCAGCGGAAAACCAGGTTCATATTGAATTCCTTCGCATTGAAATCGTAATCGTCCTCAGGATTGTAGGGCTTGAACTTGTAAGTCCCCGGCTCCGCCAATTCGATGTATTCCCGATACTTCCCCACCGCGTTGAAGGGTTGCGCGTATAACTGCAAACTGATGTCGCGGGTGAAGTTATAGCTCAAGCGCGCAATCATATACAGTTCATGTTTATCCAGCCGGCCGAACACGTAGTGAGTGCTGTCGTTGTCGTCGTCGATGTTGTCCACCCACTGGTTCTCGTCGAACATCCGCTCGTAACAGAATGAAACCGAGGTCTCCATCCGGTCAATCGGCCGGTAGGTAATCGTAGGATACACTCCCCCCCACCAACTGCGGGAAGCGTTCTCGCCCCCCCAGAAATTCAAAGTGAAGCGGAACTTCTTGCGCCAATCGGTTCCTCCCCAGAACCAGCCCCCATAGTTGCCGGGCGGGCGGAGCAGAGGCCCGCCGCGGGTTTCCAAATCGCTGTAGCGTGGAAATTCATAATTGACCCCAAAATTGGTGTCCCAATAGTTCATAAACCGCAGGTTGGTCCACAAACCAATACCATTCTCTGTATGATTGCCGTCATAATTCCAATACTGCCAGGTCTCAATACCGGAAACGGTCCTGCGGAAAATTCCCACCGGGTCGCGCGTGCGGAAAAGATACTCGGCATAGGCCTTTATCACATCTCGCCGGCCTAAATACCCCATATCCCTAATATTGAAATCCGGCGATTTAGTCTCAAATCCTAAATAAAAACCGTGATGTTTGTAACCTGAACGGGAAAACTCCACATCCAAAGCGTACCCGCTCTCCCGGTCGTCATGAGTGTCCCCCCGGTCGGAAAAAGCCGCCATCCCAGCCAGATGGTAGTCGTTGTTGCGAAAATACAGGTTCCAGTCGAACCCGGCGGAATAGGCGGACATCCCCGCTTCCCGATTCATCGCAGTGGCGATACCCCCGATAGAGGAGTTCCCTTCCCAAATATCCTTGATGATTCGCCCGACAAAATGATTGGTGTTGGGTTCTATCAGTTTATCATATCTATCCCCCTCCTCGTTTTCAACTTTGCCGTACTCTCTTTCGGTGACCGCCTCCATCAAGCCGAACGATACCCCATCCTGGGTTTTGCCCGTAACCTTCACCGCGCCGAGGATGGTGGTGTTTTCAGGCTTGGAAATCAAATCCTCGTCATCCTCCAAATCGTAATAACAGGGGCGTTTTCCGATGCGGCGGGAATAGAACATATCGTATTCGGTCTCAAAGATGGCGGCGCCTTCGAGGAAAAAGGGACGTTTTTCCGGGAAATAGGTTTCAAACACTCCCAGATTCAGCACCGAAGGGTCGGCTTCAACCTGGCCGAAATCGGGATTCACCGTAGCGTCTAAAATCACGCCGGAGGAGATACTGTATTTGAAATCGACCCCCGCGCCGCCGGAAAATCCGGTCTTGTCCTCCGTGTTTTGATACTTGGAAGATGCGTAGGGCAGAATTTCCAGATTGAAAGGCTGGGGAATATCCTTAATCCCTCGAAGCTCGCCGAAACGGGATACATACCCTCGCTCATCTCGAGGAACGACCACCCAGGAGTCCACTTCGTTCTTCCGGTGAATATTCCGGCTTAAGCTCATCCCCCAAACCTGCTCTTCAACGGGGGGGAACCTCAGCGCGGTGAACGGAATTCGAATCTCCGCTGTCCAGCCGCTGTCATCGAGCGCGCAATGACCCTCCCAAACCGCGTCCCAGGAATCGTCGCTGTCGTTACCGTCATCGTAGATATACACGTCCCTCATCGTCCCCGCGGCGTTGAGCGTAAATTCGAAACAGGTCTGATTGTCGTTACGGCTGTCTAAATATAAGCTCACGTAGTCCGAAGGGGGATCTTCGTCCCGGCGGCTTAAAGCTCCCTTTATCAAATCCGGCTCCCGGTCGAAACACCGCACCGCCACGAAAAGCGCTTCGTCGTCATAGAGAATCTTGAACAGTGTGCTCTCGGTGGGTGGAGCGAAACGGTCGGGCTCTTCCTGGGAAAAATCTCCCGCGTCGGGCGCTTGTAACCAGGCAATGTCGTTTAAACGTCCGTTTATCCGCGGAGCTTTGTCGGTGCGCGCCGCATAATAGACCTTCTCACCACTCGTTGCAGCGAAACCTGGCGATTCCGGAATCAAGGTCTGAAACGCGATGAAAAGAGAAACGGTCAGAAGATATAGGGTAAGTCGGTTTTCTTCAAACATTTTCATTCTTGATTATTGACGGAAAACCATCTGCTTATTATACAAGACTTCAAAAGATACCCTATGGTTGCTCTGAAACACAACAATCAAGAATAATTTATAATATTTTTGTTGATGAGTAATATTTGTTTAGAACAACTTTTTTCTTGCTTTTAAAATTACATTATTGTAAATTTATACTTTATCTTGAACTGAACCTCAATCATTCTTTCACAACGATTGGAGAGAGAAAAATGAAACCCGTACGGTTCATCAGGACTTTTCTTCTGCTGTTTCTCATCACTCCACTATTGGCTTCAGGCGTGGGATTGAACGTATCCACCGCACCGGAAGTCGCTGTTATCCGCCAAAGTGATCAAGGATTCACCCTCGAAATCGCCTTTCCGGAATTGGAAATCAGCCCGGTGGACATAGAGGGAACCAGCTACCAAAAACTGGAAATCCCCGGCTGCGGAACCACCTCCCAAACCGGAAAACCGGAACTGCCAGCTTACACCAAACTCATCCGCCTCCCCCGGACCGGAGGTTTCACCGTCAACGCTGTTTTGGGTGACCCAGTCGTCTATAACGGCCTCAGGGTTCACCCTGCTCAACCTCTGAAAAGGGAAAGCGAAGATACCCCACCGTTTACGCTGGACGATGAATCATATAGCGAGAACAGTTTTTACCCGGAATCGATTGTCCGTCAGGGTGAAATCGCAATCTGGAGGGATATCAGGGTTGCGCCGGTGAACATATACCCCGCCCGTTATAATCCCGCCACAGGCGAGTTGATATACTACAACTCCGTAAGAATCGAAATTACCTATACTACCACCGGCGATAACGAACTCAGCCATTCCAGGGACTTTATCAGCGAGGCTTTCGCCCCGCTCTATCGTTCCCTCACCATCGGACCCGAAGGGGAAGAACTGGATATGCCGGTTCAAAGGGGGGCTTACCTGATAATAACGGCGACCCAGTTCAATAATAACTATCTGCAGGAATTCGCCGACTGGAAACGCCGTTGCGGTTACTACACCCACATCGCTATAGCCGGCGCTTCCGCCAATGACATTAGACAGTATATCGCTAACGCCTATAACACCTGGGCCGTTCCCCCAGAATATGTGCTGTTAGTGGGGGATTTCGATGTGGGAATGCCCACCCATTATGTTCCGGGGTCTATGTACAACTGCTGCACCGACCTCCCCAACGCCCTAATCGATGGAACCGACTATTTCCCCGAACTCTTCATCGGAAGACTTTCTATCGACAATACTACACAGTTGCGCGTCTTCGTGAATAAGATGAACCACTATGAGGTCAATCCTTATTTAACCAGCACGGACTGGTACACCGAAGCTCTGGTTATCGCCGACTATTCCGGCGCGGAATCGGTTCGTTATACCAAGGAGTTTACGGAAGAGATGTTGCTGCGGGGGGGATACACCGATGTGGTCGAAGCCTTTTACCCTGGTTCTCAGGTTTCCCGGGTGCGGAACACCATCAACGCCGGCGTTTCTCTGGTGAACTACCGCGGCTATGGCGGCAACACCTATTGGACGCTCGATTTCTGGCAGAGATTCGACACTGGCGATGTCGGCAACCTAAACAATAATTTCAAAATGCCGGTGGTGACTTCGATGGTTTGCGGCGGCGGCAATTTTGCTCACACCTCAGACCCCTGCTTCGGCGAACAATGGATTAGGGTGGGTTCGACAACGACTCCCAAAGGGGCGGTCGCCTTCTGCGGACCGTCCGAATTGGATACTCACACTAAATGGAACAATAACCTTGACTGCGGACTATACTGGGGTTTTTTCCAAAAAAACCTCTATAACTTTGGGCCCGCTCTCCTCTATTCCAAGATGGAACTCTGGCTGGACTATCCTCATAACCGCGCCGGCATCGGTTCCGCAACCAACAGTGTGGGCTTCTACTTCCACGTCTATGGTATTTTAGGCGACCCCGGGCTCAGGATCTGGACCGATATACCCGCAGCCAGCGCCGCCGCCTGTGAAGACACCGTAGCCCGAGGGCTTAACCACTACTCCCTCACCCTGACTCAAGCCGGACAGCCCGTTCCCGGAGCCTATGTCTGCATTCTGAAGGATAACGAAATTTTCGAAGGAGGATTCACCGAGGACGACGGTTCTATTACTCTCCCAATGGTGGATTACACCACGGGGACGATGAAACTCACAGTCACCGGACAAAACCTGCAGCCCATTCTGGATGATATCACCATAGTCGATTCCCCCATCAATCTAAGTGTCGGTCATTTCGAGGTAATCGACAATAACGGCGGCGGCACTTCCGGCAATAACGACGGGATGATTTCCCCCGCCGAAACGGTGGACCTGCAGGTCTGGGTCAAAAACTTCGGCGCTTCGGTTACGGGAACCGGAGTTTCCGGAACTTTGAGCGCGTCCTCGCCTAAAGTCAGTATTGCCGGCGGCACCGCCCACCTGGGCGCTATTCCTCCCGGCGACAGCGCCCTGGCTGCATTCAGACTCTCCACCGCGCCGGACCTCAACTCAGCCGATATACTTGGTCTGAGGCTGGCATTGACATCGGGGCAGGGGAACTTTGTTGCTGCGGTTTGGGCGGAAATCTCCGACGCTGAGTTCCAGGTCGATTGGGATTTCTGGCCTACCGCTTTGGAACCGGGCCAGGAGCGCGCTTTGCGGATAACTCTGAACAACGTTGGCCTCTGCAACGCAACCAACGTAGTGGGACAGTTGTTCTCCCTCGACCCTTTGATTCAAATCCGCAGCGGCGTCAGCAATTTCGGTAACATCCCCTCCGGCTCCAGCGCCAATAATTACAATCAGCTTTTCTTCGTGGCTGCAGATAATACGATGGTTCCGGGAAGGTTAACCCACCTGCGGATAGATTTTACCACCAGCGAAGGATACCGCTCCTTTCACCATATTATGACCGAAGTGGGGACTCCCCAGGTCACCGATCCTATGGGCCCGGACGATTACGGTTATTACTGCTTCGATTCCGGGGATGTCGGCTTCGCCAAGTGTCCGACCTTCAGCTACACCTCCATCAATAACAGCGGCACTCAGCTCAATCTCCCGGACACGGGTGATGAACGGGACTGCAGGGTGACAGTGGTTCTGCCCTTCACCTTCACCTACTACGGCCAAAATTACGACACCATCTCCGTCTGTTCCAACGGATTCATCTCGATGGGGATATCCCACAATGTAGTTTTCCGCAACAAAGCCATCCCCTCGGCGATGGGACCTCCGGCGATGATAGCGGGTTTCTGGGACGACCTGCAGATGCGCAGCGGCGGACGGGTGTATAAGTATTACGATTCCGCCAACCACCGCTTTATCATCGAATACTACAACGTCAAAAACGATTATCAATACCGCAACGAGCGGTTCCAGATTATCCTTTTAGACCCGGCGTACTATCCTACGCCCACCGGCGACGGTGAGATTTTACTGCTCTATGACGATGTGAACGACGTCGATACCAACGACAACTACAGCACGGTCGGCATTGAGGACTGGGAGCACACCACCGGCTTGCAGTACGTTTTCTCCAACATTTACCCCGGTTCTTCGCGACACCTTTCAGACCATTTAGCGGTGCTGTTCACCACCGACCCGGGATTCACCCAGGGTTACGAGCTGGACTTCACCTTTGAACCGATTTCTGCGCCGGTGGTGATTCCCTCCAGCGGCGGCAGCTTCGAATTTTGCGCACAGGGTGGAAATGTTGGCGCCAGCGCCGCTCAATTCGACTTCTGGACCGAGGTGACGCTGCCGAACGGGAATACGCTGCAGAATCCGATAATTATACGCTCGAATTTGAATTTAGCGCCCGGAGGCTCAGCCTCTCGCGTTATCACTCAATCGGTTCCCGCCAGCGCCCCTCCGGGAAACTATATCTACCGGGGCGTGGTCGGAGATTATGCTAACAGGATTCGAGTCTACACCGCTGAATTCGGTTTCGAGAAGTTGATTGGCGATATCCGCGCGGCGGGAGCGGAATCGAATGCCGACAGCCCGAACCGCACTAAGTTGAAAAGCGAAAGATAAACGGACCTCCCTTAAAAATATCACGCTCAATCTTCGGCTGCGCCGTCCCGGAGGTTGAGCGTTTTTTTATTTTAAGTTTGCATGTCTGCAAGTCGAAAGTTCTATGTTGTAGAGTACCCCTATGGAGGTAGGGGCGGTTCGCGAACCGCCCCTACAAAAAATCGGACAAATCTCAATGTCGTATATTATAGAGAAAGCAGACACCAGACTACAACATTTTAATGCTAAATTTTCTGCGCCGCCAGGCGCATGGGGAACCACTTATAAAAAGACATTGTGATATGAAATCGAATTTTAATCTTTGCGTGTTGCAGCCGGAGATTAATCCGGGCGAGGCGGAGGAAAACCTCGATAGTATTCAGCGGTTAGCGGAGACCGCCTGCGGGGAACCAGCAGGAATCGACCTGATGGTCCTGCCGGAAAACTTTTTCCTGCGCACTGTGGCGAATTACAGCGAGGAAGCGGCGCACACCGCCAGGGAGTTTCTGCAGTCTTTGGCTCGCAGTCTGTCGGTGAACCTCGTAGGGGGGAGTTTTCATCGGTTCGATCCCCATAGTGAGTCGTATTTCAACATCTGCTATATCGTTGACCGAAAGGGCACAATCATCGGTTCCTATCGTAAACAACACCCCTTCGACCGGGAATTGAAATACGGCGTTGAGGCCGGAAGCAAAAGCGAAATCTTCGAAATTGAAGGCTGGAAAGTCGGCGTCCTGATCTGCGCAGACCTGTGGTATCCTGAGACCGCCAGCGCATTCCGCCGCCAGGTTGACATTATCGCCGTCCCCTCGCAGTCAGTGGTCAGAAGCCGGGAATATCAGCGATACGGCAGGGAGCTCTGGGAAGCCCTGGCGCTGACTCGAGCTCAGGAGAACGCGGCAGTCACCGCTGTAGCTGACCACCCCGCTCTATCCCGGGAACCGTTCTGTTCCGGAGCCGCCTCTATCTGCGATCCTTCGATGGGATTCGTTACTCAGGACCTAAGCCTCATTAACCGGCGTCTCAGCGGCGGTTCGCCGGGCTCGATAACAGCGGAACTTGACTATGGCAGGTTGTCTGAATTCAGGCGTTACCGCGCCGGGCGCGGGATGCCTTCGGGTGGTTGAAGTTTACAAGTATGAAAGTGTGAAAGTGTACAAGTCCTCCCTGGGAAGCCCCCCTTCTAAATTGAACTTCAAACTGCAATTTATTATAATTAGGTTACAGCGTACTGACACATAGCGGGGACTCTGCAGTTCAGCAGTATTGGAGTAACGAGCTCACCGGGGGAACGGAATTATGGTTTTTTGGGTTAATACTTTAGGAGACCTCACGGATTATTGAACAATTGTAAAATTTTAAATATATTATTAGGTTATATATTAGCATCTCAAACTCTCATAATCCAATCTGTGGAATACTCCAGACATTTAACGGTTATTGAATGACCTGGGAAGCGAAAATACTGATAGCGCTCAGCCTCTTGATCCTGCTCTCGGTTTTGCCGATGTACGACCTGATTCACCGGCCTAACTCTCCGCATCCTTCTATGCGCCTGGGTAAGGTTGAGATAGAGCGGGGTGAACTGTTGGGTTGTATCGCCGACAAGCTGCAAACCGCTCTTCTGATTGACAGCGGCATTCGGTTCATCTGGGCTTGCCGCATCTTAGGAGTGGAGCACGATTTCCCCGCCGGAACCTTCACCATCCCTTTCGGCCTCTCCAATCGCGAGTTGGTGGAAAGGATGCTGTTCCGGGGAACCAATACCGCTAATGTAACCATTAGCGAGGGCTTTACTGCCGCCCGAATCGCCGGTGAACTGCAGGATAGATTGGGCGTGGACTCCGCGGCTTTTATGGCGGCAGTGTATGACAGCAACCTTATCCGGCGGCAAGGGGTAGAGGCCGGTTCTCTGGAAGGATATCTTTTCCCTGACACCTACAATTTTTATCTTGGCGCCGATCCCCTCGAACTAATCTCTAAAATGACGGCGCAGTTCCATCGCGTATTCAACGACACCCTGAAGTCGCGCGCTTTCCAGCTCGGATTTTCGGTCAATCAGATTATCACGCTGGCTTCCATTATCGAGGGGGAAATCATCTTTTCTTCCGAAGCGCGGCTGGTTTCAGCCGTGTATCACAATCGACTGAACAGGGGGATGCGCCTGCAAGCCGACCCCACCATACAATACATTATCGAGGACAGTCCCCGGAGGCTTAAATACAGCGACCTCAGGATAAAATCACCCTACAACACATATCTGAATAAGGGACTGCCGCCGGGACCGATCGGCAATCCGGGAAAGAGGGCGATTATCGCCGCTCTTTACCCTGCGGAGGTTCCTTACCTTTATTTTGTGGCTAAAGGGGACGGTTATCATAATTTCAACGTCACCGTTGAAGAGCACTATGCCGACAAACGAAAGTTCAACCAATACCGGCGCAAGATTGCGCGGCAGAAGAGGCTGGCGCGGCAATGAAACTGCTTGAAGATTTGAATCCGCAGCAGCGTGAAGCGGTGGTCAACACCGAAGGCCCCATACTGGTGCTTTCGGGCGCGGGATCGGGCAAAACCCGGGTGCTGACCCATAAGGTTGCTTATATTCTGGCGCAGGGACTGGCCAAGCCCTGGGAAATAATGGCTGTCACCTTCACCAACAAAGCCGCCGCTGAGATGAAAGAGCGGATTGAACGGCTGACCGGAGGCGAGACGGAGCGGATGTGGGTGGGCACTTTTCATTCCCTCTTCGCCCGCATTATGCGCCGCTATGCCGACCGGCTGGATTATGGCAGCGATTTCGCCATCTACGACCGTGAAGACCAGGAAAGACTGATGAAGCAGGCGTTGGCGGAAATGCCCTTCCCCGTCGAGGCCAAGGCATATAAGCGGATGGTCTATCGGGTATCAGGATTGAAGAGTCGGCTTCAGGCTCCTACGCCCGGCGGGGGCTGGACCGAACTCGATAAGAGCTTCCCCCTAATTTTCGAGACTTATGAACGGCTGATGAAGCGCAACAACGCTCTGGACTTCGACGACCTGCTGATTAAGCCTTTGGAACTGCTGAGCGCCAATCCGGATATCGCCGGGCTGTATCAAGAGCGGTTCCGCTATATTTTAGTGGATGAGTTTCAGGACACCAATATTCCCCAGAACGAACTGGTGAAAATCCTCTGGGTTAAACATAAGAACCTGACTGTAGTCGGGGACGACGACCAGTCGATTTACGGTTGGCGCGGCGCGGAAATCGACAACATTTTGAGTTTTTCTGACATTTATCCCAAGGCGAAAATCTACCGTCTGGAGAAAAATTACCGTTCCACCACCCAGATACTCAGCGCCGCCCAATCTGTCATCGAACACAATTTAGGGCGTCATGGAAAAACCCTCTGGACCGACCGCGCCGAAGGGGATAAACCGCGCTTGATTTCAGCCTGGAACGCGCGGGAAGAGGCGGCGGTTATCGCCGATACCATCGAAAGCCTCGCTCTCGAAGGATTGAAGCACTCCAATATCGCTATCCTCTACCGGGTCAACGCTCAATCCCGCGCTCTGGAGGCGGCGTTGCGGGAGCGGAAAATTCCCTACACTATCGTAGGGGGGCTGAAATTTTACCAGCGCAAGGAAATCAAGGACGCGCTGGCTTACTTAAGGCTGACAGTGAACTTTTCGGACGGGGTTTCGCTGCTCAGAGTAGTCAATTTCCCTCCCCGCGGAATCGGAGCCACCACGATAAAGCGGCTCACAGATTACGCTCGCGGCGAGGGATTGGATTTGTGGGAGGCGTTGCAGAAGGTTGACGACATCAGTGAAATCAAGTCCGGAGCCGCCAAAAAGCTGAAGGATTTTGTCCTGCTCTTATCAAGCCTCAAAAGTAAGCGCCCGGAAGTTTCATTCCCCGAATTGGTCAAACTGATTTTGGATAAGACGAAGATGATGGAGCATTATCTTAAGATAGGGGATGAGGAGGCCTTCGTGCGGATGGACAACCTCAAGGAATTTATGGTCGGGGTAGAAGAGTACGCGCGTTCTAATCCTGAACGAACGCTGGAGGATTTCCTGGGCGAAGTGGCGCTGGTGACCGATGTGGACGAATGGCAGGCGGGGGATATGGTGAATCTGATGACCGTGCACTGCGCCAAGGGATTGGAGTTTCCCGTAGTGTTCATCTCAGGCCTCGAAGACGGTCTCTTCCCCTTGATTCGCGACGGTCGAGGCGACTTAGAGGAGGAACGGCGTTTGTTCTACGTGGGCGTCACCAGGGCTATGGACCGGCTCTACTTTGCTCACACTCAGACGCGCCGCGAAGGGTTATACAGCGATAGATCGCGGTTTCTGGGGGAGATACCCCCCGAGATGCTGGATAACCACGATTCGACCGGCGGCTATCGCGCTGCCGCTTCATCGGAGAACCGGGGGCAGCGTCCGCTTTCCGCGCAGCCTCCGTCTCAATCAGTGTCTGATAAGAGGTTCGGGCGCGGCGACCGGGTTTACCATAAGACCTTTGGCGAGGGGATAGTCTCCGCTTGCGAAGGCAGCGGCGACGAGGAGAAGGTGATGGTGTATTTCCAGGGGTTCGGCGCGAAGAAATTGATGGTTAAACACGCCGGTTTAAAGCGCGTTTAATCTCTGTTAAGTTAGGTCTTTATCCCGATTTATCGGGAGGAGATCTGACTTGGTTAGCTGGCAGGTCACACCCGCCTGCGGCGCGCAAGACCCGCCGGAACAATCAACATTCATAGTCGCAGAGAGCGGGGATTCTGCGACATAAAAAGTCTTCCGGTGGGTAAGAACCAATAGTGTCCCGAAAAAATCGACAGTCTAACTGATTGTATTTGTAATACATAATAATAATCCCCCCTGCCCCCCTTTAGAAAAGGGGGGAACAAGACGGGAAAATCTGTTGGCATTGGAAATGCGCTGTTTTTCCCCCTTTGGAAAAGGGGGATTAAGGGGGATTTTTCAATAATCAAAAATACATTATTTCAACTTATAGTGTAGAACATTGGGTATTAACGTTTCTAAAACCTATTGGATTTACATAGGTTTCAATAATATCTTGAGTTAAGAAATTTCCCGGGACAGCATTGGTTAAGAACCCACCCTACAAATTTTCAGAATCCCGAATCCTGAATCCTATTTCAGGTTGAATATCGGTATGAACAGATTAGTCATCATAGTTCTGTTTCTGTTGCTGGCAGCGGGAGCTGCCCATTCCGACCGTGAGGCCGATTTCAGCTTTGCGCAAAAGCTGTATAGCGACGGCTACTACGATTTGGCGGCTTCGCAGTACGCCCAATTCATCGCAAACTACCCCGACGACTCCAGAGTTCCGCTGGCTTACTTTATGCGCGGCAAATCTTTGATGGAAATCGAACGGTGGAACGATGCGCGAGCCTCAATGCTGCGCGTGGCGCTGGAATTTTCGCAATCAAAGAACGCGGCGGAAGCCCTCTATTCGGCAGCGGTTTGTCTCAGGAATTTGAATCGTTGGAGGGAAGCGGCGAGGGGTTTCCTCAGCGTCAGCGAATTCTACCCAAAAAGCGAGTTTTCCGCCAGAGGGATGGTCGATGCCGGGATTATCTATCGTATTTCCGGCGACGCCGACAAGGCAAAGGTTGCTTTCGAGCGGATATTGAGCGCTTACCCCGGCACCATCTCCGCCGCGCTGGCGTATTACAACCTGGGCGAAATCGCAGAAGAGGCCGGCGACGATGAAACCGCGCTGAGGAACTATAACTTCGCCGGTAAAATCGCCGAGGATGAAATCATCCAGTCGATGGTTAAAATCCGCCGCGCCCTGATTTACCGTAATAATGGGGATTGGGAGACGGCTGCGGTGGAACTGGAGGAAGTGACGGCGCCGATTCACTCTCAATACGCCGCGTTGCTGAAGGGTATCTGGCTGCAGAAAGAAGGCGATTACGCCGCCGCGGAGAAAGCCTTGAGCGATGTGGCGGACCTGGGTCTGAACGACACCCTAAAGACCAAAGCCCTGTTCCACCTGGGCGACAATTACTATCTCAAGGAAGAATATGTCGCCGCCTTCAGTATCTACCGGGACTTGCCGGAAAGCGATTCCCTGATGATTCGCCTGGGAATGACCTACAGTAATTTAAACAAGGCGAATCAGGCTGCCGACGCTTTTGCTAAGACCTTGAAGATGACCGGCTCGGTAGAAAATAAAGCGGTAGCGCTGAATGAACTGCGCAGATTATACGCCAGCGGGGCAGCCGCGGCTCAGGTTTCGGACATCCTGACCTCTTACCTGCCGAAACTCAAGGAACTGCCGGATTGGGATAGTTTCGCCGCGGCGATGGGAGCCTTAGCCTTCGAAGAAGGGAGTTACCGGTTAGCCCGGGAATTCCTGAAGGAACTTGAGGATGAAACCTCCCTCTGGTCCGATGATGGATTGTATTATATGGCTCGCGCAGCCGAAGCGGAACGGGATTCCGCCAGAGCTATTGAGCTTTATGACCGTTTCCGCGTCCGCTATCCGGGGAGCGATTTTTCCCGTGATGTAGAATACAGGTTGGATCTAATTCACGACCATACGCCTGTGCCTGACCTGATGGAACGTATCGCCAGCCTCTCCTCTTCAAGTATGGATTTCACCAGTAAAGCCGCGCTCAATCTCGCCTGGGGCAGACTGTACCTCGAAGGTTTCAAAGACTACGATAAAGCGCTGGATAAATTGAAAGCCGCGCTCGATTCCAAGGATATCACCCGCCGGGAACGGGGCGAAGCGCAGGGATTGATGGCTTTGACGCTGATGAAAAAGGCGGTACTGGAGCCGGAATTGGCCGGGTCAGCCCGCGCGATGATGAAAAGCTACCTGCAGAATTACTACCACCGGGAGTTCGCCGGGCGGTTCGTGCTGGAACTGCTGAAACACCGGGTTTCAACTATAACGGATACTATACAGCGAAACAAGGTTTACGCTGAGGGGCTGGAGGATTTGGCGGGCCGTTTCAAGGATGACCCGGTTCTTCCGGAAGCTTTCGCAGAATTGGTGAGGGTTTATTCCTGCACGCCGGGAAAATACAGCCGGGCGGTGGACTACAGCGCTTCGCTGAAAACCAGGTTCCCTGACAATCACTGTAACGAATACGCTCAACTGGGCCGCGCCCGCGCCCGGACTGCGCTGGGGGATACTTCCGAAGCCATTGTCGATTACGAAATCTATATGGAGAAATACCCCGATGCCCCCGGTATTTTCAACGCGGAATGGGAATTGGTCAGAATCCTCCCGGACCATCAACGAAAGGTCAATCTGACTAAGGATTTGATAGAGAGATACTATTACAATTCCAATATTCCCTATCTGATTGAGTATTTGGGAGACCTTTACGCCGAAAAGGGGCTTTTCGGGGAAGCGCTCAGGCAATACCAAATGGTGGCGGAAAAATCCAATCCGGCGCCGATTCTTCAAGGTAAGTCGGATTTATATTATAAGATCGGTTTGTCCTATCAGCGGATGGGGAAGTTCGAGGAGGCGCAGAAGTATTTCTTGGAATACGCGGTGGACAATCCCGAGGGAGGCTACTGGGAGGAAGCGGTTTTCGCCTTGGCGGAAATTTCAGAGAACGAGGACCGCGCTCCGGTGGCGCTGAAATTCTATCAGAACTTGATTTCTCACTCGCGCAACACCGGATTGGACCAGCGCGCTTTGGAACGAACAGCCGCGATATTTTACCGTATCGGGCGCTACTCCGAAGGCCGCAAGCAATACCTGCAGCTGGCGCAAAACGTTGCCAGTATCAGAAAGAAAGCGGAATACACCGCAAACGCCATTATCGGGCTGTACCGTATCGGAGCGCTGGACGACGCCCGCGAGGAGGCTGTCGCTTTTGCTAAAGAGTACCGCCGCCTTGAGGGTCGGGAAGAGCATCAAGCCTCCTTTTATCTGGAGAAGGGGAAATATCAAGCCGGCGAAAAGAACTTCTCCGAAGCCCTTGAGACTCTGAAGCAGGTTTTGAAAAGGTATGCCAAGACGAGAGCGGCGGTTGAGGCGGAATACGAGATTGGGAAGATTTACCTTATAACCAATCACTTCGATGAAGCCCTGGATATCCTGACAAAAATGCCTCAGAAATACCCCAATCATAAAATCGTTCCCGCCGTGCATCTCACTTTGGGGACCTTTTATTACCGTCAATCCCAATTCCAGAATGCTCTGCTTGCTTTTCAAAACGTGTTGGACAACCCTGGCGCCCGCGACCTTTGGCCCGTAGCTTTGAAAAACCTGGAAGCTACTTACAAGGACCTGGGGCTTTTCGAAGCCGCACTAGCCACAGTGAATAAGTATCTCGACCTTTTCCCCTTCGCCGAGGATATAGTGGATAAAAAACTGGATGCGGCGCAGTTGATGATTCGGGTGAAGGAGTACGACCGGGCTACAAGAAATCTGGAGGAACTGCTATCGCAAGCCTCTTCGGAGATGCAGGTCGAGATACAATTTTATCTGGGTGAGGCTTATTTTCAGAAGGGGGATTTTGAGCAGGCGGCGTTGGAGTATATGAAGGTCAAATACCTTGATCCCGGCGGAGGGCTGGATTGGGCGGTGACCGCTATTTATAACACCGGTCAGTGTTACGAGAAGCTAAGCAGGTTCGAGGACGCCCGCAATATGTATCGCGCTATTATCAAACGCTGGGGGCTCGATTCCGATTACGGACGCGGCGCCCAAAAAAGAATCGATGCGATTACCGACAGATAACGGAATACAGAGAACGGAGAACAGAGAACAGGAAACCGATGAAAGAGAACCGATTTGGAATTATATTGAATATTGAATCATACTGACGTTTTTTATCAACTTTGCAGAGACAAGCGTAAAAAAAGATGCCTCTCGATATCTCAAGTATAGTTGAAACAGCGCTGAATGAAGACCTCGGCGATGCGGGCGATATCACGGGAAAGGCCTGCATCCCTCCGGGACACCGTTCCCGCGCCAGGGTTGTTGCCAAAGGCGAAGGTGTGCTGGCGGGGCTGGAATGGTTCGCCGAAGTATTCCGCCAAATCGATTTAAGGATAATCCTCGATTTTAGAAAGTCCGAAGGAGACAGAGTGACCTCCGGTGAGATAATAGCCTTCCTTGAAGGGGACACTAAAGCGCTCTTGGCGGGAGAACGGACCGCGATGAATTTCCTCTGCCACTTGAGCGGCGTCGCCACTCAAGCCGCCAGGTTGGCGAAACGCATCGAGGGGACTTCGGCGAAACTGCTGGACACGCGCAAAACCCTGCCGGGATTGAGGCTGGCGGAAAAGGGGGCGGTTCGAGCCGGAGGGGGGCTAAACCACCGCTTCGCCCTTTACGATATGATGTTGATAAAGGAGAACCACATCGCCGCCGCGGGGGGGGTCGCTGCGGCGCTGGAAAGAACGCATAGGTTCAACTGTGAAAACGGGGACAAATTCGAAATCGAAATTGAGGTTCGCAGTCTGAATGAATTGCATGAAGCTTTAAAGGGGAAACCGCACCGCATAATGCTGGACAATTTCACGCCGGAACTGGTGAAACAGGCAGTGGAAATAACCGCCGGGATGATTCCGCTGGAGGTTTCCGGCGGAGTGAACGAAGCCAACATCCGGGAGTTCGCCGAAGCGGGACCCGACTATATTTCGGTGGGAAGTATGACCTTGTCCGCTTCCGCGCTCGATTTTTCGATGCTGGTGGAGGGGGTGGAATAAGTTTTCCTATTGAGACGATTATCGCTTACCTATCTATAAATATCCGCCGCGCCGCTTATCCCGGCGAAGGCGTTCCGGCGCTGAATGATGTCGAACTGCAATTGACCTCCGGGCAGGCGGCGCTGATAACCGGGCCCACCGGGTCGGGCAAGACCACCTTGCTCCGCTGTATAGGGGGAATCATCCCCGGACTAATCGAGGCGGATTTTGAGGGCGAAATCTTATGGAAGGGGCGGCGGTTGAATCCTGAGGCGAGAACCAATGGTTCGCCGCGGATATACACTGTCCTGCATAATCCCTTCCACGCCGCCCTCGATTACGGCGTCAGCGATCCCAGCCGCCTTAACGGCGCGGGGAAGTGGCTGCTGGAGAGTATGGAACGGTCGCGTTCTTTTCATGACCTTTCCGCCGGGGAGAGGATGCGGTTAAGTCTGGCGCGGGCTTTCAGCGCCGAGGCTGATATTCTGCTGCTGGACGAACCGTTGGCGCACCTCGACCGGCAGGGCGTGAAGGTGTTCCTGGAAATGCTGGAGAAGCGGAAAAGGTTAAACCGGAGTATAACTATCATTGCCGAGCACCGCCGGGAAAAACTCCAGCGGTTGACGGATGTGAAGATAGAATTGAACCGCCCGGTTGAACAATCCGCCGAGTTGGATTCCGTCGATGAGAGTATTCAATCCCTGTTCACCTCGATTGAAGCTCAGAAAAATTCACTTTCTAATAGTTCACCGTTGCTTAATCTCAGCGATGTGGGGATGAAGTATAACGGCAAGCCGGTTTTCAGCGGTGTGAACCTGCAGATACGCTCCGGAGAAGCGCTGGGAATCACCGGGCCCAACGGGTCGGGCAAGTCCACTTTAGGAAGGATTATCGGCGGGAATCACCCTCCTTCTCAAGGTTCGGTCACCACCCGTAACGGAAAACCGCGAACCGCCGCCCTGTTTGAAAACCCGGCGACTCAGTTCCTTTGCGACACGGTGGAAGACGAAATCCACTTCGCCCGCAGGAATTTTGGTGTACCCAAGCCTTTCGCGGCGGCGCTGATGGAGGTTTTCGGATTGATTGACTGCCGGCGGAAATCACCCTTGCGCTTGAGCCACGGTCAGGGTGAGCGAACCGCCGCCGCAGCCGCTCTGGCGGGGAATCCGGACCTAATCGTGCTGGACGAACCCACTCAAGGGCAGGATTCCGAGGGGCGGGAGCGCCTGGCGCAGCTGATTAAAGCCCTATCGCACTCGGGCAAGGCGGTGGTCACGCTGAGTCATGATGTGGAATTCTTAATCGAATCTTGCGACCGGGTGCTGGCGTTTCGAGACGGCTCACTGGAGACACTGAATTGAGTGGATTCCGGCGACAGGCTTACATTGTGGTTTTCGGAGCCTTGTGGGGAGGGATGGAGATGACATTGGGGGGATTCCTCCACGCGTTGCATATCCCAATGCGGGGTATGATTATGGCTGCTGCGGGCGCCTTTCTGCTTTGCAGCGCCAGGTTGTGGATTGGGGGAAGGGGGACTGCGCTGATAATCGGAGTCATCGCCGCTTTCCTGAAACTGTTCAGTATCGGCGGATTAGTGATTTCCCCCGCTGTAGCCATCGTCGCGGAAAGCTTGCTGGCGGAGGCGGGTTTCCTGCTCTGGGGGAAACGCCCCTGGGGAGCTGTAGTCGCGGGGATGGGGATGGTGGGTTATACCGTCATCCATAAATTCGGCTCTTTGCTGCTGATTTACCGCGCCGAAATTAAAGACATTGTGGAGGCGGTGACCGGCAGCGCAGGAATCTTCCGGGGAGTTGAGGCTGAATTCTGGTGGGCGCTGCTCGCGGCTTATTTAGCTGGGCATTTAATAGTCGGAGGGGCGTTGGGTTTCGCGGCTTTTCATACGGTGAATCGGGCTAAGCGCAGGATGAAGGGATAGTTTTAAATGATTAGAATAAAGCAATACTATGTCTTGCTCTATGATGGATTTGATATTTTCTGTAAGGGCGTTCAATTGAACGCCCCTACCGCACAGTATTACTAAAATTATTGTTATTGTTCATCGTAGGATTAGAATCAATTTGAAAAGCGCTGGTTACATATCTTTGGGGATGATTCTCTGCGGTGTACTGCTTCCGGGGAAATTGGTGTTGGGTATGGTCCCGATTGCCCTCGTGTTGTTGTTATCGCTGGACGCCGGCGCGCTGCGTCAGCTCAGCGGCCGGAAATTATGGCTCTGGCTGGGGACCGGCGCCCTGCTGATGCCCTTGATGGGCGGCGGCTCCCAGGTGCGCATTCTCGGGCTGGGATATTCGCTGGACACGCTTATAATAGCCCTTTGCATCGCGGCGCGGGGTTTCCTCATTCTCTCGGCGATGATTCTCGTCAGACGCCACATCCCACCGCAATCGCTGACGAAAATACTGATGAAAGCCGGATTTGGCAGAAATGCGGCTTTAATACCGCTGGCGCTGCACCTCGTCCCCCTGATGATGGAGACGGGCCGCCGGACCTATATGATATGGAAACTCAGGGGCGGCTGGCGCAGGAACATCCCTAAAAACCTGCTGACGCTGCTCACCGGACTGCAGGTTCAATGGGTGCGGGAGGCGGAGGAACTGGCGCTGGCTTTAGCCGTAGCCAATAGGGAGAGGCGGAATCCCGAAGATGGCGTTGAAGAGAGACAATAGAATTGGCAGTGTCAAGTTCTGCCTATCCTGCGTCAGATGTCTTTTTACGCGACATGCTAGTCTGAATCGATGTTAATCCGGGGTATGACTGTAATCAGTAATTCACATAAATACAGGGTGATAAAATGTCTGAAAAACACATCGAAATCAGGATGATACGCCCCGACGACTATGAGGCTGTGGTGGCGGTGGATGAGAAGGTTTACGGGTCCTCCAGACCGGGTTTTTTCAAGCGTAAAATCGACCTGGCGCTCAGCAGGGAAGATTACCTGGTCACTTCGAGAGTAGCCATTATCGACGGCAAGCTGGTCGGATTCATTATGGGGGATTTATACTTAGGGGAATTCGGTATTCCCGAGAAAACAGCGACTATCGACGCCGTTGCGGTGGATCCTGATTATCAAAAGCAGGGGGTGGGGAAATCGTTGATGGAGGAATTAACCGCCGCACTGAAAAAGGCCGGGGTGGAGAAGATTTCCACTCTGGTGGAGTGGAACGATTGGCAGATGCTGAACTTCTTCGCATCCAGCGGATTCCAGCCGGGAACCGCGCTGAACTTGATACTGCATCTGGAATAGCCCGGAGGAGGAATGAGATGTGAAGCATTGGGATTTCACCCTTCACAGATGCGGGAACAGGAAAGAACGGAGAATTTTTACAAAAAAGGATAAATTACCTTAACGCCGGTGATGAGCGGTTCGCTGAATAATAGCGAGAAGATACTACTGGTCGAAGATAATCCCAGGGTAAGGTCGGTGTTCGAGAAGATGTTCCAGCGATTCGGATATCCCTACGAAATCGCTGCGGATGGGGTGGAAGCGCTGGAGAAGCTTAAGCAAGGCAGCTTCGGGCTGGGAATATACGATATCATTGTGCCAAGGATGGACGGTATCGAGCTTTTGGCGCACACGATGGAGACCGACCCGGAAATTCCGGTGATAATCCTTTCCAGCGCTTTCAGGGTGGAAATGGTTATCGAAATCCTGAATCGGGGAGCTTTCGCATTCATCAGGAAACCCTTCAATATGGAGGAAATCCACACCGAGATAAAGAAGGGGCTGAGGCAGCGCAGCCTGTTTCTTGAGAACCGGAATTATCATAGAAACCTGGAAAAATTGGTGGAGGACAAAACCCTTTCTCTTAAGAAATCCCAGGGCGAACTTCTGCTGGAAAAAGAGAAACTGGAGAATGTGCTGCAAAACCTGGGAGCGGGGCTTCAAGTGATGAATGAGAAAGGAAAAGTAATCTGGAGAAATGAAATCATCAAGGGATGGTTCGGCGAAATCGAGGACTGGCGCATGATCGTCAAAACACAAATTCCCGAAATGGATTCGACCGGATGCCAGAGCTGTGAAGTTTTCCAGGGAGCCCGTTCCCAGAGCCGCAGATTGACTCTGGACTGCATCGACGGAATGCGCCGCGAATTCAGATGGAACTGTTCCCCCATAATCGATAGCGACGGTGAAGTGATACAAGCGGTGTCGCTGGTGCAGGACATCACGGAACGCACCAGGTTGGAACAGGAATTATTGCGTTCGGATAAACTTTCGGCGATGGGAGAAATCGCCGCAGGATGGGCTCACGAAATCAACAATCCGATTGGAATTATTTTGGGGATGGTGCAGAACGTTCTGGCCGAAACTCCTGCCGGAACTCAACTGTATAGTGAACTTAAGATTGTGGAAGAGGAGACCTTGAGAACCAGCAGAGTGGTGAGAACTCTGCTTGATTTTATTCATGAGCCGACATTGGAGACAGAGGAGGTGGACCTGTTCGAAGTCTGCCGTTCCAGCGTTGCCTTTCTGGATTTTATGTTAAAAGAGAAAGGCTTGAATACGGTCTTTGAAATCGAAGACAAACTCCCGGATATTGAAGGCAACGCCGACCAGCTCAAGCAGGTTATAATTAACATTTTGATTAATTCCATTCACGCCACTCCCTACGGCGGGTTGATAAAAATCAAAATGAATCTGGTAAACAAACAGAGTCGAAGCGGCTATCTGCTGTGCGAAATCAGCGATAATGGAACCGGGATTGCCCCTGAGGACTTAAGAGACGTTTTTAAACCCTTCTTCACCAGGAAAGGGAAGAAGGGGACTGGATTAGGGCTTTCCATAGCTCGCAGAATAATAGAGAATCACGGCGGGAAGATCGACCTGAAAAGTGAATTGAACAAAGGCGCTTCCATTTCTATCATGCTTCCGTTATGAACCATAAAACTGACTCAGCCGGTAAGAAGAAGACCGTCATCCTGGCGGTGGACGATGAGCTTAATTGGCTCAAGGTCTTGAACAAAACCCTGGAATCCGCCGGGTATCAAGTAGTCTGCGTCTCCAGCGGCGAACTGGCGTTGAAAAAACTGGAAAAGAATTTCTATGACCTCGTGATCGCCGACCTGGCAATGCCTAAAATTACCGGCATCCAGCTTCTCAAGGAGGCGAAAACACTCGCTCCCGACGCCGGCTTTATCATTATAACCGGCCGAGGTTCCATCAAGTCGGCGGTAACCGCCATCAAGGAAGGCGCGGACGATTATATCACCAAACCCTGGGAGCGGGATGAGCTGCTCCATCATGTTGAATTAGCCCTCAATTCATCCCGATTGAAACGGGAATTGAAAAACCTGCGCGGACAGATTCAGCAGAAGTTTGGTCTGAATAATATGGTGGGGCGGTCTCCCCGGATGATGAGACTTTTCGAAACCGCTCGAAAAGTCGCCGACAGCGAAGCCACCGTTCTCATTCAGGGAGAATCCGGCACCGGAAAAGAACTCTTAGCTCGAGCCACCCACCTCCTCAGTCCCCGTTCCAACGGTCCTCTGGTCACTTTGGACTGCGCCTCTATGCCCCTGGAACTGCTGCAAAGCGAACTATTCGGTCACTTGAAAGGCGCTTTTACCGGCGCTCACCGCAGCCGGCGGGGATTATTCGAAGAAGCCCGAGCCGGAACCATCTTCCTGGATGAAATCAATGACATCCCGCCCCCGCTGCAACTCAGCCTCCTCAGAGTGCTTCAGGAAAGGGAGATAAGACCCATTGGCAGCGATAAGACCGTCCCCGTCGACGTCAGAGTGATTTCAGCTTCGAACCGCAACCTGAAACAAGTGGTGGAACAGGGAGAATTCCGACGCGACCTCTATTACCGGCTGGCGGTAATCACTCTGGAAATCCCCCCGCTAAGGGAACGGACTGAAGACATACCCACCCTGGCTCAGCATTTCCTGGAAAAGTACAGTGAAGTCAATCACAAGAAAGTCATCCGAATCTCCTCCAACGCATTGAACTATCTCCTCGCCTATCGCTGGGAGGGGAATGTTCGCGAACTGGAAAACGTGATTGAACGGGCGGTAGTGCTGACCGAAGGCGACACCATAAACGCTGACCTCTTGCCGCGGGAAATCACCGAGGGACGCGCTGAAATCGACTCTGAGGAAGAACCGCTAAACCTGAAACAGGTCAGCGCCAAAGCCTCGGCCGCTATGGAAATCGAAGCTATAAACAGCGCTTTGAAGAAGTCCAGAGGTAACAAAAAACTCGCTGCTCAACTGCTGGGTATCAGCCGGGGTTCGCTCTACAATAAATTAAAAGAATACGATTTGAATTGAGATATTACCTTAGATAGTTACTCTTTACCAATTTGATGCGCAAGCGTCATTCTGGCCGCGAAGCGAGCCAGAATCCCTCTTTTACGGAAGGATTCCGGCTGCGCCGGAATGACTTCTTGTTTGCGACTTCAATAAACTAAAATCTTATCCTAATAATCATCGAAGCATTTTTCAACGGTTGATTTAGATTTAACCAAACCCCAATTCAATTCGAATTGGGTTTTTCGATATTAGCTAATGTTGTTCGGAGAATTGGATATGCTTAAAACAGTAGTCAACTATATCACCATAATGGTTTTGTCGCTCGTCTTTATGGTTGATGTTTGCACTCCGCAGCAGGACAGCCTCAGAGACGCTTGGGGAGAGATGCTGTTTGACTTAGGACTCGATGAGACCGATTTGGGATTCAAGCCCAAGGGGTATTGGACCAGATACCCTGATCCTAACGACATCCCCTATAAGGCGCCCGCCTTCGACGGCCTGTTTGCGGAGCCCCAGAGCATCTATGACTTTGTTAGAGTAATGGCGCTTTCGGTCGAGGATTACCTCCACCCCGATTATCTTGAAGATAACAGCAACGGACTGCTGAAAACCGCCTACTACTGCGGCGTCAGGAACGCTACCGCTCAGTTCCGGGATTACAGCGCGTCGCTCTGGGCGGAAATCGATGAGACTGAACCGATGCTGGCGGCGGTCAGGGAAATATACCGTGTGACCGGAACGGTTTACCGTTACAACGCGATGGGGAAGGCTTCCGACTTCCCCCTGATTGAGGGTGACCTGAAAAAGGCGCTGGAACCTATCGACATCGAAGTGCAAAATGCGGTGGCGAAAACCGTTCTGCACCTGCTCCACGCTCACCGTTTCGTTCAAATCGGAACTCGAAATATCGATCCCAGGGACGCGCTCGACTGCTGGCGCATCCGCCGGCTGGGAGAAACTCAATTCGACGCGCTGGAATACTTCCCCCAGATCGAGGACTGCGCCCGAAACCTGGACTTCAATTCGCTCTACTACGCCGGATACAAATTGTTGGAAACGTCGGAACGGCTGGCGAAATCACTCTCCACGCTTAAAACCGAACGCAAAATCGATTGGAAAGCGCAGAATCTCAATATAGTCACTCCCATAGGCCGCATCGTCATCGCGGGAACCGGCAGGCACATTCACGAATATTCCGATGCCCTGTTGGTGGTGGACCTTGGCGGCAAAGATGTTTACCGCGGAGCGGCCGGCTCCACCCCCTCGCTGAACTTCCCGGTGTCGCTGACCATAGACCTTGCAGGGGACGATGAATATATCAATGAGGAAGAATACCTCCCTGCGCAGGGAGCGGCAATTTTAGGCGCGGCGATGCTCCTGGATGTGGCGGGCGATGATAAATACCAGTCAAAGCGGCTGTCGCAAGGCGCGGCGATGCTGGGGATAGGGATTCTGGCGGATTTGGAAGGGGACGATGAATACCGGATGTGGACATCGGGGCAGGGCGCGGCTTATTTCGGCGTGGGACTGGCGATAGACAACCGCGGCAGTGACCGCTATTATATCCACGGCGACGGTCAGGGCTACGGCGGAGTAGGCGGGGTGGGAACCCTGGTGAATCGCTCCGGGAAGGACCATTACCGGGCGGAACCTCTGGCGGAAAAAGTCTTCCGGCCTGATTACCATTCCAAGGAGGGCAAACTCAACTACTCCTACGCCCAGGGCTGCGGCGTGGGCCGGAGGGGGGATATCACCGACGGCCATTCCTGGGCCGGAGGGATGGGGACGTTGATAGACCTTTCCGGCGACGACCTTTACGAATCCGCCAATTGGTCTCTGGGGTGTGGCTACTGGTACGGGATGGGATTTATCTACGACGGCGGGGGCGGCGATGTTTACCGCAGCGCCGGATGGACTCAAGCCGCCGGGGCGCATTTCTGCATCGGCGCCCTCATCGACGAGGGGGGCGACGACCGGCACGAATGCTGGGCGGAACAGTCCTCCGGCATCGCTTTCGGGCACGACTATACCATCGCTCTTTTCCTAAACCGGGGCGGTAACGATGTTTACAGACTCAAAGACGACGGGCTGGGGAACGCAATCAATATGTCCCAAATCTTCTTTTTCGATACCGGCGGGAACGATGAATACATCACCAGTGGAATTCGCAATAATTATGGCAGAAACAACTACAAGCGCTTCAATCCACCAATATTAGCCGCCTTCCCCACACTCTATTCTAACCAGATTTGCCTTTTCGCGGATGCCGCCGGTCAGGACAGCTATAAAACCGAAAATCCGGTGACGGGGAAGCTCGCGCCGGATAAGAGGATGGGTGACGGCGTTCAGTATTTTTTTCCCCTGCCTTCGGAAAGAGATTCACTGTCGAACAGGCGGTATTTCGGTTTAGCCCAAGATTTCGAGAGTTGGAGGGGACCGGAGATCGAATTTTTCCGGGACAAGATGAAAAAAAGGCACAAGGAATTCAAGGAATAATCAGAGCCTTGTTGCTCAGTTCATCTAATTGCGCACATTGTCAATACTGTCATCTGAGCCCGCCGCAGGCGGAGCGAAGAATCTCTTCTTCAATTGTTTCCGATCTCATTAATAATAAATCAATATCACCTTTTCCCTATACATTAATAATATAGAGCGAGAGTTATTATGGACCTAAAAACCTTTTTTACCTTATTCATAATGATATTCCTCGCCGAATTGGGTGATAAAACTCAGGGCGCCCTGGTGACTTTTGTGGCTAAAG
>CAYQZD010000038.1:0-32341 GCA_964421875.1 uncultured bacterium
ACGCGTTCACTTCGTTCACTTGCGGGACTGACGAATTATGCAGGCGCTTCACAAACCTAAAGTGATACATATCTTCAAGTTGATTCAGCCTGTTCTGGGAAAATCTAGACTTTCCTAATAAAATCGGATGTTGATACGGATTCGCAGCAGTTAGTCGATAGAATAACCCAACTGGCGCTGGAAAAAAAAGCGCTCAATGTCGTCTCCCTTGACGTGCGGGAGCTAACTACCATCGCCGACTATTTCATCGTCGCCACTGGCGCGGTGGATGTGCACCTTAAAGCGGTGGTGGATTATGTGCTGGAAGAACTGAAAAAGGAAAAAGTGTTCCCGCTCAATGTCGAAGGCTATGAAAACCTGCGCTGGGTGCTGGTCGATTTCGTGGATGTGGTGGCGCATTTCTTCCTGCCCCAATACCGCGATTTCTACGGCATCGAAAGGCTATGGATGGAAGCGGAAAAGAAAGAATACGAGTGAACCATCATGGATGGTCTCTTTTCGCGGCTATCCGCAACTTAAAATGAAAATTCACGGCTCGCGGGATACGCCGCCGCTATTTTCAAGGTAAACCAAGAATTGCCCGGTATCGAACAATATATAATAAACGCCATCGAAACGGCGTTGAAGGGGAAGCTACAACGGCGCTTCACCATAGAGCTGGAAATTCCCCGAAATCCCGGCTATGGCGACCTCACTTCCAACATCGCATTCCGTATCGCCAAGGAATTGCGGCAGTCGCCGCAAATAATCGCGGAACAGATAGCGGAAACCATTGAACCGGCTCAAGAATTCATCGAGGGAGTCTCCGTCGCCGGAGGGGGGTTCCTCAATTTCACCTGCAGCCGCGCCTACCTGCGGGAAACCGCCGCAAACATCGTCGCCGCCCCGGAGGAATTCGGCTGGTGTGATCTGGGAGAGGGGAGGCGGGTCAACCTGGAGTTCGTCTCCGCCAATCCCACCGGACCCTTGAACGTTGTTTCCGCCAGAGCTGCGGCGCTGGGAGATTCTCTGAAAAAACTGCTTAACTTCTGCGGTTATAGCGCCGCCGGCGAGTTCTATATAAATGACGCCGGCGCGCAGGTGCTGAAGCTGGGACACTCTCTCATAACAAGATACGCCGAACTTCACGACATCGAGGCAGAACCCTTCCCCCAAGACGGCTACCAAGGGGAATACGTTAAAGCTATCGCCCATGATTACACCCCGCCACCCCAATTGAACTGGAAAAACCTCTTAGACCAGGATAAAGCTCACGCCGGAGCCTTCGCCGTCGCTAAAAATGTCGACTGGCAGAGACAATCGCTGGAAAAATACGGCGTCAACTTCGACCATTGGGTGAAGGAAAGTTCCATCCGGAAAAAGGGAGAGCACCTGAAAATCCGAGACCGCCTGGAAAAGGAGAAAAAGACCTATTGGAAGGACGGAGCGCTCTACTTTAAAACCTCCGAATTCGGCGACGATGAAGACCGGGTGATATGGACCTCAGACGACCGCCCCACCTATTTTCTGCCCGACATCGCCTATCACCAGGATAAATTCAGCCGCGGCTTCGATTGGCTGATAGATATCTGGGGTCCCGACCATCACGGCTATATCCCCCGGATGAAAGCCGCCATCGCCGCCCTGGGCAAACCCGAACAAGCCTTCACCGTTATCATCGCCCAACAGGTCAACCTCATCCGCGCCGGCCAGCGCGTTATGATGTCCAAAAGAGCGGGCGAAATGATTACCATCGACGACCTGATGGAGGAGGTCGGCAACGACGCCGCCAGATTCTTCTTCCTCCAGCGTAAAGCCACCGCCCACCTCGACTTCGACCTCGACCTGGCGGTGAAGGAGACCGAAGAAAATCCCGTATTCTATGTCCAATACGCCCACGCCCGCATCTGCTCCATCGAACGCTACGCCGCCGAAGCTGGTATCCCCCTAGTCCCTGAGTGGGAACGGCTGACCGAAGAGGGGGAATTCGCGCTTATACGCAAATTGATGCAGTTCCCCGTTATCGTCCGGCAGTGCGCCCGCGCTCTGGAGCCGCAGTCGATTACCGTGTACCTCCAGGAAACCGCCGCCGCCTTTCACAGTTTCTACCAGAAATTCCGGGTGGTGACCGACGATCCCGGCTTGAGTTCCGCCAGGCTGGGATTGTGCCGCGCTGTCAGGGGAGTAATCGGCAAGGGGCTCTATCTTTTGGGGGTGAGCGCTCCGGAAAGGATGTAATTTCAACCGAAGATGCGCTGCGATGTATTAACAACACAATTACTTCGATAGGCGGGGGATTTATTCCCCCGCAGGATTGTTTTTTTGGTGTTCTTGAGTGAGCGCCTCTGTTGTCATTCCGGCGCAACCGGAATCCTTCCGGAAAAGAAAGATTCTAGCTTGCTTCGCAGCCAGAATGACGCTTATGCTTCAAGTCAGTAAAGTGTTAAGCAGTATTAATTGTTTACCTGCAAACTAACTTTCAAATTAAGGAGTTCTATGAGCGTATTAGTAGTCGGCTCTGTAGCTTACGATTCCATCGAAACCCCCGCGGGTAAAGTTGACCGCGCCCTGGGAGGATCTGCCGTTTACTTCTCCGCAGCAGGGTCGCTGTTCACAGACATCAACGTCGTCGGCGTAGTGGGGGAGGATTACGATTTCGATAAACTGGATTTCCTGCGCCGCAGGGGGGTGGATTTGGAGGGATTGACACAAAGTCCCGGCGATACCTTCAGTTGGAAAGGCGTTTACGGCGAAGACCCCAATGAGCGCGAAACCATTTATACCAGGCTGGGAGTCTTCGCAGATTTCAAACCCGCTATCCCAGAAAAATACCGGCATTCGGATTATATATTCTTAGCGAACATCGATCCCAACCTCCAGCTTGACGTCCTCCACCAGATAGATAAGCCCAAACTGGTGGCGCTGGACACTATGAATTACTGGATTGAGAAGGAGTTGGAAGCGCTGAAAGCGGTTCTGGAAAAAACCGACATCCTCATCGTCAACGATTCCGAAGCCCGGCAATTATCCGGTATCCGGGATTTGAATCGCGCTATTCGAAAGCTGTTCGACTTCGGTCCCGCCTATGTGGTGGTTAAAAAGGGCGAGCACGGCGCGGTTTGCCACTCCGGGGAGGAAATGTTCTACGGCTGTGTTTACCCCGTTGATAGCGCCGCAGATCCCACCGGCGCCGGCGACACTTTCGCCGGAGGCTTTATGGGTTACCTTGGTATGGTTGACACCGTCGATTGGCCGGCGCTGAAAAAAGCGATGGTTTACGGGGCGGCGTCAGCCTCCTTCGCCATCGAAGATTTTTCCGTCGACCGCCTGAAAACTGTTACTAAAAAAGACATCGAAGCGCGGGTGGAAAGAATCCGCCAAATCACAACATTTTGAAAATACAGGCTGATATGAACAATAAAGACAATCTGTTTGGCTTCAGGACTATCTTTTGGGAGGGGGACAAAGCGGTGATTATCGACCAGACCAAGCTCCCCCTGGAGGAGACCTATTGGACCATCACCGACTATCGGGATATGATGACCGCTATTAAAACGCTGGCGGTGCGGGGAGCGCCCGCAATCGGCATCGCCGGTGTCTTCGCCGCCGCTCTCGCCGCCAATGAGTTCGCCGGACTACCCAAACTGGAATTCACCGCGCGTTTCAAGGAGGCGATGACCCGAATCGCCGCCACCAGACCCACCGCGGTAAACCTCTTCTGGGGACTGAAAAGAGCCGGCAACATAGTGGAAGAACTGGCATCTCAGGGAAACCAAGCTGTCTTCCAGGGATTGAAACAGTTGGGGCAGGAGATTCTAAAAGAGGACATCGAAATGTGCCGCACAATAGGCCGGCATGGCGCGGAGCTTCTCCCTCAAGAGTGCACTGTGATTACCCACTGCAACGCCGGCGGGCTCGCCACCGGTGGCTACGGCACCGCCTTAGGCGTGATTTTCGCCGCTTGTGAAGCGGGAAAAAAGGTGCATGTTTACGCCGACGAAACCCGACCCCTGCTCCAGGGAGCCCGCCTCACCACCTGGGAACTGATGAAAGCCGGGGTCGATGTCACCCTCATCTGCGACAACGCAGCCGCCTATCTGATGAGCCGGAACCAGGTGGATTGCTGTGTCACCGGCGCCGACCGTATCGCTGCCAATGGCGACGCCGCCAATAAAATCGGCACCTACGGACTGGCCACCGCCGCCCGAGCCCACAATGTCCCCTTCTATGTCGCAGCCCCCTATTCCACACTGGACACGGAAATCGATTCCGGCGCTGAAATACCTATTGAGGAGAGAGACCCTGCGGAAGTGACCGAAGGCTTCGGACGAAGAATCGCGCTCCAAGGCGTTAAAGTATGGAACCCGGCCTTCGATGTCACCCCGGCGGAAATGATATCAGCCATCATTACCGAAAAGGGCATCCACCGCGCCCCCTATCGATTTTATGCTTGATTTTGACTTTAAGGAACAAAATGACTATAATTTAAAAATAAAATTATAACACCAATTAAAACCTCTTCTCTTGGAGGATATAATGCGCTATTTCCCCATAATTCTGCTCCTGTCAGCGGTGATGCTGGCTGGATGCAGTTCAACTTCGGTCAATATGCGTTCGGCGGGAATCGCCTACGATATGGGCGACTATGCTGAAGCCATCAAATTCTACCAGGCTGAACTCGAAATCAATCCCGGTAACGCGCAAGCCTGGTTCGAAATGGGCCAGGCCTACCGCAACGAAGGCGAATACGAAAAAATGTCCCAGGCCTTCGATGAATCTTTGGGAGCCAGCGATAAGTACTACAACCAAATCTACGACACCAGAGATTCTCTCTGGGTGAAGTTTTTCAACCAGGGCGTTCCATTGTTTAATGAACAGAAATACGAGCAAGCCCTCAAACATTTTAACACTGCGGTGATCATCGACCCGGAAAATCCCGAAGGATACAAAGAGAGGGGAACCTGCTATCTGCAGATGGGTAAAAAAAAGGAAGCTATCAACGACCTCAATATAGTTATCGAAGCCGATCCCGAAGTAAAAGACCTCACCACCAGAATCAACCTCGCCAGTATCTATTTTATGGATAGAAATTACGACAAAGCCGTTCCCCTCTACGAAACTGTGCTGAAACATGACCCGGAAAACATCCTCGCCATCAGCAAGCTGGCTCTGATTTACCAGGAACAGGGCAAGTCGGAAAGAGCCATAGAACTCTATGAAAAAGTCCTAAAAACCAAAAAGGACGACCCCGACCTCTGGTTCAACCTGGGAATCCTCTACTTCCAGATGGAAAGGTTCCAGGACGCGGTGAAAAGCTTCAACAAAGTGGTAGAACTCAATCCCGAAGATGTGGAAAGCCTGATGAACCTGGTAAACTCCCTCTGGAGGGTGGAACTATTCACCGAAGCCATACCCTACCTGGAAAAGGTGGTGAAATTGGATACGGAAAACGCTATCGCCTGGCAGTTCCTGGCGGTGGCTTACACTAAAGACGGAAGAGTGAAGGAAGGTAAAGCTGCCCTGGATAAATATAAGGCTCTAACCGAAAAGTAGAGCCTAAACTGCGTTTAGCGCATGGTTAGTACCGAAAGCAGTGATATCGGTTATGAATGATATGCGGAAATACCGGGAGCAGGTGGTCGCGGCGGGAAGGCTCCCCCGGCACATCGCCATCATTATGGACGGCAACGGCCGCTGGGCGAAAAACCGGGGACTGCCCCGTGTCGCAGGCCATCGGGAAGGGATAAACTCGGTGCGGGAAATCGTCAAGATCTGCGGTGAAATCGGTGTGGAATACCTCACCCTCTACACCTTCTCCGTGGAAAACTGGCGCCGCCCCAAAGCCGAAGTCTCCGCCCTGATGAGCCTGCTGCTGCACACTATCCGCAAGGAAGTGGCTGACCTCAAAAAAAACAACGTCCGACTCCTCACCATCGGCTCCCTTGAAGACCTCCCCCCCAAAGCCGGAAAAGCGATGGAGGAAGCCAAAGAAGCGCTAAAGGATAACACCGGTCTCAAACTCAACTTGGCTCTATCCTACAGCGGCCGTAATGAAATACTGACCGCTGTAAACCGCCTCCTGCAAAAAGGTGTGAAATCAGCCGGTGAACAGGATTTCAGCAGCCAGCTTTATACCGCGGGCATACCCGATCCCGACCTCCTGATTAGAACCTCAGGGGAAAACCGTATCAGCAATTTCCTCCTCTGGCAGCTCGCTTACACCGAAATACACTTCTCTAAAATCCTCTGGCCCGACTTCAGGGAAAAGGAATTGCTGGACGCCATCTCGGACTACCAGCGCCGCGAAAGAAGGTTCGGACGCGTCAGCGAACAGTTGAATTCCGAATGAAATACCGGAGGATGTATTATTAATGGGAATAGATAATAGTAGGGGCGAAGCATTTTTTACAAGTGATTAATATTTATATTGATAACACAAATGCTTCGCCCCTACATCTGGGCACTCCAGAATAACACATCTATAACTTCCCCCCTACAATCACCACCGCTTTCGCCTCCAGTTTGCTCCCGTAAGCCTCGCTGACAGCCTCAAGGTGGACAATGTACGATCCTAAGCGGACCCGCCGCCCTTCATCATTCCTGCCGTCCCAAGTAATCAACCCTTCCGGACCGGAACCGACTCCCTGCATTAAGAACCTGACCAACCTGCCCCGCACATCGAAGACGCGGAGGTTCACCCTGGCGTAGGGAACTGTCAGGCGATAGCTGATAACCGTCTCCTCGTCTAAGCCGTCGCCATCAGGCGTGAACACCTCCGGCGCAGCGTGAATCTCCGCTCCCCCGCCGCCTGAGGACTCGAAGTAAACGGAATTGCGCCGCCCCGGCGTTCCCCCGGAAGGATCGGCGCTGGGGAACCAATCTCCGCACCCGGGGCTGAGTCCGCTCCGCTCCATTGATACGCCGTATTCTCCGCCGCCCCAGTCACCCGGATAAACCAGCGATTCCGTGATAGCGCCCGCCGGATCGAACAGATAAAGCCGGTCCCCGTCGTTGTTTAACTTCCGCCATACCTGCGGCACTATGATGACAGCTTCCGGTGGTAATTCCCAGCCGAATATGGACGAGTCCTCCGCTATGACCAGATACCCTCCGTTCGCCAGCGTTCCCCCGCCGATCGCGAACTTCCCTGAAGTATCCTCATCGGAAACCGCCCACCCTGCCAGACTAACCGTTGTTCCGTTAAAATTATAAATTTCAATCCATTCCGCGCTGCCTGACACAGGTTTATACATCACCTCGGTGAAGATTAGCTGAGAAGAAGATACGGCGAGCGAGAGAGAAAGATAAACGAGAAGTGGTAGAATAACCGCGAAAACCGACTTAAGTATGTTCCTCATCATACCGATATAATTATAGAAAGCAATGCAAAATTTTTAAACAAACACTACAGTTTTTATGATTCTCTCCGGCGTCACTATAATCAAAAACGGACTCAGACTGGGTTACCCCTTCGTGGAATCCATCCTCTCCATCCTCGACATCTGCGATGAGATGATAATATCCGAAGGTTATTCCGAGGACGGTACCGATATAATTCTTGACGAAGCTTTCGGAAGCCTGCCCAAAGTAAAAATATTTCACGACCATTGGCCGGTTCGAACCGGCGGGCGGGCAATTGCGGAAATCACCGACCGCGCGGTGGCTCGAGCCTCCGGTGAATGGATTTATTACATTCAGGCGGATGAAATCGTCCACGAGGACAGCGCTCCGAAGATAAAATACATCACCCGGTCGAACACAGAAGCAAACTCCGCAGCCTTCAGCTTCCTCCATTTTACCGATTCCTGGAACCACACCGCGGAAAATCCCGCCTACATCGCCGCCTTAAGGATGTTCCGTAACGGCAGGAAGATTTTCAGCCACCTTGACGGGTGGTCCTTCCACGGCGAAGTGGACCCGGTGCTCGACTGCACCAAAGAATGTCAACCGGTGTTCCACTACGGCTGGGTTTTCAAAGAAAATGTCGGCGCCAAACGGCAAAACCTGGCGCAGCTCTATTCCGATAAGGAGTCATATCAGAAAGAGGCGAGCTCTCCCGATCCCGCAGAAACAAATCCTCCCAACTACTTTGGAACGCACCCCAGAGTGGTACAGCCTCTGCTGAGCCTCGACCGCTACTCCCCTCTGGGCATCAAGGTCTGAAAGCGTCTATTATGTGATTTATTTTCCACAGTCCCCCCTCCTTCCGCATCGCCAACAAGTCGAACCTGAAATCGCACCCTTCGAATCCTCCGTTACGGATGAAAGCTTCCGCCGCCCGCGCTAAATTCTCCATTTTCCGTCCGTCCACTTTCACTTCCGGGGGAATCGCTCCTCCCGATTTCACTTCAGCGAACACCACATTCTCGCCTTCACGGGCGATAATGTCAATCTCGCACCGCTCTGCCCGCCAGTTGCGGGCGATGATATGGTAGCCCTTGCCCTCAAGGTAAGCCGCGGCTGTATTCTCCGCCGCCGCTCCGGAACGGCGGAGCTGTTTATCGCTGGTTTTGCCGGATTTCATCGCCGAGGAGGTTGAATGATTTTCGGTGTGCGGGGCAAATCCCGTGTTTCAGCAGCGCATTACGGTGCTGAAGCGTGGGATAGCCTTTGTGGCAGTCGAAGGAGTATTGCGGGTAGGCTTTATGTAGCTTTCGCATCAGTTCATCCCGGTGAACCTTAGCCAGTATCGAGGCGGCGGCGATGGTGAAGCAGAGCCGGTCGCCCTTGACCACTTCGCGGTGGTTTATGTTCCAGTCAGGAATAGGGAGTCCGTCGGCGAGGCAGAGGTCCGGGGCGATTACCAGCCCTTCCACCGCCCGTTTCATCGCCAGGCGTGAAGCGCGGAGGATGTTCAGCCGGTCTATCTCCTTCACCGAAGCGGTTCCAATCGCCCAATTAAGAGTTTCCGACTTTATCGCTTCCGCCAGTTCCTCCCGGCGCGCTGCTGAAAGGCGCTTGCTGTCATCGATTCCGGGGATTTCAGCGCCTCCGGGGAATATCACCGCCGCTGCAATCACCGGTCCGGCCAGCGGCCCGCGCCCCGATTCGTCCACTCCGGCGATATAGCGATATCCCTCGGAAAAATAGTTGGTTTCAAGCTGGGTAAAAGTGCGCATAAGGTTATGGTTTGGTTCCGGGATTTTGAATCAAGTTAAGGATTTTCCCCGGGAAAGTCAAGGTATAATCATTTCACAAGCAACATTTTACGCACGCTTTTACATCCTCCCGCCTTGAATACCACGAAATACACACCACTCGAAAATCCCTTAGCCTCCCATATTTCGGTGTATGTTCCAGCAGTGCGCCAATCGTCAGTTAATTTCGTCACTTCCCGGCCTGTAACATCATAAACCATTAGCGACACCTTCCCCGCTTCCGGCAGTGAGAACCGCAGGCTCACGCTTTGGTTGAAGGGATTTGGATAAGGAGAGTCGAAAGCGTACTCCACGGGAATCTCCGGTTCCACGGCAAAAGCGCCGCTCCAGGTTTCCCCCCAGCCGGTCAAAGTCCATCCCTGGTTATGTGCGGGCTGGAATACATCGCCAGGGAGTTTTTCGAAGCCGAATGAGGCCGAATCGATGACTGTGCCCGGGTGACCTCCGACATAGCCTACATACTGATAGTTTCCCACCGGGGCATAATGGGGAACGAACTGTGTCAATGTTCTTGCGGGATTAGCTCCGGGAGGCAGACTGACAAACCGCCGCAGAATCAGCGGTCCTGTTATCCTCCCGTTAGGGAGCTCCGCCTTTATCCAGCCGTCGAAAAAGCCCCTCACGCAGTCCGGATTAACCACAGTAAAATCACAAGTGAAGCTTCCACCCCCAGCGGGAATCTGAATCGGAGGATTACGGGGTGTGAGGTTCATATCCACCGAAGTCAGCGGGCTCTGATGATAATACCGGGCGCCGATTTCGCTTCGAGTGCTATCAGGATCGTTGTATCGAGGGTCAGGGTCTCCGGCGTCGATGCAGGGGGAATGGGGGGAAAGCTGATAATTCTGCTGAAAGAGGGGATTCTGTTGAATATTGCCGGGACCAATAATTACACTTGTAGAATAGGGAGTAGTACAATTAAATACATTGCAGTAGCGGATTTCATAAGGCGTTAACGCCCCAATCATAAATCCATATCTGCAATTGTTTACAATCGTATTTAAAACGGGTCCAGGACTAATTTCAGCCATACCGCGAGGAAAATCTGTAATAGTATTATTGTAACATTCGCCATTGAAACCATAAATTCCTGCTTCCCCTGCCTCTGTAAAATTACTTTTGATTATATTATTATTACACCTTCCAGAACAAAATCTAATTCCTGAAAAATCCCATCGACAGCTAGTGCTGACATAAATATAATTACCTTCAAAGACGCCGCTGCAATTCATAAACCCTATTGAACCTTCATATACTACATCTCCACTGGCTTGTGAATAGATGTCAAATCTGTTGTTAGTGAAATTCCCTTGGGCTCCGGAAATTCCGGTTGCGCTGGCTACTCTATATCCATAACCTCTGACATTGAAGGAACAACCGTTTATCGTCCAGTTGTTACCGCCATATATTCCCTCGGTCAATATGCAGTTCTCCATAGTGCTCCCCGATGAATTGTCGGCTTGTATAGTCTGATTCGGATTAAGATTAACATTGGAGAAATGGGTGGGTGAAGATCCCAGGTTGATTGTCTCAAACTGCTGCAGACTGCAATATTGTAATACAGATTCTCCCTGGGTGGAGAGGAAATTCAATTCTCCATCTCCCCCGTTTATATTTACTAAATTGCCTATTTGTCCCTGAATTAGTAAAACACCATAGACATTGAAACTATGATTTCCAGTGAAGTTCACTGTTACGCCTGGCATTATCAGCAATGTGTCGCCTGCTAAGACCACAATATTCCCTCCAACTACATAAGGGGTAGCGGTGTTATTCCACGTTCCGGAAACAGGTCCGGCAATTATTGTCCCGCCTTCATAATAATAAGCGCCCATATCGGTTCTGGTACTGTCGGGATCGAGTGGATAATTGGGGTCTCCGGCATCGATGCAAGGGGAATTCATTAGCAATCGGAATGTATCATTAACACAAGGATCACCAGCTAAGTTTCCCTCGCCGGGCCACAATGTGGGTGAGATTGAATATGTCATCTGAATCTGATCTTGACGAGTCGTTACGAATCCAGTAGGCCAGATAATAGAATTACTCAATGTCGCATGAGAATTAGGATCGATTAACTCCATTGATAAATTACGACTGTATAAGTAACTTTGAATGATATCGCAATGGTCGAGAGTTGCTGTTGACGAATTATTCAGGGCTAACATACTTGCGGTTCCGAAACCTGCTCCTCCCCCGCTTACCAGAAGAGACCTCTCCAGGGAAACAGTGGATGAATCCAGATATACAAATATTCCTGCATCACCTTGACTACTACTATTTATCCAGGTCGAATCTATGAATATAGCGCTGTTTTTCGCATATATGCTTCCACCTCGATGTCGTGCGGCGCAGTAATCAAAGGTCGAATTTCGTATTACAACATTGGGACATCCCTTAGTATATAATCCACCGCCATAATCCGCGGTTCCAGGCGCAGCTCCGAGAATGCGCGTGCTGTCGATAGTCACATTGTCACAGTCTTCAATATAGATTGCCCCGCCATTACCATACCCTGAAGTGTTAACAACCGTATTACAGTAAACGAACATACAATTATTCAACTCTAATTCGGTATTTCTGGCATATATTCCCCCACCATTCATAGAAGTAATAGGGAAAATCTTCGCGCGATTTATCTCTGTATATCTTAAAATATTCAGACCATCAGCCGAATTAAAAACCAATCCGCCCCAGGGATTGTTATCGATGGATCTAATTCGTATCATTCCGTATTCTTCATTCGTTCCTGAGGCTTGAAGATTTCCTTCAATATATAAGAATGTGGAGTCAGTAAATCTCATCCATACTCCTTCTTCTATTAACAGACTGTCACCATCGGGAACACATACGCTTTCGTAGAAGTTATAGGGGGAACGAGACGAAAATAATCTGCCTGAAATTGTCATCAGTCGGCCATGATACCCAAAAAGATTCACAGTTCCCGTATCATTTGAAACAAACTGTGGCGATGTGACTGTCAGATTCCCAGCGCAGCTATAGCCGGGATTATAGAAATCGATTTCAAAGGAGGCTATTCCATTGGGATTAATAACATTTGAATCCAATACCGCATTGAAAGCATAAGGAGGTGATACTTGATAATTACTTATATTTATAATTGAATCAGTATAATTGTGTAATTCAAATCTCTTGAATAATCGCTGGGTCGGTTGGAGTGAATAGAAACTCAATTGAGTCTCATTAACATATATCCCGCTCCCACCGCCAATCCCCATATCCGCTCTGGTGCTATCAAGGTCGAACCAAAATCCACCGGGAGCGCCTGTATCAATGCACGGCGAGTTGTTCTGCAGTCGAAAATCCCCAATGGCGGGATTGATAAACAGTGGATCTGCGCAAATATTTCCTTCACCAGGCTCAATAACCGGAAGATCACAATACTTAAAATGTACGTTCCCAAGCAGAAATGAGGAGGTATCACTGCCCCAGAATATAGAATTGCATATATCTCGTTTTAGCGCATTATAAGGAACTTGAAAAATTGTGTCGCTTTCCGAGACTGCGTTATAAAATATTGAAGAAGCGACCCAGCCATTTCTCATCCAAATCGAAGTGTTGCAGGTGTTATGAGAGAATTGGCAGCGAAAAACCTCTAAATATCTACTATAACAGTTAATGGTGCGGTTACAAATATTATTCGAGAAGCGACATTCTCTTAAACATAAATTCCAGTTCTCAGGTTCAGCATTAATTACATGAAGACAATTGTTGTTATAAAAATCGCATTTTTCAAATAATAATGTCCGGGAATAGTAATGTCCGGTAAATATTATATCCTCACTACACTGATTGTATCTGAAGGTTGAGTTCTTGATAATAGCATTACTCGTAGAAAAGTATATAACATATTCCGTCGCACCTTCAAATACGGTGTAATTAATGCAGTTAGTGACAAACTCTGTTAGCACTATTCCTCTCCAGTTTGAATTGTTAGCAAGGAAATAAACGGAGTCATTCGCCGTACCGTTGATTGTTAAAAGCTCTCTTATTCTTATTTGAGCGCAAGAATCGAACAATACGATAACTCCAGGATTGATGACTAATGTGCCAATAGATACATCCCCTATCACAATATAGGGATTCCCGGTTGAATCCCAGTTTGCGTTCCCGAGATAGCCGGCTACATATGTTTGCGCAATGGCTGTTGTGAAAGGGAAAAGCATGAAAAAAAGGAGGAGCAATAAAATGTGATTTGCTTTCATAGAAGGAACTTCCGGTTTAAATTCCATTGAGGAAGATTCAAACGAAAGTCGGAGATAAGGTGATGTATGTTCAATATAGTCAAATTATCTGATAATGTCAACCGAAAATCCTTTGGAATCTTCAATCACATTGCGAAGCTTGCTACAAGGTTCAGGTTGCTTTTTTACCTTGAATTACCTATATTACACATTCAAATGAAACCAGCGACTCGATTTTACAATTTCAAACAAATCAAAGAATTATATAATAACATATGGAAAATAATAGAACTCAAGCCGTCCTGGTCATCAACCCCGGAGCCACCTCCACCAAGGTCGCTCTTTTCGATAGAGCCGAAAACGCGCTGCTACGCGAAAATTACCAGCACGACCAGTCCGAATTGTCCAAATTCGACCGGGTCATCGACCAGTATGATTATCGGCGTGAGATGCTGGAAAAGGCGTTGGAGCCGGAATTAGCTGAAGTGGAGCTAATCGCTGTCGCCGGGCGGGGAGGTCCGGTGAAACCTCTGGAGGGGGGCACCTACGCCGTCAATCAGGCGCTGTTAGAGGACCTCAAATCCTGTAAATTCGCCGACCACGCTTCGAATCACGGGGCTCTGCTTGCCAAACATTTCGCCGATAAGTTCGGCGTCCCCGCTTTTGTAGTCGACCCTGTAACTGTGGATAACTTCACCCCGCTGGCGCGCCTTTCAGGCTTGCCTGAGATTCAACGGAAATGCCGCTCCCACGCGTTGAACATTAAAGCGTCCGGCCGCGCCGTTGCGGAAAAACTGGGCAAATCCTTAGAAGCGACCAATTTGGTGATGCTGATGCTGGGCAGCGGTTTTTCCATCTGCCCTTTGCAAGGGGGGAGAATCATCGATGTCAATGACGGTCTGCTGGGGATGGGACCTTATTCTGTCAACCGCGCTGGAGCCCTCCCTATCGGTCCCTTGGTGAAAATGTGCTTTTCCGGGAAATATACGGAGACGGAGCTGTTGAAGAAGTTATCGGTGGATTCCGGTCTCCAGGCTTATATCGGGACTTCCGATATGAAAGAAGCCCTGCGCCGCATCGAGGCGGGCGATAAGGAGGCGGAATTGTCGGTGGAGGGGATGATTTACCAGATAGCGAAGGAAGCCGGAGCCTGCGCCGCTGTCCTCAAAGGGAAAATCGATGCGGTGGTGGTCACCGGAGGGCTGGCGCACGCGGAATACATCACCGGGAGACTGTGTGAGTACCTGGAATTTTTAGGACCGTTCATTGTGATTCCCGGTGAATTCGAGATGGAGGCGCTGGCGAGGGGGGCTTTCCGGGTTATTGAAGGTGAAGAAATTGCAAAGAATTACCAATAACCTGTATTGTGTCCGATAATAATTTACTTCTTAGGTTTTAACTACGGGTGTTTATACTATGTTGATAGGATTTTTAAAAAAAGGGCTGATTGCGGGCGCGCTCTACGGATTCTTGTTCTTGATGTTAGAGAATTTTGTAGATTGGTCTCTCGGCGCTATAGTAACAATCAGGCAGCTTTTATTTGGCACGTTTATATACTTGATACCTTATGCGGTTTTGGGGCTTATAACTGCGCTGGTTATATATGTTCTGAGCGGGAAAAAAATGCGCGCTGAACGCTCCCCCGTTCCGGCGTTGCTATTGTTGATGATCGCCGTTGCGTTTCTTCAGGTCGGTTATAAGCCAATAGCTAATAGACTGCTCTTTTCCACAATTGAGAATAAAGTTCTAATTTTAATGATCTGGGTATTCTCAGTTACCGCGCTGTATCTATTGACTTTAAAACTCATTGCTTCATCAAGCCGCGGCGCGCCAGCGATTTTTAATCGTAAAGGCATTGCTGTTTCAGTGTCATTTTCGATAGCGCTGATTCTATACTATAAGTTGAAATTAAACTATACCGCATATGAGGTTATCAGGAATACCATCCCTTTTCATTGGATATTACCGGTAATTGCTTCAATTGGTGTATATATGATAATTTCGACTGTTCTGAAACATAGACTATCAGGTGAGAACGCATCGAGAATCAGATTCGGCTCAATTTTGTTCGGTGTTTTTATGATAGTGGTCTTCATTGTCGGTTGGACGATTCCTCTCAATTATTGTCATGGTTTTGACGCGCCTGTCTCCGATTATAACCGTTCTAAAGGCGATCCGCCGAACATCATACTACTGGTTATCGATACTCTTCGGTCGGACCATATGAGCCTGTATGGTTATGAGAAAGATACAACACCTATTCTGAAAGAGCGCTCGTTAAAAGGTGTGGTTTTCAATAACGCATATGCGGCTTCGTCATGGACATTTCCCTCGATGGTCGCACTCAGCACTTCCAGATACCCGGATATGAATCACATCGACGAACTCATAGATGTCTGTTCTGACAGTCTGATAATGCTGCCTGAGATATTGAAGCAGATTGGTTATCAAACCAGTTTTTTCACCACAAATCCATTGCTTTCTATTAAGCAGAATTATGCTCAGGGCATTGACGATTGGAGATTAATACATAAACGAACCTACAAGCAATTATTATTTCTGAGCTTCATTTTGAGTTTCGATTCATTTCCGCTAAATGAGACAGCTTATAAATATGACCTCTTCGATTCCGAACACGCTTATGGGAACGCCCGTAGATTAAACAGCCGAGTTCTTCCCTGGTTGGAGTTGAATCAAGACAAAGTTTTTTTCTTACAGCTTCACTATATGGACCCTCATTTACCTTATAATTCGCCGAAAAAAGAATATAGTGAAGGACATTTTTTCAGCAGCAAAGAATTTAGATCCCTCACAAAAACAATGAAATCGCTCGACACCCTGCTGGTTAAGCCTGAAACTCTTGAAAAAATTACAGCAAGATATGACGATGAAATTTTATTCTTCGATGAAAATCTGGACGATTTCTTTCGCAAAATGGAAGAACTCAAGCTATGGGAAAACACACTGTTGATTATAACCTCCGACCATGGTGATGAATTCCAGGAACATGGTCTGTTTGGTCATTCACATTCGATGTTCAATGAACTCATCCATATCCCTTTGATCATATTTTTTCCTGAGGGTAAATTCAGCGGCAAGGTCATTGACAAGGTGGTGGGGCAGATAGATGTCTTGCCCACGATACTCGACTATCTTAATATTGAGGGCAATTATCAGTTTGAAGGTCTGTCGCTAATTGATTTGATTTCAGGAGAATCCGGACAAATTAATGAATTTAACAGGTTTTTATTCGGCAGCGCCGTTCCATTGGGAAACAAATGGGGGCTCGAACGAACCCGCGCGATATGGAATAACCGGTATAAATATGTAAGAAGATATATGACGGGAGACAGCGGCAGAATTTACCAGAGCTTATTTGATATGAAGATTGACCCCGGCGAACAAAACAACATAATATCGTCCCGGACCTGGATTACTGATGAAATGACAGACAGGATGGACGAACTGATCGCCTACTGTGACAGCGCCGCGGAATTGATTATAGCGCCTCAAAGACAGGAACTGACACTGGAAGAGAAAGAAAACCTCCGTGCTATAGGTTACATTAGATAGAGCATCTTTGTTCCTTTAACCGAAGCACAATAATATAAACGTTCACTTAGGATTGTTAATAATATGACCGAAGAATTGAAACTTCTGCGCAACGCCGCAGAAATCATCGACCGCGCGAGAGAGATCGGATGGAGCGGAGCGATGAAAATCGGAGTCGCCGCCGCCAATGACAGGGATGTTTTAGAAGCGGTGGTGGAAGCCAAACAGGAGAAGATGGTCGAACCCATCCTCATCGGCGAGGAAACCAAGATTCAAGCCCTTGCCGGGGAGCTAAACCTGGAACTGGAGGGAATCGAAATTATCGATGCGCAGGGCGAGGCGTCAGCCGCGGCGAAAACCGCCGAACTCGCCGCCGATAACCAAATCCAACTGGTAATGAAGGGATTTATACAGACTTCAACCCTGCTGAAAACCATTCTTAGCTCCAAATACAACCTTCGTATGCAGGAGACCCTTTCGCACAGCGCGGTGATGACCATCCCCGGATATCATAAACTGCTTAATATCACCGACGGCGGGATGCTGCTGGAACCGAATCTTGCGCAAAAAATCGCAATCATAAAGAACGCTATCCTAACGGCAAATGCTTTGGGGGTGAAACGCCCCAAAATCGCCCTCCACTCCGCCACCGACCTGGTCAATCCCGCGATGAAGTCGGCTATGGATTGGGCGGTGATAGCCAAGATGGCGCAGCGGGGGCAACTGGGAGAAGCTGATATCGACGGTCCCCTCACTATGGATTGCGCCCTCTGGCCTGGCACGGCTAAATACGCCGGAATCGACAGCGTGGTCGCGGGAGACCCTGACGCGCTGATAGTATCCAGCATCGAGGAGGGAAACATCATCGGCAAAGCTTTGGTGAACTTCGCCGGAGCCATCTTTTCCGGGGTGGTGGTGGGCTCCAAAGTGCCCGTGAGTCTGGTTTCCCGCACCGATTCCAGTTTCAACAAAAAATCCTCCATCGCCATTGCCGTGCTGCTGGCGGATTACATCCGCAGACATTTGACCTGATGGGGGCTGATTAGTCTAAATCGTAAGAATCGAAAACAATAAGGTAAATATAAATGTCAATCACATTCTCAGATATCTGGAACCGCGCCGATAAAATCACCGGTGAAAAGGGTCCTCAGACTATGGTTGTTTTAGGCGCGCGTGATGAATATTCGCAGAAGGCAGTTAATGCCGCGGTCAGCAAAGGTTGGATTAAACCGATATTCGCGCGTTTGGAGCGGCAGGTAAAACTTGAGGAGAAACAAGGCTTGGAGCCTCTTATGGAGGAGTGTGAGGTTTTAACCGCTCCTAACGATATGGAATTGGTTAAAGCGGCGGTGGACTGCGCCGCCCGCAACAACGGGTTCCTGATGCGCGGGCGTATCACGGTGCAAGATATGGTCAGGGCTCTGCTTCATTGTGAAACCAACTTCACCCTTCCTAGAAAACTGGTCACCCACATCGGTTTCTTCGAATCGGACAAGTTTCCCCGCCTAATAATGGTCACTGACGGAGGCGTCATCATCAAACCCACCCTGGGACAGAAAGCCGAAATCGTTCGCAACGCCATCGCCGTTGCTCGCGGGCTGAGCTTTGAGCGCCCCAAAGTGGCGATGCTGGCGGCGGTGGAGGCTGTTTACCTGCAGATGGAAGCCTCCCTGGACGATGCGGTGGTGGCTAAGATGGCAGACCGGGGGACTTTCGGCGACGCAGTGGTGGACGGGCCGCTTTCCTTCGATGTCGCCCTGGTTCCCCGCGCTGCTCAGGAGAAGAAGGTGAAGGGTGAAGTGGCGGGGCAGGCGGATATACTGGTGGCGCCGCGCATCGAGGTCGGAAACGGGCTTTACAAAATCCTCTTTATGTTCGGACATTCCCGCTCCGCCGGAATCCTCACCGGGGGTAAGTTCCCGGTGGTTATGACTTCCCGTTCCCAGAGTCTGGACAGCAAGATGAACTCCCTGGCGCTGGCTATTGTTTTAAATTACGCTTGATTCGGTGAAGAGGTATAACAGGGATTGCCACAATTGGCGTGATATATCATTCATACTTTAATATAACCGGGTGATTCAAATGAAATCGCTATCTATGTTTTCGTTGCTTACCATCGTCTCTTTTGCCATAGTATTGACAGTCTCCTTTGCTGCGGACCAGCGGGGTTTGACCGGAATCGATCCTCAATACAATCCCCCTGTTGTCGGCGCAATCCCGGCGGCGATGGAAGCGGTTCCTCCGATGGTTCCGTCAAGGGACTACTACCGCTCGCCCTGGAGCGGCTGGCTGGACGATTGGATTCTCATCGAATCCGACACTTTCGAAGTGTTCATCCCGGAGGCGTTTCAGTTCGCGGTGTCCTTAAATCCCGCGAATGAGAGGCTTCAGTTCCACGAATACACCGCTGAATTGACCTCTACGCAATACGCGGCAATCGACCGGGCTCCCCGATGGCTTCGGCGGGATTTACACGATAATTTCCGCCGCTTTCAACTGCCCTCAGCGGGCGACATCATCGCCAATCAGATTTTAATCGCGCCCGACCCTTATGTGGACGAGGTTGCGTTTCAGGTGGCGCATATCGCGCCGGACATTATCGGACTCAGGATGTACCCGCAGCTTATGCTGGAAAACGCTCAGGGGATTTATTCCGCCGATTCTGTCTTAGGCTATGTGGAAATAGTTGATTACGGCAGTTCCATCGACGACGATTACTGGTCCACGGCGCGCTACACCGTGATCGACACTTCCGGCGACACGGCTTCGGTGGAAATCGAACGGGACGTTTACTATTGGTACGTTTTGCATCCCAAACTTTCGGACGAACTCCCCACCTATATCGACCCGGCGACCGGTTATGAAGCCGCCCCCCCTACCGGGGTTTTCTGGCGGGACTATTTGTGGAATCACGCTGATTCCGGTTACGCGCTGCTTAAGGAGCAGTTCACGGGCTGTGAATTCCTCTGGGCTCATTTGAACAATACTCACGGCGCTCAGAACGGAGCGGTGGGGCTTGTCACCGACTGGATAAACAGCGTGATGCACTGGCAGGTGGGGCCGGAGCGGCCGATTCAGCCGGTGCGGATTTACGCATTGCACCAGGGTTATTGCGGCGAGCATTCCGACATCACCGCCGCTGCGGGCCGGACCTGCCTCATCCCCACGATCTGCACCACTAATTTCTGTGAAGACCACACCTGGAACGAGTTTTGGGACCGGGAATGGATATCCTGGGAGCCGGTGAACAATATGGTGAACACACCGCTGACTTACGAAAACGGCTGGGGGAAAGTGTTGTCCGCGGTGTTCAACTGGCGGGGGGACGGCTATGTCTGGACGGTCACCGACCGCTACAGCGAGGGTGTCTGCACGCTGAATATCACAATTTATGATTCCACGGGTAAACCGGGGGACGGCGAGGTTATCAAGCTGCACAGCGACGCGCTCTGGGGCGGTTTTTACTACGCCACCTGGGGAGTCACCAACTCTCAGGGGCAGGTATCATTCCTGCTGGGCGACGACCAGGATTTTTACCTGCGGATTGACGGGCCGCTGGGGAGTTACCCCTACAGTGGCGGGGTGACCACGCTCTTGCGGAATTCCGTCCGCGACAGCGTCTATAACTGGGATTACACCTTTTTCAACGCCACACCCAATCTGAATGTGTCCCAGGCTCAATCCTATCCCAATCCGCTGGACGATTACCGTATGGAAATCGAGTACCAGGTGTTATATGAAAGCGTTTACGGGACATATTTTACCAACAACCAGTTTTCGGAGAAGATGGATACTGGGAGCGCCGACTTCTTCATCGCCAATCACCTGAACTACAACAATTATTCGCTGTTCCTGCCCGCGGAGGGATTCAGCATACTACAGAACTCCGCTTCAGGTTATATCGACTTTGTCCTTCCTACCGCGGAACAGTGGTATGCGGTGTTATCCAACCGGGAGCTGGCTATCAACCGGCCTTCGATGGCGGGGAGGGTGAATATCTACCGCAATTCCTCAGTAGCGGTAGGGGATGAGGCTGAGGAAGCGTCTCCCTTTGAGTTTGCCCTGGAGGCGCCCTCCCCCAATCCCTTCAACGCTTCTACAGTTGCGAGATTCGAGCTGCGAGACGCGAGTAATATAAAGCTCGCAATCTACGACATCGCCGGACGGGAAGCGGCGGTTATCGCCGAAGGCTTCCATTCCGCAGGGGCTCATCAGGCGGTGTGGGAGGCGTCTTCGATGGCTTCAGGCGTTTATTTTGCGCGGTTGACCGCGGGGGATATGACGCAGACACGGAAGATGTTGTTGGTGAAGTGAGTCTCGTGTCTTGTGTCTCGTGAGAGGCGGGTTTTTAGAGCCAGCCTTTCTACATAGTGAATATTTGCTTCAATCCTATTTATTAGACAGAATGCCCGCAGCCGACAACATGTGCGAACCTTTTGGGAAACGGCCCCTTTTATAATCGGTATATATAGAATTAGTAAAATGCAGATGCTTCGCTTCGCTCAGCATGACATATTATTAGACACCTTGCGGAGACCCTACGCCACGACAGAATTTATCAAATTCATTGTATTACAGTGACTTGAAAGCGGGCTTGATGAATCAAGCCCCTTCTGTTTGAGTCTTGAAATATTTCGGCAACATGTGCTTCAAGAACTACAAATAGAGATTTCTATGCGAATTAATCTTGATTTATTGAATATTTTTTAATATAATATTTTAAGAACCGAACTTATACTTCGAACTACTCCGACCTAACCTTCTTCAAGCATAGAGGCAGCTATGCGTAACTTCATCGCATTTCTTAGCCTTACCCTGATTTCCTCCCTGTCTTTTGCTCAGGCTCCCGACACAATATGGACACGGGTTTATCAGGGAAGCGAGAGCTACGAAGTCCAGCAGACCGCCGGCGGAGGCTTCATCATTGTGGGATACTACAGGATTACCGCCAGCAATAGAGACGCTATTCTGATTAGAACCGACAGCGACGGCGATGTGATCTGGACCCGGACTTTCGGCGGCGATAGTATCGAAGTGGGTTACAGTGTGCATCAAACTACGGACGGAGGATTCATCGTCGCCGGATACACCCGTTCCTTCGGCGCCGGGGGAATGGATTATTATTTGGTTAAGACCGATGCGGCGGGCAATGCGGAATGGACCAAAACCTACGGAGGAACGGGCGACGACATCGCCAAATCCGTGCGCCAGACTTCCGACGGTGGATACATTATTGTGGGACAATCCGAAACCGGTATCAACCTCGAGGATACTTACCTCGTAAAAACCGACTCTGCAGGCGACACACTCTGGACACGCAGGCTGTCGGTCGACAACCGGAATTACGCCGAATGTGTCAGGCAGACTTACGACGGCGGGTATGTTGTGGCCGGGTGGTGCGAACCTTTGGCCTTTCCTAGGGATGTGTTTCTGATTAAGGTCGATTCATCCGGGAATCAGCTATGGGCAATGCTGTACGACGCGGGCTCTGACGACCACGCTTACTGCGTTGAGCCCACCCCTGACGGAGGCTATGTCATCGCCGGGGAATGCCATAATGCGTCTAATGGGTCTGACGACGCTCTGTTGATTAAGACTGCCGCCAACGGCACTTATAGCTGGATTAGCTCTTTGGGGGGTTCACACGCTCAGTATGGTTACTCCGTGGCGCTGTCTTCCGACGGCGGATATGTCATCGCCGGTCAAGGCAGCAATCAGGGTGTTCTAAGCGATGACGCCATGCTTATCAAGGTCGATTCCGCCGGAACGCAGCTCTGGTATCATCGTTGGGGCGGCGCCGATAGCCAGCGCATCAAATGCGTCTCCGCCACGGCTGATGAGGGATATATTACCTCCGGCAGAACCACCGGCGCCAATAGGATGTTCGTCACCCGCTTTCAGGGCGCTATGCCACTGCCCGGATTGGAGATAACGCCCCATAATCCGCCGGTTCAAATCCCGGCGTCCGGCGGCAGCTTCGGATTCGATTTATCGGTCGCAAATCCCCGCCACAGAGCAGTCACCCTCGATGTCTGGAGCGAGGTTCTGGTTATCGACAATTTTTACTACGGACCGCTCTTATTGCGTCAAGGGATTACGGTTCCGGGCGGAGCTTCCCTTTCGAGAGCGCTGATTCAGCGCATTCCCTGGAACGCTCCTTCCGGCGAATATGTTTACCTTGCCAAAACCGGTGTCTTCCCCGATGGGAGTATCGACATCGATTCCTTCCATTTCACCAAACTGTCGGGGGGGGAGTGCGCCAGCAATACAGCCGACAACTGGGAAGTTTCGGGATGGGTAAATTTACCGGCTGAAGACAAGCAATCGCAGCAGTCGATGTGTATTGTTAATCTTTCCGCTTCCCCTAATCCCTTTAACGCTGAAATAGACGTGAGATTCGAGTTGCGAGATGCGAGTCGAATCAAACTCACCGTTTACGATATTTCCGGGCGCGAAGCGGCGGGGCTGGCTGACGGTTTCTATTCCGCCGGGATACAGCAAGCGGTTTGGGACGCTTCGGCGATGGCAAGCGGAGTCTATTTCGCCCGCCTGCAGGCGGGGGACTTGGTGCAGGTGAAGAAACTGCTTCTCTTGAAATAAGATAATGACCGGCGGCTATAAAAACCAGTCATTTAACAACTTATCCTGACCAACGAATTGAGTTTTATGAAGCATTGGAGGCAAGCATGAGAAAGCTCTTTACCTTCTTGACTATACTGATAATCCTGATTCCGGTTTCACAAGCCCGGACTCTGCGCGTCCCCTCGCAGTATCCCACTATCCAGGCCGGGATCGACGCTTCCGTCAACGGCGACACCGTTTTGGTGGCGGACGGCCTTTATGTTGGGCTGGGCAACCGCGACCTCGATTTCAACGGCAGGGCTGTCACCCTGATATCTGAGAATGGTCCCGACAGCTGTGTTATAGACTGCGAATTATCCGGAAGGGGATTTTATTTCCACAGTTTTGAGGACACAACCTCAACCGTCAAGGGCTTCACCATCGTCAACGGTTATCATATTAACGGCGGCGGGATTTTCATAACTAATTCTAGCCCTTATATCAGTAATAGCGTCATCAAGGATTGCTGTTACTTCCTGGCGGGATTAGGCGGGGGGATTTACGTCGGTTCCGGAGCGCCGCGCATCGTGAATTGTACCATAGTTTACAACGATGTTCCCAGCGGGATGGGCGGCGGGATATATTCGGCATCCTCCGATATTAGGGTGAATAGCTGTATCATCGCCTTTAACAGCGCACTGGGGAGTTGAGGCCATACCGGCAGTGGGTTCTACTGCCAAAGCGGAAACCCGGTCATCACTTACAGTCTGATTTTTTCCGGCAGCTATTGGATTCGGGGAAACGGCCTGCCCTCCGGCCTGCTTGAACTTGATTATGTCAACGCTAACGGAGACCTCTGCGACCGGTATTATAATATTCGCCTCGATCCGACTTTTATCGACACAACCGGAGGTAACTTCCGCCTGCAGAGAAATTCGCCCTGCGTCGATGCCGGCGATCCCAATCTCCCTCGCGATCTTGATTTTACAGTGCGGGAGATGGGAGCTTTCTGGTTTAGTCAGGCTTTCTGCGGCATTACCTTGACTCCGCACAACATTCCCGTAATTATCCCCGCCGGCGGAGGCAGCTTTTCCTTCGACGCCGAGGTTATCAACACAACATCCATGAATGTTACTGCCGACATCTGGACCGATGTGCTGCTCAACAACGGCCACACCATCGGACCCTTGATTCTGCGCAGAGACATATACCTGCCTTCGTCGACGCTTGTCACCAGGCAGGCTACTCAGAATGTTCCCGCTTCCGCGCCCTGGGGCGGGTATCGCTACATCGCTAAAGTCGGCCAGCATCCCACCATATTCTTCGCTTCCGACACCATCGATTTCGTAAAGATGCCCGGCGAGGGAAATCCCGCTCACAACCTGGGCTGGAGCGTATTCGGCTGGGATTACGATGAATCACCAATCGCAAATCAACAATCACAAATCACAAATCTTGCCGCCGCGCCCAATCCCTTCAATGCATCGACAGCTCTCAGCTTCAAGCTGCAAGCTGCAAGTAATGCGAAGCTTGCGGTTTACGATGTGTCGGGGAGGGAAGTGGGAGTTCTCGCCGAAGGCTTATATCCCGCCGGGGTGCATCAGACGGTGTGGGACGCGTCCTCGATGGCTTCGGGGGTGTATTTTGCGCGGCTGAGCGCGGGGGATATGACGCAGACGCGGAAGATGTTGCTGGTGAAATAAACTGAAATGTGTAATAAGAGGTAGTGAGGATTAAGCGCTCCCAACAATCGTTTATGGGAGCGCTTTTTCTATGCGGTTGTTGCGCTTCTATACTTTTATAGCCACAGCCAGCCCGTCTCTCAGGGGGATTTGCGCGGCCAGGAAGCCCTGGTGTTTGGCTAATCGGCGATTGAATTCCTGAATGTGGCGAGTGACCTCGTCGGGTTCTTCTTCCGTGACTTTCCCCTCCCAGAGAGAATTGTCGGAGATGAACAATCCCCCTTTGCGGAGGCGGGGGTGCGCCAGTTCCAGGACGTGGACGTAATCTTCCTTGTCCACATCGTTGTATATTATGTCGAAGGGGCCGGGCTCCTCGGTCAATACCTGCATCGCATTTTCCACCCTGAAATCGAGCAGTTCTTCCATTCCCAGCCGCTTGAAATTCTTTTCCGCCAGTTTGCGGTTTTTCTCCTCCAGGTCGGTGAGGATGATTTTTCCGTCCGGGGGGAGGGCTTTGGCCAGCCACAATCCTGAATAACCGAAGCCGGAGCCCAGTTCCAGTATGTATTTCGCTCCCACGGCGCGGGCTAACAATTCCAGCAGAACTCCCACCTGAGGACCCACTGCGGGGAAATCCTCTCGATGGGCGCGTTTTTCCATCTCAATGAAAACCGGGGCACGCTCCGGGAGGAGACGGTTTAGATACGAGTCTATGAGGGGATTGACAATGTCCATAACGTAGAACTGAACTGTACCTGTTCTTGTAAATATTTTACTATCATTAACTGTCACTCCTGCGAAAGCAGGAGTCCAGTCTGAATTTTATATCCATAATTAACAAATATCTGGATTCCGGCTTGCGCTCGGAATGACAATATTTATTCGCCATTCTTTTCAAGAATATCTATAACTAAATATTACGCCTCAGCCGTTGATTAGATGTGACAGAAAACACAACGACGTAGGAATTTGGTCTGTTAAATATGAAAAGATTAAATGCAGCCAATAGTGCAGCAATGTCTCCGCATCCTGTTGAAGGCTTATGTGTATTAATTACAGGGCGCAATGTGCAGATATACTGCGCCAAAGCAAAGCGCGCTTTCTGAGAATTCTCGGACAGACTGCGGGGACCCGACACCTCGATAATTGGATTTCTGCAACACGCTTTTTCAGAAACCTTGACACTAAGACATAAATGTGTTATAATTAACATCGGAGGAAAATCTTGAGATTGTCAAAGCGTATAACCCCGATTATTTTGGAGACGAATTATTCAATCTCTTTAGAAATTTAAATATGTTTCACTGCATAAGCAATGACAGTTGATGGTAACACTTTACCGATATGAAGTTAGCTTCAACATTGCTGTCATTCCGGCTTGTCCGGAATCTGACAGCAGAATTTCGAGGTTCAAATTCCCGACGCGTTCACTGCGTTCACTTGCGGGTATGACAAATTGGGTAGGCGCTTCACAAACCTAAAGTGATACAGTTGATGATTGTTTTTAATTGAAACCGTTTATTATCATCTAATTGTATGATAAAATTATCCAGGGATTATGATGCTTAAACAAAATCGGATGCTTTTCGTTATCCTGCTGGGAATAAGCACGGCCTTTCCGGGCTCGCTTCTATGTCAGGATGCTAATGAGGACCTCTCCGCAGTCTCCTTAGAAGAACTACTTGAGACCACCATCAGCGCCGCGGCAAGGTATGAGCAGAAATCGCGTGAAGCGCCGGCGTCAGTCACCATCATCACTTCGGAGGAGATTAAACGCTACGGCTATCGCACTTTAGATGAGATACTGAATGCGGTCAGAGGCATCTTTACCCGTAACGACCGAAATTACGCGAATCTCGGTATCCGGGGTTTCGACCGTCCCTCCGATTATGACAATAAAATACTGCTGATGGTTAATGAGCATATAGTGAATGAGAATGTTTATGGGGCGGCGTTTTTCGGGACCGATTTAGGGATTGAACCTGATTTCATCGAGCGGATTGAGATTGTCAGAGGCCCCGGTTCCGCACTCTACGGCACCGGAGCTATGTTCGCGGTGATTAATATTGTCATTAAAGAATACTCTGGAATCGAGGGATTGAAGATTAAAGCCGAGACCGGTAGTTACGGCCGGAAACACGGCTCATTCGTTGTGGGGAGGGAGATTTCGGAAGATATGGGATTTACCGCTTCGGGGATTATGGGCGACATCGAGGGTCAAGACCTCTACTTCGAGGAATTCGACGACCCGGCAACCAACTTTGGTAAAGCCCAGGACCTTGATTGGGTTAAACACTGCAGTTTTTTCGCCGCTGCGACTTATAAGGACTTCAACTTTCAAGGTTTTATAACTTCAAGGCGCAAAGGGATACCGACCGCGGCCTGGGAGATGGAATTCAACGACGACAGGGCTGAATCCCTGGATGAAAGGAGTTACCTTGCGCTGGATTACGGTAAAGCATTGGGTATTGATAAAAAACTCACCCTCAAGGCATACTTCGACCATTACAGATATGAAGGGATTTATCCCTACGATATTCTGTGGTTCGATTCCAATACCGGCGATTGGATTGGAGGAGAGGCGCAGTTTCTCTGGGATTTAAGAGCTGACAACAGGTTTATAATAGGAACGGAATACAGGGAAAACTTCACTGCGGATTATCGTTCTTGGGATGAAGACACCGTGTATTTTGACCAGAACTTCCCCTTCAGCGTCTTTTCTTTCTACGCTCAGGACTGCTACCAAATAACGTCAAGGCTGTCTTTGACCGCGGGTATCAGGCACGATAATTATTCCACTGTGGGAAGCTCCACCACTCCCCGGGGAGCCGTAGTCTATAACCTGAACCATTGGAGTTCGATGAAACTGTTGTACAGCCAAGCCTTCAGAGCGCCCAATGTATATGAAGTTCATTACGAAGATCCTGAAATCGCTAAAGGAAATCCTGAATTGAAACCGGAGAAAATTGAAGCTGCGGAGGTGGTATGGGAACAGCGTTTGAGTAAAGCATTGTATGCCACCGCCTCACTTTATAAATACACGATGAAAGACCTCATCGACCAGGTGGAAGATCCCGCGGATGAGCTGCTGCAATTCAGGAACATCACGGAAGTCGTAGCCTGGGGCTTTGAACTGGAAACCAACGCCAGACTTAAGAACGGTTTATGGGGCTACTTGAATTACAGTTATCAGAACACGGAGAATACGGAAACCGAAGCCGATTTATCCAACACTCCCAGTCACCTTTTCAAGGGGGGGATTTCTTACCGAGTTAGGAATAGGTTGAATGCGGCTTCTGAATGGTACTATGAAACAGAAAGAAAGACTTTATCCGGCGCTAAAACCGATCCTTTCCTGTTGATGAATCTCTACGTTTCCTTCAATCCCTTTCCCCGGAAGATTAAGCTTAAATCGATTAAAAGCCTCGAAATCGGCTTGTATGTCAGGAACCTCCTTGATGTAGAATACAGCCTGCCTGCAAGTCTGGATCACGAACAAGTGGTGATTCCGCAGGATGGGAGAAACTATACTCTTAGATTTTCACTGGGATTTTAGTTGACCTTTATAACTAAGATAACAAAGAAACTGAAACTCAGCTTTGCGGCAGCGCTTGCGTCGCTGCTTTTAGCCTCCCTTGCTTTTAGCCAGGAGATGGCAGTTCCAGTTGATTTGCAGATAAAAATCTTCATCAAGGTCCTGGCTTTCGACAGGAATTTCAAGGAAGAGGCGGGAAACGAGGTAAAATTCATTGTGCTCTACCAGAGCAGATTCCGGCAGTCGCTGAGCGCTGCGGAACAGGTGTTTAAAGCTGTGGAGGATAACCATTATCATAGTATTGAAGGTCTGAATATCGTCTGGGAGAAAGTGGAAATCAACCAGGAGTCGGATTTAAACCGCCTGCGCGAAATCCCGGGAATCGACGCTATTTATATCGCTCCCGTTAGAGCGCTCGACCTCAGGAAGATTGTCGATGTTTGCCGAGCAGGCGGCATCAATACTTTTACCGGGGTGGCTGAATATGTTGATTTTGGGGTGGCTGTAAGCATAGGATTGAAAGGGGACAGACCTCAAATTATGGTAAATCTTCCCGCTGCAAAAGCCGAAAGCTCTTATTACAGTTCTCAACTTTTAAAACTCTCAAAAATTATCAACTGATTCTACCACGATGCGTATAATAGGAAAAATAGTCCAGTTTGTTAGAAATTGGAAGCTGAGAACGAAGCTTGCCGTAGTTTTTTCCTTCCTGCTGGGAGTCTTAGCCGTATTAATATATTCTTATTTCCCCAAGCAGTATGAGAATCAGGCTTACAATACCATAGTGACCAAGGCGGAGAGTATCGCGAATATGACCGCTTACAGTATTAGTCCGGCGCTTTATTTTGAAGATTTGGGCGGGATAGAAGACGCCTTCAACGCCGCCATGCAAGATGCGAATCTGGAGTATCTGGTGCTATTGGATGATTCAGACAGGGTGGTTTCATCATATAATTACGATTTGGCTAAGTTGGCTGATTACCGGCATCCGAGTGATAGAGACCGAGTTTCACCTGCTTGCCGGACTTTCAATATCGCACGGCCGGTACTTCATAATGACCGTAGAATCGGCGCTCTTTATTTAGGATTATCCTTAAGAGATTTGAAAAGTAATATCAGAAGAGGCCGATGGTTCATTGCGGAGCTGAGTCTTGCAATCTTCGTTGCGGGTGTAATGATTATTATGTGGATTAGCGCTATTATCACTGACCCGCTGAAAAATATAGTCGAAACGGTGAATTTCATAACTAAGGGGGACTTCAACCGGAGGGTAAATCTAAAGAGCCGTGATGAAATCGGTCATCTGGGTCATTCCTTCAATCAGATGCTCGATAAACTATCATTCGCTTACCAGGAATTGGAGGACCTTAATCGAAACCTGGAATTGCGGGTAGAGGAGCGGACTAAGGAACTGCGCCGGGAGATTGACGAGCGTAAACGAGCGGAACAGAATTTGAAGGCTTCCGAAGAATTCAACCGGGGGATAGTGGACAATTCTCCGTTAGGTATATTATACTTGAATGTCGAGGGAGAGGTGATATATGAGAATCCTGTGAATTCGCAGATGTGGGGAGGGCGGCCGGGAAAGGAATCTCAGGTAATCGGCCGGAGGATTCAGGAAATCCCGGAGTTCAAAGCTGCGGGGGCAGACTTGATTGTGAAAAGAGTTCTATCAGGGGAAAAGTTAGGAGGAGACGAAATCGAAATCAGCGCTCATCCCGGTATAACCAGAATTCTTGAAATCCACGCCGCGCCTCGTTATGACCTTCAGGATAAAATTAGTGGCGCAATCATTATGTTTGTGGATATCACCGGAATAAAGGCTCTGGAAGAACAACTCCTGCAAGCCCAAAAGATGGAATCGATAGGCACCTTGGCGGGCGGCATCGCTCACGATTTTAACAATATATTGACAGGGATTATAGGCAACGCTGAGATGGCGATGATGAACGTTGATGAAAGACCGGAAGCTATTAATTACCTGAAAAATGTGGTTAAAAGCGCGAATAGAGCGGCTGAATTGACCGCTCAGCTTTTGGCTTTCGGCCGCAGAAAGATGGAACGACCGCTTCCCGCCAACCTCAACTTTTGTATCGACGAAGCGGTTAAGTTTATGCAGCGAACCATCAGTCCTTTGGTGGAAATAAATGTTCAAAAAGAACCCAATCTAAAGGTGGTCGACGCCGATACGGGGCAAATCCACCAAGTTTTGGTGAACTTGATAATAAACGCCAGCGATGCAATGCCCGAAGGCGGACAATTATGGCTAAGGAGCCAAAACGTTTACATCGACCAACAGTATCGCGCTTCCAAGACCGAAGTGTCCCCCGGTGATTATGTCAAGTTGACGGTGGAGGACACTGGCGCCGGGATTAAGCCGGAAATAATCGACCGGATATTCGAGCCGTTTTTCACTACAAAGGAGATGGGGCGGGGAACCGGATTGGGACTGGCGATGGTTTACGGCATCGTCCAGGGTCACAATGGTTGGATTGAAGTTGAAAGCAGGCTGGGTGAAGGCGCTGTTATCGCTATATTTTTACCGGTTAGGTCGGAGGTGGAACCGTTCAGACCAATCCAGCCGAAGGAGGAGCCTCCGACTTTAAAAACAGCCGGAGCCGGTGAACTAATACTGCTGGTGGATGATGAAGAAACGGTCAGGGACCTGGGGGAGAGGATATTAAAGATAAATGGCTACGAAATCCTCATTGCCAGAGATGGAATGGAAGCGGTGGAAATATACAGGAATCACCTGCGTGAAATCGCTTTAGTGATTTTAGACCTAACCATGCCCAGAAAATCGGGGCGGGAGACCTTGAAAGAGCTGCTGGAACTCAATGCTGAGGTTAAGGTTATAGTATCATCCGGATTCGATAAATCAGGCGCGGTTCAGGAACTGATCGATATGGGCGCCAGGGAATTTTTACCCAAGCCTTTTGAAATTAATAAATTTCTCAATATAGTGCGGGAGAATTTGGATAGAATAGATTAGTCGTCCCTGAAAAATTGCCTAATAATTATATTAACAAGTATTTACGTTAGTCACATATATGCATGAGCGTGTTTCCCGAGTGCTTTGATTTATTTTTGGTCTTTTATTTTTCACTGTTAGTCAAGATTTGCGATTTATCACCGAAACAGTCATATGAAAACCAAACATCGATAAGATTGCGGAAATTACTCTGTTTTTTGCTCTTTCAAACCCTAAAATCGAGGCATTAGCAGCAATTTCGACCACCACTCCACCGGTTCCAGCCAATTTATAGCCGTATTTCAGCAGTTTTTTCAGGTTTTGGGCGGCTGCCACCAAGTAGCATTGAATTTGCATCTTCAGTTGTCCCCGCCATCGTGCTCGGCGGTGGGCATGGTGTTCATTGGCGTGGGCGAAACTCCCTTCCACCACCGACTTTCGCCGTTTCAAGGCTTGCTGGAATTGCTCAGTGTTCTTATCCGCTAAGACCCGGTCGACATAGCCTTCATCGATGCGCCTTCTTATGGTCCGGGGTCCCTTCCCTTTGCAACACTGTTGCCGCCGGGGGCATCCCCGGCATACTGAGGCGGAGGCGCGATACCTTTTATGGTTCATCCGGTATTAGGATAGTTGGTGAATTTCGGAGGGGACATTGTTATCTTATTTGTGACAAATAATATTAATCAATTAAGGTATCA
>CAYQZD010000039.1:0-32053 GCA_964421875.1 uncultured bacterium
TCTGACAGTAGAATAATCGAGGTTCAGATTCCCGACGCGTTCACTTCGCTCACTTGCGGAAATGACAAATTTTCCCAATACTCCACAGACCTAAACTGATACATATTGAAAGTATATTATACATATAGTGTTTAAAATTAAAGGTTCATCTCCAGAGTAGTTGCAAAATATCTTGCTTTTAGGATTAACGCTCGTTGCTATGATGATTAATTCTCAAAACGTTGTCACTCCCGCGAAAGCGGGAGTCCAGGAAAATCTCTTTTAAGAAAAAACTGGATTCCGGCTTTCGCTCGGAATGACAAGCGCGCTTCTTTTGGGCTAATGCCCCAGCTTTGATTTGTACTTGATACTTGCAACTAAAATGGAGAAGAGCCAAATTAAACATATAGAGTTTTGAAATGAAACGGAAATTGGCAGCCATAATGTTCACCGACATCACTGGATATACCTCTATAATGTCGGTGGATGAAGGCAAAGCATTAGCGGCTTTGGAAAAGCAGAGAAATTTGTTTAAACCCATCATCGAAAAGTATCAAGGCGAATGGTTGAAGGAGATGGGGGACGGGACCTTGAGCTGTTTCCACAGCGCTTCGGAAGCGGTCAAGTGCGCTATCGAAATACAGCGGGCGCTGGAAACGGAAGCGGATTTTAAAGTCCGCATCGGGATACATATAGGGGATGTGGTGTTTTCAGAAGGGGATGTATATGGCGATGGTGTGAACATAGCGTCAAGAATAGAGCCAGTATCCGAACCGGGCGGTATCTGCGTTTCAGAATCGGTGTATGAACATCTGGCGAACAAACCGGAATATCACACTGAGTTTGTCGGCGAGAAGAAACTGAAGAATGTTCCCAGACCGGTGAAGGTGTATTCGGTATCTACAACCGGGAAACAAATTGTTAGTAGGAGCGGGAAAAGAGCCGGGAAAAGCGCAATTCTTCGAAAATGGAAAAGATACTTAGTGTATGCTATTCTGTCGATGTTCATAATTGCATTCGGGATTTTCCTTCTTAAAAAATTTCCTATAAAATCAAAGCCCGATGAAAAGAAAGTGCTTCTGGTATTGCCGTTTGAGAATTTGGGGAATCCGGAAGACGAATATTTCGCAGATGGGATTACTGAGGAGATAATAAGCAGACTGGCGCAATTACGGGAACTCGGAGTCATAAGCAGGACAACTGCGATAAGCTATAAAAACACAGACAAATCTCTAAAAGAAATCGGCGCTGAAGTCGGCGTCGATTATATCCTTGAAGGAACGATTCGCTGGGACCATTCGGAAAATGATAAAGGGAGAATCAGAGTCACACCGCAGTTGATTCATGTTGAAGACGATGTTCATTTATGGGCGGATAGGTTCGATTCAGTGCTGGAAGATGTTTTCTCGGTTCAGACTCAAATTGCGGAGAAAGTGGTTCATTATCTCGATATAACTCTGGTGAAATATGACATTGAAGTTCTAAAGCAAATACCCACTACAAATATAGACGCTTATGAATACTATCTAAAGGGAATTGAATATTATAATAAAAGTTTCTGGTATAGTGATTTGGATAGTTCAATCGTTAATTTTCGTAAAGCGGTTGAAATCGATTCAAATTTTGCTCAAGCGTATGCAAAGATGTCGATGGCTTGTTCAAAACACTATAATCTATTTGCTATCAATGGACAATATATAAATGAAGCAAAGGAAGCAGTGGAAAAGGCTGATAAACTCGCTCCTGAATCTCCGGATACATATATAGCTTATGGTTATTACTATTCATATTGCCAGAATGATTATGATATGGCTCTTAAACAATTTGAATCGGCTTTCAGGCTTTCACCCAACAGCGCAGCCACATTGGAAGCTATGGCTTTCATTCAAGGAAGACTTGGGGATTTTAACAAATCAATAAGCAATATGAAAAAAGCCTTGAAATTGAATCCTAATTCGAGGATGCTATTGGATGATATTGGCTCGGCATATCAATACCTGCGGAAGTTCGATGAAGCAGAGGTCTATTTTGAAAAGGCGATTGAAATCGCTCCGGATTGGGACATACCGGTGATGGAAAAAGCGCTTAATTGTATTTGTAAAAACGGGGACATAGATAAGGCTCGAGAAATTATAGATGAAGGTATGAAAAGAGTTGACAATCCTGATGCAATTCTAAAGCGCTTCTATGGCATGTTATTATCATATGAAGGAAAATTCAGTGAAGCGCTATCTATTACCGAATACCCGACAGAGAAAGCGTCTTATTACTATTTTATGGGTGAGGACAGTATGGCTGCCTTGGGTTTTGAAGATATTAAAGCTAATATGGAATATATGGTTAATAATCAGCCTAATAGTTCTTCAAATTATTTATGGTTAGGAATAGCTTATGCCGGATTAGGCAGGAAAGATGAAGCGATTGAATCAGGTTTGAAGGGCGTGGAATTAAATAATAATGGACCTGCTATGTATCAATTAGCGTTCATTTATGTTATGACCGGGGAATATGATAAAGCTATCGACCAATTGGAATATATTCTGGAAATACCTTCCTATATAACAGTTCCTTTTTTAAAATTGGAACCGCTTTGGATACCTATAAGAGAGCATCCACGATTCATCGCGCTGCTCGAAAAATACGGTAACCAGGACCGTTAGGATGCATAGTCTTCTTTAAAGCCTTTGGATTGTATATAATTCTCCCCCCCTCACACAAACGCCGCCTCCTCATTCGCTCTTAACAGCACCAACCCCAATATCACACTGGTCACCGGGAATAAAAGCACCGCCGCCAATGGTGAGAGGAACACCGTCAACTCGCAGAAACCCGCTATCAATGTTATATAGCCGAAAACCTTCAGCAGGTCGTTGGTGAAGTCCTTCTTCTTTATCAGGTTGACCGCGATGAAAATGTCTATGATACCGATCGCCACCATTGAAACGGCGATGAATGAAATATAGGCGACGCCCAAAGTCATTTCCGGCACCGGCCAATACACAACCACCAACGCATTCATCAGCATCATACCGACGGTGAATACGATGCTCCAGATGATGGATAGGGTGATGAGCAGGTCGATGTCGTGGAAATCGTAGCGTTCGTTCAGGTACTTGCGGAACATTATAAGCACATAGACGCCGATTCCGGTCAAAACGACGAACAATATGTCGCTGGGATCGTATATTGGTCCCCTGTGATGGAACCCGGACATTCCCCGCAAGCTATGGAAAGATCCCCCTCCCATTAAACCCATTATTATGCCGAAGATGAGGCTGATGGGGAAAAGGATGGCTTGCACTATAGCCAGCCATCCCGCTGTGGCGTAGCGGTTTTCGCTCATTTTTTACCACTCCTGAAATTTATGTTCTTTGATTGTGTTCATCGTTAAACCGAAAACCTAATCCTGCTTGTATTCGAGGATGTCGCCCGGCTGACAGTCCAGTTCCCGGCAAATCGCCTCCAGGGTGCTGAAACGGATCCCCTTCACTCTGCCGGTTTTCAGCAGCGACAGGTTGGTGACGGAAATACCGACCTTTTCCGCCAGGTCGGTCAGCTTCATTTTCCGTTTCACCAGCATCAAATCGAGGTTTACTAAAATAGTCATAGTGCGAATATAAGAAATAATTTTATGAATGTCAAGGAAAATTTTATGAAAAACATAAAATATTTTATGTATTCTTGGATGTTATCCTATTGGTGAGACCTCCTTTACAGTCCAAGAATCAGTACTGCCGGGGGCTGGATTGTCGCTGCTATTAGCGGCGGTAACACCTTCAACTCACAGAAATCCACAGCCTCCCCCCCGCAAAAATTTTTTACCTATCCTTGCTTTTATCCCAAAATTTTCCTATGTTAGTAACAATTATCACAAACCTCATATGGAAACCTTCTAAAGGCTCCCATGGTGACCGAACCTCGAAAAATTCGAAACACCCGTCAGCGTAACGCGGTACTAGAGGCCGTACGGCGCGTCAAATCCCACCCCACCGCCGATGAAGTTTACCGGATGGTGAAGGAGAAAATTCCTCAAATCAGTTTGGGAACCGTTTACCGCAACCTTGAACTACTGTGTGAACTTGGTCTGGTGCAAAAACTGGATTCCCCCGGTGGGCAGAGGAGGTTCGATGGCAATCCCCGAAATCACTACCACATCCGTTGCATATCCTGTAATAAAATCATCGACCTTGAGATTGAGACTATTCCTGACCTCGATAAATACCTCGTGAAGAAAACCGATTTCGAAATCACCGGACACCGGCTGGAATTCCTCGGAATATGCCCTGATTGCCAGGACAGCAAGGATTAACCGGAATAGACTTAGGATTCTAAAGGAGATTGACTGTGACCTCTAACCCCCTCGATTCTGCCACTGAGCAGGAAGTGATTTTAAACGCCCTTAAGGATTTCGCCGAACCGGTGGGTAACAAGGAAATAGCGGAAAAAGCCGGACTTGATGTTAAAAAGGTTGCTGCCAGGATGAGCGCCTTGAAGAAGAAAGGATTCGCCGAAAGTCCCCTCCGCTGTAAATACTGCATTACCGACAAAGGGCGAGCGGAAATCGGCTGATATGGAAGAAGAAAGCTCGCCGGTGAGAGTCTGCTTTTTTTAAGTTGAGAGTTTTGGTAAATTGACTCCTTGTTTTGATAAAATATAGGGCAGTAGACAGGGCTTACCGGAGGAGGACAATGAGATACATAATATCTTTAGCATTAACCATAGCCATAACCGCCGGAGCCTCCGCGGAATCGATTATCACCGGTAAGATTACCGATTCCGGGACAAATGAGCCGCTGGCTTACGTCAATATATACGTCGAGGGAACCTATATCGGGACCATTTCCAACGATGACGGCGAATACTACCTGAAGATACCTGTAATCCCGGCGAATGTTATAATCTCGCATTTGGGCTATAAAACCGGCTCTTTGACAATCGAAAAGCCTGGGGATATAAAGGCTGATATTTCTTTGACGCCGTTTCATCTCCAACTCGAAGAAGTCGTAGTGACAGCCAAGGATGAGAATCCCGCGCTGAGAATAATGCGAGAAGTGATTAAGAAAAAACAGGAATTCCGAAAACGAATGAAATCCTATAAAGCCAGAGCTTATACTCGGCTAAGGATTGAAAAGGACGACGTTATCGTTTCAATGGCGGAATCGGTTTCAAAAGTTTATTGGGATAGGGAGGAAGGCGCGCATGAAGATTTTGTAGCAGTCAAGAATTCGAAACAGCTCACCTACTTGACGGATATGGATGTCGGCGCCAGCAATGTCACTGACCTCTACAACGATAAAGTCGAACTGATAAACACTGGTTTTATCACTCCTACCCATCCTAAAGCTCTGAACTATTACGACTTTAAAATCGCAGGACGGCAGTATCTGAACGACCAACTGGTTTATCATATAGAAGTGAAACCCAAATCGAAACTTCAGCCGCTTTTCCTGGGTCGGATTTCCATATTGTATGAAGAATTCGCTATGATCGCTGCGGATTTGGAAACGCCCGACGATTATCATTTTCACGAAATGCTGAAGAATTTCAAAGGCAAATATTCCCAGAAATTCAGCGATTATGGAGCTGAATTCTGGCTGCTGACGGACAGTCAGGTGGAGGAGAGTATAGAGCTGGATATGGGACTCCTCGCTTTTCCGGAAGGGACTGCCAGAAAAACCATTGTCATATCAGGCTACATGATTAATACCAACGTCAAAGACGATATAGCCAGAATATCCACCGCAAACGAATCCGCCGAAACCGCTGCTCGGAAACTAGCTGTCGGAGAAGAATTCGAGGGATTCGAAATTGTGCCTCTGACTCCGGCGGAAAAAAAATTATATGACCATCCCGATACAACCCTGACGATGATAAACACCTTCAGGCCTCGCGGGCTGATGGCGCCGTTTCTTATTAGTAAGGAAGATGATATCGAAGAAGCTATGCGAACCACCCGAGAATATGCGCCTATTGATATCAGGCCTAAAATTAAACCTCGGGGATGGTATAACCGGGTGGAAGGATTGAATGTTGGTATATCTTACAAAATGCTGTTCCGTGAGCGTTTGGATGTTTCTGCTGTGGGCGGGTATCGAACTTATATGGAGAGAGTATATTACTCTGGAAGACTGGCTTATCTGTTACAAAAAAGTGAACGAAATAAGAATGTTTTCATCGAATATTTCGACAAAACGGATACAAGATACAAATCGGATGTTTATTCACAGACGGTTATGAGTCTGCTGCCACTGTTCGGTGAGGGCGATTATTTCGATTATTACAATCGGCGGGGATTTTCCGCCGGGATAGAATATGGCGTCGATAAGCTTAAAACAACATTGAGCCTGGCTCTAAAGAGCGAGAACAACTATTCAATCGGGAAGAAATCGAATTGCAGCTTTTTCAATACCGGCTATCGACAGCGAATTAATCCGGCAATCGCTGAAGGAACGATGAATTCGGTTCTGTTTCGCCTCGACCTCGATCAAGCTTACTTTGCGGATTTCTTCGAGAAGACTTTCGGGAGAAGTCTTAAAAATCGGTTTATATTTGAAATCGAGCATAGTTCGCCAGACTATATGGATAGCGATTTCGATTTCACGTATTACAATCTTAGGGTAGATTTAACACTGAAGACCTTCTTCCGAAACCGGTCCGATTACAATTACTTAAGGACGAGATTCGTCGCTGGTACATATGAAGGGGATTTGCCTCCGCAGCGATACATGGCGCTCGACGGCAGTTTCTATGGTTATACCCCCTTCGGCATTTTCCGAACTTCATACAACAGACCTGTCACCGGCGAAAAACGGCTGGCGTTTTTCTGGGAACATAGTTTCACTTCGATACCGTTTGAAATTCTGGGATTGGATTACTGCGCTAATAATAAGTATGAATTCTACCTCAACGGCGCCCTGGGCCGAACCTGGATAGATGGTTATGATGAAACCGGACATAGCGTTTATAGTCCACATTATTACCGGGAATATCAGGGGGAAATAGGAGCTTCAATGAAGTTTAAGTTCCGTTTCATTTGGATTCGCCTGGACGGGACACGGAACCTGAATAACAGCCATTATTATCTGGGCTTCAACCTAAAGATGATAAGTCTGAGTTTTTAGCTGTATTGAAATGAAATCACAAGTGTGAATAATCTCCTTGTATAATATATACTTAATGCAATCTGAATATCTTTTTACTCAGTTAGGATAACAGATATAAGTGTTTGATATTAGCAAGATAGTGTTAAAGTATAAAGTCGTTTGTCATTAATATAAAGGTAACAGTTTAGGTCTGTGAAGTATCCGGAAAAGCTGGAATGACAGCAGAGTTTTCGTTGACTTCATATGACTAAAGTGTTACCTATAAAGCAAATGAGCCTTATTCAACTTTAACTAATAATGTGGGGATTATTAAAATGAGCACCAAGGAAATCCAGGAAGCCATCGCTTCCAATATGGACAATTGGATGAAGGTGGAAAACGCTTCCGTCGCCTCCACCGGAGCTATCATCGAGAAGACCGGGAATCCCATCATCCGTATGGTGGCTGAAATCATCCAGCGCGATTCCCTGATGCACTACCGTGTCCAGGAATTCATCCGCGATTCCCTGGAGAAGGAAACCATCCAGCTTAATACCGAGGAGCTGGTGGAAGTCTGGGATTTGATTGAAAAGCACATCCAAATCGAGCAGAAGACCATCGACCTTGCCGAAATAGCCCTGGGAAAACTCAAAGGCAGGAAAATGATGGTGCAGGAATACCTCATACATTATCTGCTTACCGACGAACGAAAACACGAGGAACTGCTGTCCGACCTGTCCAAGATTAAACAGCAGATGTATCCGTACGGATAGTCAGAGCGCGACACAGAACATCGAATAACAAAAAATGCCCCGGGTTTTTTCAGAGATAATGCTTCGAAATTGGATATATTTCCGGGGAACTTGCTGAAATAAGCTAAGACTAAACGCAGCATTTGAAATATGCGGCAGAAGAATTTCGTAGATTCTATTTTTGACTTTAATGAGAAAAAATTATAAATTTTAAAATTTGAATCTAATTCGGTCGCGGTCTGCGCATATATTCTGAACAGTATTGAGTGAAAAAAGCCTTAAGAGGATTTATAGCGCAATCCTCAACAACTTAGAAGGGAAATACAGGCTCGCGTATCGACGCTGCCGCTAACCAAGTAAAGGAGTTTTTTAATGGAAAATAAGGTAAACGAAATCCTTGAATTCGCTATCGCCCGTGAGGAGGAATCTTACCAATTCTACACCGGCCTCGCGGAAAAAATGGATAAGGAATATATGAAGAAAGTGTTCCAGAGTTTCGCCAAGGAAGAACTGGGACACAAAGCCAAACTTCTGGGTATCAAGGAAGGTAAAGAATTCAAGCCGACCGATAAGAAGATAATGGACCTGAAAATCGCCGACTATGTGGTGGATATCGACCCTGACCAGGAACTCGATTATCAGGGAGCCCTGATAGTGGCTATGAAGAAGGAGAAGGCTGCTTTCAAGCTTTACACGGATTTGGCTCAAGCCGCCGCCGATGAAAAGCTGATGAATACACTTCTGGGCTTAGCGCAGGAAGAAGCCAAGCACAAACTGCGCTTCGAAATCGAATACGACAATATCATCCTGACCGAGAATTAGGTAATTCCATAGGAATCCCAATGCCTATTGAATTCAACGCCGATGAAATCTTCCTCCTCGCCCAAAGGATAGAACGCAATGGCGCAGAGTTTTACCGCAAAGCAGCGGAAATCATAAAACCGGGCTCGCCCGCAGAACAGCTTTTGCTCGGACTGGCGGCGATGGAAGATGAACACCTTGAAACCTTCATCGAAATGCGCCGCAGTATGTCTCAATCGGAGTGGCAGTCGGCTGTTTTCAGCGGAGACGATGAGGTCGCCGCCTATATTCAGGCGATGGCCGACGGTTATGTATTCAATGTGGAGGAGAATCCTGCTGCGGAGTTGAAGGGCGGTGAAACCCTGGAGCGAATCCTGAAAATAGCGATCCGCCTGGAGCAGGAATCGATTATGTTCTATCTCGGTCTGCGGGATATGGTTCCTGAAAAATTTGGCAGAGACCGGGTCGACGCTATCATCGGCGAGGAAAAGCGGCATATCATTACCCTCAGCCGCGAACTCGCCGCGCTAAGAGTATGAAGTGTATGTAAAGCAGGATTTAAAATTCCTACATCGGATAAAAACATTATTCGTAAGGCTATCGCTTAATGAGGTATTAAGCAGGATGGTTATTCCGGCGCAGCCGGAATCCCTCCTGAAAAGAAGGATTCTGGCTCGCTTCGCGGCCAGAATGACACTTGTTCTTCACTAAGTAATATATTACTATCATCCGTAGATAATCTAATGAAAACGTATATTTGTCAGGTCTGCGGTTACCCATATGTGCCGGAAAAGGGCAGCCCCGTGCAAGGTGTACCACCCGGCACTCCTTTTGAAAAGCTTCCCGACGACTGGGTCTGCCCGGTATGCGGCGCCACTAAGGATAATTTCAAGCCGGAATAGCGGTTGGGAAGAGCTGGATTAACGTCCAATATTATGCAGATGCAATAGTATGCGGCTGAGGCATCGGTTCGGTTGATGATGATGATGAAGGCGAAGCGATTGAATTCACCGCCAGCTTAATTTTCTAAAGCCCCCTCACAGGTAATATGCGAAATATCTGAACAAATGTCAAGTTTTTCGGGGAGAAATTTTAAGTTTTTTATATGTCTTTTATTATCAGTATGTTACTGATGATGTTTTTAGTGTTTTTTGTTTATTTGGAGTGAATATTCACAACGGATTACAGGGATTACACGAATTATCCGGCGGGTGCGGGGGGGCCGGCGGGCACTCATTAAGTGTCAAGTAACAAGTAACAAGTCCACGTTGAAGAGCCCCGCTCTGGATTCCCGCTTTCGCGGGAATGACAGGTATTGATATGTATTCCCACGCGGGGGCGTGGGAACGAGGGAAGATGTCAGGTCTCCGCTTCGCTAAAGGCATAACATAACGTAAAGATTGCTTCGTCCGCCGGCTGGCGGACTCGCAATGACAGATGATGGTGGGTTAAAACCCACGCTACGGTTTAATGATTACGGTTATATGCCGCAGAGTGCGGGGACTCTGCGACACTTGAGTAAATTGGTGGGTTGAAACCCACCCTACTACTATAAATATAAAATGTTATGAATCCATTTTTATCGGTTCTTGTGCTGCTCATCGTTGCGGGTGGTATTACGGCGATGATGTACGCCTTTTCGGTTTTTTTCGGTCCTAAAAACACCTCCAATCCCGTTAAAAGAATGCCCTTCGAATGCGGGAGCGAACCCATCGGGCAGGCTCAGATTCAGTTTCCGGTGAAATTCTACCTGATGGCAGTAATTTTCGTCATTTTCGATATTGAAGTGGTATTCCTGTATCCCTGGGCGGTGCTGTTCCGATCCCTGGGGTGGTTTGGAGTTATCGAAATGGGAATATTTATCCTGATACTCACCGTGGGATTGGTATATATTTGGAAGAAAGGAGCCCTGGAATGGCGTTAGAACGAATTCCTTCAGTCGCTTTCCCCACCAAACTCCACGCCGCCATCGGCTGGGCTCGAAAATTCTCCCTCTTCGTCTATCCCTTCGTAACCGCTTGCTGCGGGATGGAATATATGTCTGTGGCCAGCGCCAATTACGATTTGGACCGTTTCGGGGCGGCTTTGCCTCGTTTCAGCCCGCGTCAGGCTGATTTGCTGCTGATAGTGGGTACGGTTAATCAGAAAATAGCGCCGGTGCTGCGGATGATTTACGAGCAGATGTGCGAACCTAAATGGGTGATAGCTTTCGGCGCCTGCGCTTCCTGCGGAGGGCCTTACGATAATTACGCCGTGGTTCAAGGCTCCGACCTCGCTATTCCAGTGGATGTTTATATCCCCGGATGCCCGCCCCGCCCGGAAGCGGTTTTGGACGGGATAATGAAACTGCAGGCTAAGATACAGGGGCAGGAACATAGGTATTGATAGTGGAATGAAAAACGGCAGAGGATAAGTTGCGGAATAGACTTTATTACGGCGATAATTTAGAGATTTTAAAGAATTATATTTCCGATGCTTCCGTTGATTTAATATATTTAGACCCGCCTTTCAATTCGAAGGCGGACTATAATTTGCTCTATAAAGAACCTACGGGAACGCTATCACAAGCGCAGATTACCGCTTTTGAAGATACATGGCGTTGGACTGAAGAGGCGGAGAAAACCTATAAACAGGTTGTAGAGGAAGCGCCTTCCGATGTGGTGGAATTAATGCTTTCTTTTCGCCGTTTTTTGAAGCACAGCGATGTTATGGCGTATTTGACAATGATGTGTATTAGATTGATTGAATTGAAACGCGTTTTAAAAAACACCGGTTCAATCTATCTGCATTGCGACCCTTCCGCCAGCCACTATCTTAAAATACTGATGGATGCGATTTACGGGAAAAGAAATTATCTTAATGAGGTAACCTGGTGTTATAAATCCCGTCCGTTATCCAAGCGATATTTTTGTAAGAAGCATGACACGATATTTCTTTATAGTAAAAGCGATAAATATTTTTTCGATTGGAAGGCTAACATTCAGCCTTTATCGCCTGTAACTGTCAAGAAATATAAATACAAGGACGATATCGGCCATTATAGGTTGGTGGGAAGAGGTATCAAGGGAAGTCCTATTCAGTCGGCGAAAGATGTTGATCCTGAATGGGAGATTAAACACCCTGAATTAGTTGTTCGCGATTACCTTAAAGAAGGATATCCCTTAGAAGACTATTGGCATATTGATATAATCAACCAGTCCGCTAAAGAACGGCTGGGTTATCCAACGCAAAAACCGGAGAAATTATTAGAGAGGATAATCAAAGCGTCTTCCTCTGAAGGTAGTGTCATATTAGATCCATTCTGCGGCTGCGGGACTTCGATAGCAGTGGCGCAGCGTCTGAACAGGCAGTGGGTTGGGATAGACATAACGCATCTGGCGATAAATCTAATCAAGCTCCGTTTGAAAAGGATGTTTGAGATAGAGCCGGATAAAAGCTATGATGTAATCGGAGAACCTAAAGATATTGCCGGCGCTAATGAACTTGCTCTTCAAGACCGATTCCAATTTCAATATTGGGCTCTATCCTTGATAGACGCCCGTCCCTATGGAGATAAAAAGAAAGGACCGGATACCGGTATTGATGGTTATATTTATTTCTGGGACAGCAGAGATGAAATCAGAAAGGTAATTGTTCAGGTTAAAAGCGGTAAAGTAGGTGTCAAAGAAATCAGGGAATTGAATTCCGTAGTTGAAAGAGAAGAAGCGGCGGTGGGTGTTTTCCTCACTTTAAAAGAGCCCACTCGCCCTATGGTTTCCGAAGCTGCGGGATTTGGATTTCACAGGTCTGAGGTTCTTAGAAAAGACTATTCCAAAATACAAATACTAACAGTTGAAGATGCAATTGCGGGAAAAAAACCAAATTTACCGAGTGAATTCTTAATTTCCCCTTTTAAAAACGCCGGATTCAAATCGTCCTCAAAACAAAATAAGATATTTGACTGATTCAAAATATTTATAGTTATATGTCTGATAAACCAAAACACCCCTCCAAAGCCGCCTACATTGAGGGCGACCTTCAGGAAAAAATCGACTGGACTCAGGTCCCCGACCCGGTGGAGGACGGTCCCGAAGATAAGGTGGTTGAATTCATCCAAAGCGAATTCCCCCAGTATCTGATTTCGCATCACCGCTTCCGCGGCGACCGCACGGTGGTCATCAAGCGTGAAGGCTTGCTGGAAATTGTGAAACGCTTGAAGGAAGACCCGGAATTCCAATTCAACTTCCTGACCGACCTCACCGCCGCCGACTATCCGGGGAAAGACCGGCCCCGCTTCGAAGTGGTCTATCACCTCTTCAGCTTCGAAAAGAGGCTGCGCTTCCGCCTCAAAGTCCCGCTGGAGGAATCGGACGCGCGAATTGATAGCCTTTGCTCCCTTTACGAAGCCGCCAATTGGTACGAGCGCGAAGTGTCCGAGTTTTTCGGCATTACTTTCAAGGGCCATCCCGACCCCCGGAAACTGTTTCTATATGATGAATTTAAGGGCTATCCCTTACGAAAGGATTATCCGTACAACAAGCGCCAGCCCCTGATTGAATACCGCGACATCGGTATGGAACGCCACCATTATCCCGGGATGCGCGGTTCCGGCACCGATATCGAGCCGGAATGATTGGTTTCATTCTAACACTGTTGATGAAATGAGGGGGGTAATGAGGGGGGACTTGTACACTTGCTCACTTGTACACTTTTACACTTTTTTCTGACTAAAATAAATCCCAATCCGGGAAATCAAAATAGCTTATGTCCGAAATCAAAGAGAAAATCACTGACCCCCGCGTGGACTTCAGCCAATCGGTGGACGACCTCGGCTGGGGGGAAATGTGGATTAATTTGGGACCTTCCCATCCCGCTACCCACGGCATTATCCGCTTTTTAGTGAAATCCAGCGGTGAAAGAATCCTGCAGAGCGACACGCAGGTGGGATACCTGCATCGCGGCTTTGAGAAGATGTGTGAAACTCACACCTACAATCAAGCCTTGATTTACACCGACCGCCTGAACTATGTCTCGCCTATCATCAACAATGTGGGACTGGCTTTAGCGTTCGAAAAGCTGCTGGGCGTGGAGGTTCCCCCGCGCGGTCAGTATATCCGTACTATCGCCTGTGAACTCAGCCGCGTCGCCGACCATATCACCTACCTTGCCGCTGTGGGGCTGGAATTAGGCGCGATGACCGTGATGCTGTATTGTATGAAGGGCAGGGAGTATTTGTATGAACTCATCGAAGAAATCTGCGGCGCCAGAGTCACCACCAACGCCACCCGCGTCGGCGGGCAGCCCCGCGATTTGCCGCACAATTTCGCGGAAATGTGCGAACCTCGATTTAAAAAAGTGCGGGGCGTGATTAAGGAAATCGATAAACTGCTGACCAAGAACCGGATTTTCTACGACCGGATGCGTAATGTGGGGATGATGCCTGCGGAGGAGGCGATAAACCGCAGTTGGACGGGACCCTGCCTCAGGGCTTCGGGAGTGTCCTATGACGTCCGGCGCGATACTCCCTACCTGGTGTACGACGAGATCGAATTCGAAATCCCTATTGGCGCCATCGGCGATTGTATGGACCGGTATTTGGTGCGGATGGAGGAGATGGAGCAGTCGCTACGTATCTGCGAACGCGCGCTGAAGCAGATTCCCGAAGGTTCTTACAGGATTGACGACCCGCGCGTCGCCCTACCGGATAAATTTAAGGTTTACAACAGCATCGAAGGTTTGATAAACCATTTCAAGCTGATTATGCACGGCCACGGTATCCGACCCCCGGTGGGCGAGATCTATCAGGCGGTGGAAGGCGGCAACGGCGAGGTCGGCTTTTATGTGGTTTCGGATGGGGAGGATAAACCCTACCGGGTGCGCTGCCGGCCGCCCTGTCTGCCGCTGACCGCATCGATGGATTATATGATGAAAGACTCATTTATCGCCGACATCGTCCCCATCTTCGACTCGATTAATATGATTGGCGGGGAGCTGGATAGGTAATTATGAATACTGAATACTGAATACTGAATACTGAATACTGAATACTGAATACTGAATACTGAATTATGAAGAAAGAGAAAGACAAGCTGGATGATTTGAAAGGTCGGACAAAGGATTTCGCACTGAGGATTATTAGACTATACAGCAGTCTGCCTCGGACTACCGAGTCAAACGTAATTGGAAAGCAGATACTCAGGTCAGGAACATCGGTTGGAGCGCATTTTCGTGAAGGTTGCCGCGCAAAATCCGACGCTGACTTAATTAATAAACTCCAAAGCAGATTACAAGAACTTGAAGAGACTCAATATTGGATGGAACTTCTCATAGAGACAGGTATAATTGAAAAAGAAAGACTGGTCGATTTATATAAAGAGAGCGATGAATTGATTTCTATTTTTGTTTCTATTGTATTAAAGTTGAAATCGCGATTGAAGTAGATATGATTGAATCGCATTTTATTTTTAATATTCAGAATTCAGTATTCAGCATTATATAGGTATATATCTTGCCCAAGGATTTTTCAAACGCTGTTAAGACCCAAGCTCAAGCCCTGCTAAAATGTTATCCCGAACCCCGCGCCGCGCTTCTGCCGATGCTACACCTAGCGGAAAAGGATTTCGGACTGGTGGACGCCGAGGTTGAACGGATGGTGGCGCATCTGTGCGGTGTGACCCGGACCAAGGTGCACGAGGTCTGGAGCTTCTACCATATGTACGCCCGCCAGCCCCGCGGTAAATACCACATCCGCGTCTGCCACAATATCTCCTGCAGCCTGCTGGGCGCGGAGCATATTATCGAATACATCCAGAAACAGCTTGGTTTGGAGGGCGAAGGCACCACCGAAGACGGCGTCTTCAGCCTGGAACGGGTGGAATGCCTAGGAGCCTGCGGGGGAGCGCCTTCATTGTTGATTAACGAGGAACTGTACGAAAACGTGACCGAGGAGAAACTGGAGAAGATCATCCGCGACCTCCGAGCCGGTTCCAAGAAGGGAGGGAAGGCCTAATGGCGGAAAAAATGGTATCTCGAAACTGGGAAGTTCCCGGCAGCCACACCCTCAAAGTCGCCCGTGGAAAGGGCGCTTACACCCGCCTGGAGAAAGCGCTCAAGATGGAACCTGCGGAAATCACCGAGTGGGTGAAAAAAGCCAACCTACGCGGGCAGGGGGGAGCGGGTTTTCCCGCCGGAGTGAAATGGGGCTTCGTCCCCAAGCAGTCTGAAAAGCCTCGATTCTTGTGTGTCAACGCCGATGAAGGCGAGCCCGGAACCTATAAAGACCGGCAAATAATCGAACATGATCCCCATCTGCTCATCGAAGGCGCGGCTATCTGCTGTTTTGCGGTGGGACTTCCCAAAGCCTATATTTACATCCGCGGCGAATTCTTTTACGGCAAGAAGGTGCTGGATGAAGCTATCGCCGAAGCCTATAAAGCGGGATATTTGGGGGAAAACATCCTCGGCTCCGGATTCAATCTGGATATGTACACCCATCCCGGCGCGGGAGCCTACATCTGCGGCGAAGAGACCGCTTTGCTTAACTCGCTGGAGGGGATGAAGGGCTGGCCCCGCTTGAAACCGCCTTTCCCGGCGGTGGTGGGACTGTTTGGAGGACCGACGGTTATTAATAATGTGGAAACGCTGTCATATGTCCCCTTCATCGTCGAAAACGGCCCCGAATGGTTCGCCAATTTAGGGGTGGAACGCAACGGGGGCAACAAATTGGTCGGCGTTTCGGGGCATGTCAATAATCCCGGAGTGTTCGAACTGCCGATGGGGACACCATTAAGGGAAATCATCTACGAACACGCCGGAGGCGTGCGCAACGGTAAAGCTATCAAAGCAGTCATCCCCGGCGGCTCTTCCACGCCGCCGCTCACACCGGACGAACTCGATGTGGGGATGGATTTCGATTCGCTGCCCAAGGTTGGCTCGATGGCGGGCTCCGGAGCGGTGATTGTCATCGATGAAGACACCGACCTCACCTGGGTGTTGATGATTCTGAGCCGCTTCTATCACCACGAATCCTGCGGGCAGTGCGTCCCCTGCCGTGAAGGCACCCGCTGGATGTATATGATATGCAAGCGTATCTACGAGGGGAAAGGCAAGCCCGGCGATATCGATTTGCTGCTGAACATCGCCGACAGCATCGAAGGTAAGACTATATGTCCCCTGGGAGCCGCCGCCGCGATGCCGGTTCGGGGTTTCCTCAAGAAATTCCGCCCGGAGTTTGAAGCGAAGATAAAGGTGTGTTGTTAGGTAATTCAGGCGCGCCGAAATTAGATAATATCGGCTTTGAATAAGCCGACCTACAACTGGGCTCGATCGAAATTCATGTCGATACCTTAAAGGTATAATTAAAACAATCAATGCCAAGAAGAATCAGAGAATTAATAAGAGACCTCGAAAGGGCTGGTTTTATTGATAGAGGCGGTAAAGGGGACCATAGAAATTTTATTCATCCAAATATTCTAAAACCAATTACGATATCCGGGAAACTTGGTGATGACGCCAAACAATATCAGGAAAGAGCGGTGAAGTTGGCAATTAAGGAGTCGGAAAAATGAGTTCATCAGATAAATTCGTCAAAATAATCGAATGGTCGGAAGAAGACGGCTGTTATATCGGGAGTTGCCCGGAATTGTTTTACGGCGGGTGTCATGGCGATGATGAATTGGAAGTATTTGCCGAATTATGCAAAATCATTGAAGAGACCATCGAATTATATAAAAAGAATGGCAAACCTCTACCGGCGCCTAAATCGGGTAGAGACTATGTGAATCTTATGCAAATAGTCGGATAATTATTGAAATTCCGGTGGGCTGAAGCCCACCCTACAAAATAAGACTTTTTAACTTTCGAGCTTTCGAACTTTCAAACTTTAAGACTATAAAAACGTTCACTTTAGATTTTAACCTTATGCCCAAAGTTACCATCAATAATATTGAACACGAATTTCCCGCCGGACTGAACCTCATCGACGCCTGCCGGCAAGCCGGAGTGGAAATTCCCCATTTCTGCTATCACCCTGCATTGTCCATTGCCGGGAACTGCCGGATGTGCCAGGTGGAAGTGGAGATGAAGGGGCGGCGCGCCCTCTCATTGGCTTGCAACACCGCGGTCGCCGAGGGGATGGAAGTTTTCACCGACACCGAGCTGGTGCGGGAAACCCGCCGTTCCGTGCTGGAGTTTTTGCTGCTCAGCCATCCCATCGATTGCCCTATCTGCGACGACGCCGGGGAGTGCAAGCTGCAGAATTACTATATGGCTTATGATTTCCAGCCCAGCCGCCTCGCTGATCCCAAACTGCGGAAACACAAGGCGCAGGACATCGGTCCTAACATCAAGCTGGACTCAGAAAGGTGTGTGCTTTGCTCCCGGTGCGTCCGTTTCCTGCGCGAATACGCGGAAAAGGACCAGCTCGGTATTTTCAACAGCGGCGCTAATGCAGAACTCGCTCCGCTTCCCGGTCAGAAGCTGGACAACGACTATTCCGGTAATGTAGTGGACCTTTGCCCGGTTGGAGCCCTCACGGACAAGAGTTTCCGCTTCAAGCGGCGGGTATGGTATCTGAAAAAGGTCGATTCCATCTGTACCGGCTGCAGCCGGGGCTGCAACATCGAAATCCAATACGACTTGAGTCACGACTGGAAGCGCAACGGTTCCCGCATCCTCCGCTTGAAACCCCGCCATAACCCGGAGGTCAACGAATTCTGGCTTTGCGACGCGGGAAGATACGGTTTCGAATTTATCGATTCGCCCGACCGCTTGACCGCTCCCCTCGTCCGCGGCGAAGACGGGTTGGCGGAAACTGATTGGGACAGCGCCCTGGCGGAGATGGCCGCCGCTTTGAAAAAAGCCGCCACCCTCTCCAACCGCCCCAAGACCGCCCTCATCCTCGCGCCCCAGCTTTTCACCGGCGCGCTCTATATCCTGAAACGGCTGGCGGATAGAATGGGTATGGCTAACGTGGATTATCGTCTCCCCTCGGTCCAGCCCGGTCCTCTGGATAAACAGCTTCAGATGAGAGACCGCAATCCCAATTCCTTCGCCGCTGAAATCATTGGTCTTGTTCCCGGAGAGGGCGGTCTGACGGCTGATGAAATTATGGAAGGCGTCAAATCCGGTAAGATAAAGAACCTGTTAACGGTCGCCTGCGACCCGGCGGAACTCTTGGGCGAAGGGGGGATGGAGGCGTTGAAGAGACTCAACTTTTTCGGTATCTTGCATTGGACAAGAGTTCCTTCGGTGGAAGCGGCGCATTTTGCTCTTCCCATCGCAACTTTCGCCGAATCCAACGGGGTGTTCATCAATTTCGAGGGCAGGGCTCAGATTTGCCGAGCCGCATTCGCCCCGCGCGGCGAAGCCCGCCCCGCCTGGCAGGCGATATTGCTGCTGGGGAGAGCGATGGGTTACAAGTACAAAGCCTTCTCCGACCGCGAACTCTTCGAAGAGTTCGCTTCAAAGACCGATAAGTTCAAGGAACTGACCTGGGATGAAATCGATCCTTTAGGGACGCTGGGGAAGAGCTGAGATTGTCAACACGATTTCTGGAAGTCTCGAACTAACTAAGCTGTCTATTCTCCCATAGCTTGCCAGCCTCAGTCAGGTCTCCGTTGCGCTAAAGACCTAACTGAACGAAGAAGGATTCTGGCTTCGCCAGAATGACTAATAGTATTCACTGTCAGATTCCAGACAAGCTGTAATGACAGCGATAAGTGTATAATATAAGTAAACTGTTACCAACAATATACAACCTGTAACCTTTGCAGAACGATATGCTTCTTCAAATTATCGAAGCTCTGATAAAATCCATCTTCATCCTCACCGCCGGCTTGGTTTACGCCACCACGCTGACCTGGGCTGAACGCAAGGAAAGCGCGCTGATGCAGGATCGCATCGGCGCTAACCGCGCCGCTATACTAGGTATCACCGCCGCGGGACTGATTCACATCATCGCCGACGCGGTGAAGATGATTACCAAGGAGGATTTCATTCCTCCCGCCGGGAACCGCTTCCTTCACAGCCTGGCTCCGGTGATTACTTTCTTATCCGCCTTGGCGATATTTGCGATGATTCCCTTTGGGGACATCCTACGCTTGGGGAGTTATAAAGTTCCGCTGGTGGTTGCGGATATCGACGTCGCCCTGCTGGTGGTTTTCGCGTTTGCCTCGCTCTCGATTTATGGAACCATCCTCGGCGGCTGGGCTTCCAACAATAAGCTCAGTATGCTGGGAGCGATGCGCGCCGGTGCTCAGATGATAAGCTACGAAATCGCCCTCGGAGTCTCCATTATCGGGCTGATAATGGTCTATGGAACCCTCAGCCTGACCGGCATCGTCCAGGGACAGGGCGCTCTCCTCTGGGGCTGGCTGCCCAAATGGGGCGTTTTCACCCAGCCTCTAGGATTCATCCTTTTCCTGATTGCGGGCTATGCCGAGTCCAAGCGGTGTCCGATGGATATGCCGGAGGGTGAATCAGAAATCGTCGGTTTCTGGACCGAATACAGCTCGATGAAATTCGGGCTTTACTTCTTCGCCGAATTTATCGAAGTGGTTGTGGTCGCGATGCTGCTAACTACTCTGTTCTTCGGCGGCTGGCAAGTACCCTGGCTTTACGACACCGGTTTTATCTTCCCCTGGGGATGGGTGTGGAACCTGCCGCATCTGATTGTCGTTCTACTTCAGGTTTCCGCCTTTTTCGTCAAGGTCGCTTTCTTCTGCTGGTTCCAACTACTTATCCGCTGGACTTTTCCCCGTTTCCGCTACGACCAGTTGATGAAACTGGGCTGGAAAGGACTGCTTCCGGTGGGACTATTGAATATCGCTATAACCGCTATCATTTTCCTGGCTTAGTATAGGGCAGATTTATGGAAAAAAAGGTCATCGTAAAAACCGTAGAACTCAATTTCTGGCAGAAAATATACGTCATCGAAGCCCTCAAGGGCCTCTGGGTGACCAATAAGCACTTCTGGCTAAATCTCATCACTGTCATCGCATACACCCTGAAACTGCGTAAGGACCGCGGCGGTGTGATAACCACCTACTACCCTGAAGAGCGCCGTTATGTTCCGCCGGTGTCGCGCACGCGGCACCGCCTGATGCAGCGGGAGGACGGCTCTCCCAAGTGCGTGGCTTGTATGATGTGCGAAACCGTCTGCCCCTGCTACTGCATCCATATCGAAGCCGCCGAATCGCCCGACCCTAAGATTGAACGCTACCCCGCGCGCTTCGAAATCGATATCCTCAGGTGCTGTTTCTGCGGACTCTGCGTTGAAGCCTGCCCCGAAGACGCCATCAGAATGGACACAGGTGTAGTTGAGTTTTCGGTTTACGACCGTTTCAGCGCCGAGAATTACTATGACAAGGAATACCTCCTGAATTCCATCCCCCAAGTAACCGCTCACCCCCGCAAGAACGGGTGGCGCGAAGGCCAGTACCCCGGCGAAACCGTGGCGCCCAAGCTACCTTCATATCAGACAGCGGAAGACTGATGTTTTTTCGATAAAGTGTTCCCAACGGCGGGCTGTTAAGCCCGCCGTCTTTGCCTAAAGAGTGTTGGATTGTATCAGTTATACAGTGCAGCATAACATACAAACCTTCCAACCTGAAAACCGGTGAACTCCATTATGCCTTTCCGCGCGGCGATAAAACGTACCACCGATGATAACCTCAGGGAGAAAATCCGAGACTGCCTGGAGTGGGTCGATTGGAAAAACTCCATCTTCCCCGACAGCCGCATCTATATCAAACCCAACCTGACATTTCCCGAATACCGCCCCGGTGTGACCACTTCGCCCCGCTTCATCGTCGCCCTCCTCGATGTCCTGAAGGAGCGCACCCCGCATCTGACCGTCATCGAAGCCGACGGCGGCAACAATTCCTATCCCGCGGAAAAAGCCTTCGAAACCCATAATCTATATGAAATCTGCGGCGACAGGAACGTCCGTCTCATCAATATCACCAACGAAGAAAAAATCTACATCGAAGTTCCGGGAGACGGAAAGCGCTATCCCCCCATACCCCTCTCGAAGGAGATTGCGGAAAACGCCGATATGACCATCAGCGCTCCCGTTCCTAAAATGCACTTTGTTACCCGATTCACCGGCGCGGTAAAAAACCATTGGGGGTGCGTCGCCGACTCGATGAGGCTTCGTAACCACTTCTTTTTCCGCCACGCCATCAATAAAATCATCGAGGTTTACAAATCCCGTATCGCCGTAATCGACGGCGAATACTTCCTGGATATAAACGGTCCTGTTTTCGGCGAACCGGTGAAAATGGACCTGGTGATGGCCGCCGACTCTCCCTACACCGCCGACATCGCGCTGATGGATTTAATGGATGTGGACCCCGCGAGGATTTGTTACATCCGCCAGGCTTGGAAACTGAACCGAGGCCCCCGTACCCCTGTCCAAATCGAATTCAACACCAACCCCGCACAGTTTAAAACCCATAATTTCAAATATCGCCGAGATCCCTTCGATTACCTTGCCCTACTGGGTTTTCACAGTAAACTTATCACTTATCTCGTATATCTTTCCCCTTTCCGGGAGTGGATGCACCGCATCGTCCGCTTTATGCGTTCCGGCTCCCGTCAGGTGGATGAATACTATACCGGCATCGTCGATCCTAACGAACCCGGCTGATGGCAGGGGAAATATTCCGATGATGCAGGGGTAAATAATACGCTTTAAAGTGTAAAATTGCGCCTCGGAGAAGAATACTCCGAAGGGCGATGTGTTATATAAAAGGACAATCATGTATCTAATATTGACGGTAATATAAATACAGAAGGACAACCGAATGGAATCCCCCTCAGCAATCCTCGGAATCCTCAAAGCCGGTAACCGCCGCTTTATCGCCGGGAAATCGACTTTCCCCAACCTTAGTCTTGACCGCCGTCGGGAAACAACCTCTTCCGGCCAGAAACCCAAAGCGATAATTCTAACCTGCGCCGATTCGCGCACCCCGCCGGAGTATATCTTCGACCAGGGCATTGGAGACCTTTTCATCGTCAGGAATGCGGGTAACGTTTGCGACCAAACAACTATCGCTTCCGTTGAGCTTGGAGTCGGACTTGGAGGCGCTTCACTCATTGTCGTGCTGGGGCACCGCGACTGCGGAGCCGTGTCTATGGCGGTCAAAGGGAACGAAGTTTCGCCGGTAGTGAAGTACGTTATCGACAGAATTTTACCCGCTGCCGTCGCCGCCCGCGAAAAATTCCCCGAACTCAGCGAATACGACCTCATTCAGCAGGCCGCTAAAGAAAACGCCCTGAATTCTCTCCGGGAAATAATCGCCGAAAGCCCTCTCATTCAGGATAAAATCAGGACTGGGGAGGTGATGGCGCTCGCCGCCTTCTATGATATTGAATCCGGCGAAGTGGAGTGGCTGTAATGGTGGTTAGGGTGAACGAACCATATTCGTTCAGTCAGGTCTTTAGCGCATGACAGAAGCTGGCAGGTCACACCCGCTTAAGGCGTGCAAGATCTGCCAGAACAGTAACGCGGACACCTGTGTTTGGATAAATATTTTCCACAGTATGATCGATATGTTGAGCAAACTCAAACAGCGTTTATTCAGTATCTTCGGATCCATCGCCGTTGGCGTGGGATTCATCGGGCTTTTCGTTCCCCTGCTTCCCACCACTCCCCTGGTGTTGCTCGCAGCTTACTTTTTCGCTCGCAGCAGCCGAAAATATCACCGCTGGCTGCGAGATAACCGCTGGTTTGGAGAAACCATCACTGCCTGGGAGGAGGGTAGGGGATTGAGCCTGCGCGAAAAGTGGACTATGGTCATCGCCGCCACTTTGTTCATAGGACTCAGTTTCTACCTCTGCACCCACATCGTCGGCAGAATAGTTCTGGTCATAGTCTGGCCCATCCCCATTGCCGTGGCGGTTTTCACAAGAATCCGCCGAGATTGATGCGCTTAGAGATTCGAATCAGACAGCAAACCTCCACGCGTCCTTCTTTTTACCCGCCTTCATTTGCATTAATTCACCTGAATATATTAACTTATATCGAAATCCCCTCATATAGCGATTATAAAAGGGCTTGTATCCGAAATCCCATTACAGCGGTGTTGGGTACCCGCAGTCTGTATGATAATTCCGTAAAAACGCCCTTTACTGTGGCGCAGGATCTCCGCACTCTGCGACTGTGAAATAATATGTAATGCTGCAGACTGCGGGGAGTCTGCAGCACATAAGTTTTGTCATTCTTCTATGAAGAAAGTTCCCGGTTCTTTGAGAAATTTTGGTATTACAGTTAGTTCCAATCTTCTATTGAGCAGCCTCTGAGCTGATAAGGTAATATCGGGAACCGGATGCCCTAACCTGAACGTGAAGGCGGCCGGTCGGCGGTTTTCCGCGATGCAGCGCCAAAGCTTGCGCGTGTCAATGATGGGCGATGATTATCTATTGTCGTCAGCGCGTAGGAGGAAAACGGTTTTAGCCGACACAGTCCCTTAAGAATGACTGAGGGGCATCCGATTTATCGATTTACCTTGCAAGGGCTTTGTTTCACTGTAAACCCGGTCTGAGTTCCAGATTCTGTAAACCAGGGTCATCAAAAGTCTGGCGGTGGCGACCTTAGCGGTATTGGGATTTTTCCTTCTCGCTATCCTGCTGTATTTATTCTTCAGCCAGAAATCCTTCTTGATAGCGGGATAGACCGCTTCGATCAAAGCCCACTTCAGCCAATGATTGCACTGCCGGGGCAGCCTCCCGTTGAAAGATTTGCCCCCGCTGGCGGAGACGGAAGGCGCCAGTCCCGCGTATGCGATCAGCCTTGAACTATCAGGAAAACGGTCAATGTCGCTGATTTCCGTCCTGATGAGCAGGGCGTAAAGTAGCCCTATACCGGGGATAGTAGCCAGCCTTTTGGCGATGGGATCGTCTTTAACCAGCTTATACTGCAGCCGGTTGTAGCTCAGAATCTTCTCGTCCAGGAAATCCTACATTTCAAGTTTCTCATTCAACGTCCTGGAGGCGAGGGGGGAGAGTTTTAGGTTCCTAAGCCACTGTTTCCCTTTTTTGCCGAAAAGGTCGGATACCTGGGGCTTGGAAAACCGTATCTCCTCCGGCTGCCGGTCGATGATGCCGTGAATCCGGTTCTTGACCATCGTCCTTACTTTGACAAAAAACATTCTCTGCCGCAGCAGATAGAGCGTTTCCCTGTTCTCTTCGTCCCGGATGTATGACTGGGGCACCACATCCGCCCGCAGCAGTTTGGTCAAGGTCTCGGCGTCAACCTTGTCAGTTTTGACCACCGCCCAGGCTATCGCCTTGACCTGCAAAGGATTAGCCATCCGGATGTCGGAAACCAGGTCTTCGATGGTGTCATAGACCGTATAGGAAGACCGGCCCGCTTCCATCACCACCCTGGTTTCCGGGTGTAGAGAAAACAGCTTTTGAAATTCAGCCCGGCTGTTGTCCAGCTTGTAGCGCTTCGTTTCGCCGGTAGATTCATCGAATACACAAGCAACAGAATATTGCTTATGAACATCGAGTCCCATATATTCCATTGTGCACCTCTTGAAATGTATTTGTTGTTGCTTTGATTGGAACAATATAATACCTTCTCAAGTAAGGTGCACACTTTTTTCATACTACCTGAACGCAGTGAAAAATCTCTTATTTATTAATAACTTACAAAAATGCAGATGCTTCGCTTCGCTCAGCATGACATATTGTCGGACAGGCTGTCGACTCGTATGAAATCCCCGCCGGTAAACTGGCGGGGATTCTCTTATAGATATGAGTATTTGACAATGACTATAATTGTGTATATCTTCATATAGTCAGCAGACATAAATTGATCCAAGCGATAAATCCTTCAATACTATACTTGCCTAAATAACTTGGAATGACAATGAAAAAACAACTCGCGCTTCTCCTCGGATTGACGCTGATGTGGCAGATATCACTGGCGGCAACACTCCGGGTTCCCAGTCAATATTCGACAATCCAATCAGCCATAACCGCCGCTGTCAACGGCGATACGGTCCTGGTGGCGGATGGAACCTATACCGGAACGGGCAATAAAAACCTCGATCTTGGCGGAAGGAGTATATTGGTCCTTTCGGAAAACGGTCCCGACAGCTGCGTTATCGACTGTCAAAACAGCGGCAGGGGATTCTATTTTCATTCCGGCGAAGATACTTCAGCGGTGGTTTCCGGCTTTAAAATCATCAACGGTTACGCCGGCGATGGTGGAGGTGGGATGAAGATGGTGAGTTCATCGAATCCTAAAATAATCAACTGTATCATCGAAAGATGCGTCGATGCAGCCTCCATCGGCCAGGGAGGAGGTATCTTCTGCGATAATTCCTCGCCTGTGCTTGAAGACTGCCGGATAGTCGGTTGTAAAACCACAGGCTCAGCCGGCTTTGGCGGAGGGATTCACTGCATGAATTCCAGCGCGGTATTCAGGAATTGCGTGATTCGGAACGATTCCACCGGCGGCATACTCGCCTTCGGTGGAGGAGTCTATTACAATCATTCCAATATAACATTTCTGAACTGTGATTTCATCGAGAATTTCTCCAGTTTTGACTGCGGCGCCGTATGCGAAGTCGGGTCGGACTGCACGCCTGTCTTCAAGGAATGTCTCTTTCAGGACAATTCGTCCAGTATGGGCGGAGGAATTTATTTTGAGAGTTCCAATCAGGTGGTCGATAGATGCGTGTTTCACCGCAACACCTCAACCGGCAGCGGCAGCGGCGCGCTACACCTCTATCATGGCAATCCTGTAATCACCAACTGCACTTTTACCGGAAACATCAGCGCTGCCGGTCCCGGAGCTATTAAAATGGAGAGCACCAGTTTTCTCACAATGGTCAATACCATTGTAGAGAGCAATACCGGCGCTGGCGCTATAAACTTCACCGGGAATTCATCGGCGGCCATCACATATTCCGATTTTTACGATAATCTTGGTGGTAATTTCACCGGAACCGGCATTCCGGCAAATATCGGCGTCTTAACCGGAGTCAACGCCAATGGCGACTCCTGCGATACCTATTATAATATATTCTTCGATCCGCTTTTCGTCGACCGGCAGAACGGAGATTTTCACCTGCAAACCGGCTCACCCTGTATCGATGCCGGAGATCCCGCCAGCCCCCTCGACCCCGACAGCACGGTAGCGGACATAGGAAGGTTCTACTACCCGCACTCCTTCCTGATATTTCTTTTACCAGGCAATCCTCCCGTGCAAATCCAGGCAGGTGGAGGAAGTTTTAATTTCGACGCTGAAGTTGTAAACAGCGCCGGCAATCCCGTCAATTTCGATGTCTGGACCCAGGTAATCCTTCCCAACGGTCAGACTTACCCGCGCCCGCTGATACTGCGAACAGGCCTGCAGATTCAGCCGGGCCAGACTATTACGCGAAACGGTATTGCCCAATATATTCCCCATTACGCGCCGCCGGGCACATATATCTATATCGGTAAAGCCGGAATCTATCCCGATTCGGTTATCACCTCCGACAGCTTCCCCTTCACTAAACTCCCCGGAGACGCCCTTCCCAATCACAACCAAGGCTGGGCGGTTTACGGCTGGTTCGACTATGAAGCTATCAGCGCCATTCATCCTTCAGAATTCATCCTTCACCCTTGTACTCCCAATCCCTTCAATCCCACAACGACCATCAGCTTCACCCATCCGGAAGCGGGCAACGTGTTACTAACTGTATATGATGTGCAGGGCAGGGTAGCGGCGACCCTGATTGACGGCGAAATATCCGCCGGTCACCACAGCGTTGTTTTCAACGGCGAAGGGCTGGCTTCCGGCGTCTATTTCTATAAGCTGATAGCGAGAGACTGCAATTCCACTCGGAAAATGATATTGGTGAAATAAGTCTTATGTCTCGTGTCTCAAGTCTCAAGAAATCCCCGCCGGGAATCCGGCGGGGATTTTGTTTGCCAGTTCAAGGGATAATCTTAATTATTTTAAAGAGAAAAAACTTGACATTTCTCTAAAGAAAACATATTATATTATCACCCCTGAATGGGGTAAAATTAGTAGGGTTTTCAAATATCAGGAGAGCAATCATTTCATATTATCTCTTCAATTAACATTAATTTTTGGAGGAGTAATCAGATGAAAAGTATTCTAACAATCCTGATTTCAGCCGCTTTACTTATGGTTGCGGGCCCGGGCCTTTCGCTGGATAAACTGGCGCTTGAAGAACTGGGTCTAAACGAGAACCAGGTGTCAGCAGCCCTTGGTTCGGATTGGAACCATCCCGGTTATTCCGGCGGAGCGATGGACCCCATAACCTGGACCAATCTCCCCGATGCTCCGGTTACCGTATGCCGCGCGGGAATCGGAAGGATAGGCAACTATGTCTATATTTTCGGCGGTCAGGGAACCGGCGGCGGCAGCACTGCGCTGGCCTTTAATCTTACCACCCAGCAGTGGGAGACCTCCAGCGCGCCCACTATAACCGGCTCAAACTGGGTGGCGGCAGTAGTAGGGGATTCAATGCTATATCTCTGGCCGGCAACGATGGCCACCACCATCCAGGCGTTCACGCCCACCGGAGGCGGCCCCACAGGGGTATGGAGTTACGTTGCCGAGTACCCCATAACCACCTGTATGAACGCGATAGCTTGGGACGAAGGCAATTTTATTTACAGCGCCTGTTCCTTCAGCACAAATCTTGACTTGGTTTACAGATTCAACCTTACTACCCAGTCTTTCGAGCAGTTAGCCAATCTTCCTCAGGGGCGGGGGTATGCCGGCGGGGCTTTCGCTAACGGAAAATTCTATGTTCTGGGGGGCAGCTTAGGCAGTTACACTAATACCACTTATGCCTACGATCCAGCCACCAATACCTGGGCGACAATGGCGCCGATGATTAAAGCCTCCTCCTTTAATTGTTTCAACACCGCCTGTGACGGGAACCTGATATATCTCGTGGGGGGAGGCGGAGGCAATGCCACCAGCATTCCCGCCACTGACACGGTTCAGGTCTATAACACCACCGCCGATACCTGGACTATTGAAACCCCACGCTGGAGCGCCACCACCGGCACAAATGTGGCTTGTTATGTCGAAACTGACCATTATCTAATCGACTGCGGCGGCCGGGACTTGTCCACTACCTATTACAATACCTTCAGAGGCGACCTGCCCGGTGGGCCGACCAATTTCCGGTTGATTCTAACCCCCCATAATCCTCCTATTCAGATTGCCCCCGGAGGCGGTAGATTCACCTTCGACGCCACCATCGAAAACAACCTGCAGGACCCAATGACGCTCGATGCCTGGACCGATGTCGTTCTGCCTAACGGAGCGCATTACGGCCCCCTGGTAATGCGTACTAATGTCCTGTTCCCTGCAGGAGCGACCTTGATGCGCACCCTTGGTCAAAACGTTCCTTCAGCCGCTCCGCCGGGAAATTACACTTATTGGGGCTATGTCGGGATTTTCCCGGACTCGGTTTTCCGCAGCGACAATTTCCCCTTCAGCAAGCTGGCGGGGGACGCCTCTGGCGGCAGCAATACGGGCTGGACGGTTACCGGCTGGTTCGGGGACGAGGCTGACCTATCCGTCAGCGAATACTCGCTCTGCGCCGCTTCACCCAATCCCTTCAATCCGACCACTACCATCAGCTTCACCCTGCCGCAAGCAGGGAAAGTAATGCTGACTGTCTTCGATGTGCAGGGCAGGGCAGTGGCGGAATTGGCAAACGGCTGGCTCAATTCCGGCGCGCACCAGCTTGTCTTTGAAGGCACAAACCTATCTTCAGGCATCTACTTCTACAAACTAACCGCCGGTAATTTCAGCGCTACGCAGAAGATGGTGTTAGTTAAATAAAAACAATGGCGTAATTAGATTTCGCCTTGAAATTCACGATTTATACCCCCGCCGGTAAACCGGCGGCGATTAATAATTTAGGGAGTCTATGGAGTGTTCTATGTTCTTGACATTCGATTACTCTAATAGTCCTATTCTATTTGTCTAATAGGACCATAAACTTCATACTATCAATCTACCACCGAAATTACCCCGATCTACAATTACATGATGGTTGCATCATGCCAATAGATAGTAAATCAAAACCTACACTTAGGAGGAGTAACAGTGAAAAAACTGTTGTTAGCATTATGGGGATTGTTATTTCTGTCCCTTCCCATCTTCGCCCAGGCGCCGGACACGCTCTGGACCCGCACCTTTGGCGGGGGCAACAATGAAGGCTGCTTATGTGTTCAGCAGACTACGGATGAAGGGTATATTTTAGCAGGGACTACCGAATCATATGGCGCCGGGTCGCTGGATTATTATCTGGTTAAAATCGATTCCTGCGGAGATTCAGTCTGGGCAGGCGCTTATGGAAATTCCTATCCGAATATGTGCTATTGTGTCCAGCAAACCACGGATGGAGGGTACATACTTGCAGGCTCTTCTATGAGTTCGCCACCGTTTTTTAGCTACTATGTAGTAAGGACTGACTCTAACGGAGACACACTGTGGACTCAAGTATACGGTGGAAACAGCAGCGATAACGGTAAATATGTTCAGCAGACTGCAGATGGGGGGTATATTATTGCCGGATACACCAGTTCATTCGGCGCAGGAGGGAATGATTGCTACCTGGTAAAGTCCAACTCAACCGGTGTGGCTCAATGGACCAACACATATGGTGGAAGCTCAAACGATTACTGCAGTTGCGTTCAACAGACTGCGGAGGGCGGATACATTGCAGTGGGATATACCAATTCCTTCGGCGCTGGGGGTTATGATGTATACCTGGTTAAAACCGATTCCATAGGAGACACACTCTGGACAAGAACCTACGGCGGAAACGGTGATGATCGCGGTATGTCTGTTCGTCAAACAAACGATGAGGGGTATATCTTAGTAGGTCATACATATTCCTATGGCGCCGGTGGGAGTGATATTTATCTGGTCAAGACCAATTCCATTGGAGATACGCTCTGGACCTGCATTTATGGTGGCAGCAGTGACGAGCTGGGAGACGATGTTAAACAGACCGACGATGGAGGGTATATAATAGTGGGTTCTACTGAATCCTATGGCGCAGGTGGTTGGGATGTATATGTCCTTAAAACCGATTCCCTTGGCAATCCTCTATGGACTCGCAATTATGGCGGAGCCGCTTCGGACCAAGGCTATAGTATTCAGCAAACCAGAGATGGGGGCTGTATTATTGCGGGAATGACCGAATCCTTTGGCGCTGGTTTATCCGATTTCTATCTGATTCGTCTTGCCAGTTCAGCGCTGCTGAATGTCGCTCTCACCCCGCATAATCCCCCTATCCGAATACCCGTCGGGGGAGGAACGCTAACTTTCGACGCTGAAATCCATAATGCAGATTCAGTAGTATGGACTTTCGATGGCTGGACCGAAGTGATAATTCCCAGCGGCGCGGTCATCGGACCCTTGGTTCTGCGCACAGGCATTCCCATCGTTCCGGGCCAGACCGTGATGCGCATCGTCACCCAGACTGTCCCCGGTAACGCACCGTCCGGTAACTACACTTACATTGGCAAAGCCGGAAGTTATCCTGATTCGGTGGTTAGCTATGACACCTTTGACTTCGTTAAGTTGGCGGGAGATGCCGCCAGTAAATACCGGAGCTGGACTGTATCCGGATGGTTTGACGAAGAGGCTAACCTATCCGTCAGCGAGTATTCGCTCTGCGCCGCATCCCCCAATCCCTTCAATCCGACCACCACCATAAATTTCACCCTGCCGCAAGCGGGTAAAGTATTGCTGAGCGTGTTCGATATAACAGGTCGTGAAGTCGGGACACTGGCGAATGGCAGGTATGATTCCGGCGCGCATCGGCTTGTCTTTGACGGCAGCGGCCTGGCTTCCGGCATCTACTTCTACAAGCTCACTGCGGAGGGTTTCAGCGACACTCAGAAGATGGCGCTGGTGAAGTAAGTGCGAACTGCGATACTCGAGTTGCTAGTCTCGAGTCGGAAGTTTTAAGTTAGAAATCCCCGCCGGGAAACCCGCGGGGATTTTTTTTAGAACTTCATCATATATCGATCCTAAAAAGGCTGTCAATGTGGCGCAGGATATCAAGCACCCTGCGCCATATACATATAAATCTTGTAATTGCTGTCGACTGCGGAGAATCGACAGCACGCATAAACCTTTGGGGAAACAGATACTTAAAGAATGAATATAGGTTTTTATCGAGCCCTCACACTCTCCATGAAAAAATAAATATATACAGCCAGTCAGCGGTAGATATAATTATTTAAGAAAAAAACTTGACATTATTAACAAGAAAAGTTAATATATTATGACCCCTGAATGGGGTAAATAATTGAAATTATTATCAATAAAATTAGTAAGACCCGGATTGTGTATTATTCGCTTGAAACATTCAACCAAAGGGTAAGTGATTTGCTTCGGAGTTTAAGAGTCCCAATTAGTACGATATGAACTCAAATGTCAGTTTTAACTGAATA